>JBILHF010000097.1:0-4843 GCA_044350605.1 Opitutales bacterium
ATCAAGGCGGACGTCCTCGCCCTGCTTCGCTGATTTATACTATGGATGGCATAGAGCATCATAAATGCCTCTATATTGTTTCCCTCATAGGCAGGTTTTAAGGGAAGTTTGATTTGCATCTTGCGAGTCAGCCAGCGATTCAGTGCGCCATGGCTGACTCCAAGAATGCGGGAAGTTCTTCGTCGTCTTCCTCTGGTCCGGACGAAGGACATTCACAGGAAATCCGTCTGATCGGCTTCCTCGCCCGCCAGGCCGGTCTGGCGCCCGATGCGTCGCGTATCGCCGGAGCCCTTTCCGCTCACGCCGACGAGGAGCCGCTTGAACGTATCGCCGCCGCCTTGCCTTCCGTCGGCCTCAAGGCCGATGTGTGCCGCATGCCGCTCTCCTCGGCCCTCTGGCAGGCCAGGGCCTCGTTGCCGTTGATCATCCACAACGAAGCCATTGGGTTCACCGTCGTCGTCGGCGGCGGTCTTTTCCGTGAGCGCCTCGCCTCCTTTGATGGTGACGAGAAGACCTATGTCGTGACCCGGACGGCTTTGGTCCAGCAGCTTGGCCTGGCTTCGGCGCACGCCGAGGTCGAGGTCGCCTTCGTCTCTCCGACCATGCCGGCCGAGGGGCTCAAGGGGCGGGATGATGACGATCATCAGCACGACCATCATCCCAGTCCGATCAGTCGCTTCATCGGCCTCATGCGGCCGGAGTCCTCGGATATCGCCACCATCCTCATCTTCAGTCTCGTCACCGGCCTGCTCTACCTCGCCCTGCCTCTCGCCATCAACGGCGTGGTCGGTAATCTCGCGTTCGGCACGCAGTCGACACCTTTCCAGCAGGCGCTGATCTTCATCACCATCGCGCTGACCGGCTGTCTCGTGCTCTCCGCGATCATCCGCGGCCTGCAATATGTCGTCGCCGAGCATATCCAGCGACGGATCTTCGTCCGGCTCTCGGCGGACATGGCCTGGCGCCTTCCGCGCGTCCGGACGCAGGTCCTCGACGGCGTGCACGCTCCGGAGATGGTGAACCGTTTCCTCGACGTCGTCACGGTGCAGAAGAGCTCGGCGATGCTCCTGCTGAACGGCATCAACATCGTCGTCGGGGCCGTCGTCGGCCTGGTCGTACTCGGGTTCTACCACCCGTTCCTGCTCGCCTACATGTTCGTGACCCTGCTCGGGCTGGGCTTCGTGGTCTATGTCCTTGGTCGGGGCGCGATCGCCTCCAGCCTGGCCGAATCCCGCAGCAAGTATGCGGCGGTCGGCTGGCTTGAAGAGGTCGCCCGCTACCCGCGCCTGTTCAAGGGGCCTTCGGGCCTCGCCTTGGCGGGCGAGCGGACCGATGAGCTCGCCCGTAATTACCTCGAGGCGCGCGCCTGGCATTTCCGCGTGCTCATGCGGCAGATCATCGGCCTGCTCACCCTTGAGGTGCTGGCCACGGCGGCCTTGCTGATCGTGGGCGGAGGTCTCGTGCTCAGCCAGCAGCTCACGCTCGGACAGCTGGTCGCCAGCGAACTCATCGTCAGCGCGGTCGTCGCTTCTTTCGCCAAGCTGGGCAAGCAGTTCGAAGCTTGGTATGATGCGCTTGCCGCCGTCGATAAGCTCGGGCACCTCGTCGACTTCGAGACCGACCGTGAGGGCGGCGAGATCCCCGTCGGCGATCCGGCCGGAGTTTCGCTCGAACTCCGCGACTTATCCTTCGCCTATCCGGGCGGCCGTGAGCTCTTGAGCGGTCTCCACGTCAAAGTCCCTGCCGGCGGCCGGCTGGCCTTGTCGGGACCGCAGGGCAGCGGTTGCAGCACGTTGCTTGACCTGGTCTCCGCCATGCGTGAACCCACCGGAGGCACTCTCCTGGTGGACGGTCTCGACCTGCGCTCATGGAATCTGGAAGCCTATCGCTGCCAGGCCATGGTGTTGCGTTCGCAGGATATCCTGAGCGCCAGCCTGATGGATAACCTCCGGCTCGGCCGCCCCGACATCACCCTCGGCCAGGTCCAGGCCGCGTTGACCGAAGTCGGCCTGCTGTCGGACGTCCTTGCGATGCCGGACGGACTTTCCACGAAGCTCGTCACCGGCGGCCTTCCACTATCCAGCCGCCAGCGGAACCGCCTGCTCATCGCCCGCGCGTTGCTCCATCGTCCCCGGCTGCTCGTCATCGACGAATTTCTCGACGGCATGGATCCCGAGAACACCACCCATCTCGTGGACCTCGTCATGGCCCCGGAACGTCCGTGGACGTTGCTGCTGGCCACCCGTGACCCCCAGCTGCTCCGTCGCTGCCCGACGGTCCTCAACCTCGCTTCTTCCCACGCATGAGCTCGTCCACCGACACCTCCGCTCCTGCCCTGCGCGGCCGTCTGCCTGCCTTGCTGCTGGCCGGATCCTCTTTCCGCATCCGGTTGCTTTCCCGGATCGCCGGCCTGGGCTTCTTCGCCATCCTGCTGGCCATCTGGTTCCTGCCTTGGCAGCAGTTCGTGCGCGGCAGCGGTAAGGTCATCGCCTTCGACCCGTTGGAGCGTCGCGTGAACGTCGAGGCGCCCGTCGCGGGCCTCGTGCGTAAGATGTACGTGCTCGAAGGCCAGCGCGTGAAGGCCGGCGAGGTGCTCGCCGAGCTCCAGGACAACGACCCCAACCTCCTGAACAATCTCAAGGCCCAGCGCTCCTCGTTGTCCGATCGGCAGACCGCCAACCGGCGGCGTATCGAAGACCTCGAACTGCAGGTCCGTCAGCTCGAGCTCGCCCGCGGCCAGTCGGTCGACGCCGCCCGCCAGCGCGTGATCGCTGACAAGATCGCGGCGGAGACCGCCGCCCTCAACTTCACGCGCACCAAGGAACTCAAGGAGGGCGGCCTCGTCTCGGTCCGTGATTACGAACTCGCGATCCAGTCCCGCGACAGCAGCGCCGCCGCGCTCGTCGCCGCTGAAGCGACCCTCGGCCGCACCGAGAGCGAGTTCAGCGCCACCATCGCCGGCGTGCGCGCCCAGCGTGGTTCGGCCCAGTCGGACCTCGCCTCCGTCGAGCGCGACCTCGGCGTCATCGATGTCCAGATCAGCCAGAACGAACGCCAGCTCGTCCGTGCCCCTCGCGACGGCATCGTGCTCTCCGTCCAGGCGACCGACGGCACCTACCTCCGCCCCGGCAGCCCCATCTGCGTGGTGATTCCTGAGACCGATAGCCGCTTCGTCGAAATCTGGCTCGAGGGTAACGACATGCCCCTGCTGCAGTCCCGGGTGACCAAGCCCGACGGCACCGTCATCCCCGGCAGCCCGGTGCGCCTGCAGTTCGAAGGCTGGCCCGCCATTCAGTTCGTCGGCTGGCCGAGCGTGGCTATCGGCACGTTCGGCGGCGAAGTCGTCTTCGTCGACGCCGCCGGCGATCCCTCCGGAAAGTTCCGCGTGGTCGTGGCTCCGGACGCCGACATCGTGATGCGTGACGGCAAGCCGACGAAAGTCGGGTGGCCGGGCAACCGCTGGCTGCGCCAAGGCGTCCGCGCCAACGGTTGGGTCCTGCTCCAGCAGGTGCCTCTCTGGAAGGAAATCTGGCGTCAGCTCAACGGCTTCCCGCCGGTCGTCGCGATGGATGAACCCGGCAAGGAGGCGAAGAAGTGAGGTGGCTCGCGCTCATCGCCTGGCTGCCGGCCTGGCTGATCGCGGCGGAGCCTTTGCGCCTGCCGGAGGTGCTCACGAGCGTCAAGGAGCGCTATCCGCCCCTGCTCATCGCGATGATCGAGCAGGACATCGCCGCCGGACGCCTGCGTCAGGCGGACGGAGCCTTCGACTTGGGTTTCGCCTTGCGGGCGGGAATCACCCCTAAGGGCTATTATGATGGTGAGACCACTGATGTCGCCTTGGAGCAGCGCCTGCCTTTCTGGGGCGCGAATGTCTTCGCTGGTTATCGTCGCAGCAGCGGCCTGTTGGCCGACTACGACAAGGACCGTACCCAACGGGACGGCGAATTTCGCGCGGGCCTGCGCTTCAACCTGCTCCGCGACGGACCGATTGACCGCCAGCGGGCCGAGCGGCTGAAGGCCCGGTTGGACCTGAATCTGGCCGACCCGTTCATCGAGCGCCAGCAGCTCGATATCATCCGTTCCGCCACGCGCTCCTATTATCAGTGGGCGGCCGCCGGTCTCCGCGAGACCGTCGCCCGTGAGCAGCTGAAGGTGGCCGAAGACCGCACCGCCGCGCTGACTGAGCAGGCCAAGAAGGGGATGGTCGCCCCGATCGTCGTCACCGACAACGAGCGTCTTATCGTGAGCCGCCAACTGATCGCGACCCAGGCACGCCGCCGCTTCGAGGCCGCGGCCTTGGAACTTTCCTTGTTCTACCGTGGTCCGGACGACCAGCCGATCACGCCCGCCCGCGAACGCCTGCCTAAGGATCTGCCTGCCGCCGAACTCCCCGAACGGATGGGGGACGTCTCCTTGCTCGAAGCCGTCGCCGAACTGCGCCCCGAACTCCGTCGGGTCCGGTTGCTCAAGGAGAAGGTCGAGGTCGACCTGCGCCTCGCCCGCAATGCCACGTTGCCTAATCTCGACCTGACCTTCGGGATCACCCGTAACCAGGGCGACGGACCTTATAACGATCTCCGTCGTGACGAGTCGCGCGCCGGTCTCGAGTTCCGCCTGCCCATCCAACGGAACGAGGCCTTGGGTCGCACGCAGGTCTCCGAGGCCGAGTTGCGTCGCCTCGAGCAGGACCTGTATTTCGTCCGCGACCGTATCCGGGTCGAGGTCAAGGACGGCTGGTCCGCCTTGGCCGCCGCCCATGAACTGCTCGGCGCCGCCAAGCGTAACGTCGAGCTGTCCGCCATCCTCGTGAAAGCCGAACAGACGCGCTTCAGCCAAGGCGCCA
>JBILHF010000099.1:0-4796 GCA_044350605.1 Opitutales bacterium
ACGTCCAAGGCGTGCGTCGTTCCGCCGAGGAACAGCAGAAGCTCTTCAAGTTGCCGGAAGGTTTCGAGATCGAGCTCTTCGCCAAGGAATCCGCCGACTTCGGTAAGTTCATCATGCTGATCTTCGACCAGCAGGGCAGGGCGTGGTCCAGCACCGCGCTCGAATACCCGGTCGACGCCAATGAGAACCCCGCCGCCGCCGAGGCGCTCTACAAGTCCAAGGCCCGCGACAAGGTGATCGTGTTCGATAAGCCTTTCGAGCCGGGCGTGCGTCAGCCGCGAGCCTTCTCCGATGGCTTGGCCATTCCCGAAGGCGTCCTGCCTTACAAGGACGGCGCCATCGTCCAGCACGGCCACGACATCGTCTTCCTCCGTGACACCGACGCCGACGGCAAGGCCGACGCCCGCGAGGTGCTGTTGACCGGTTTCGGCGTGCAGGATTCTCACCTCTTCCCTCACCAGTTCACCCGCGCTCCGTGGGGCTGGTTCTGGCTCGCCCAAGGCGCGTTCAATTCCGGCAAGGTCACCTCGAGCAAGGGAGACGTCACCGACTTCCCGAGCACGCGCATGGCCCGCTTCCGTCCGGACGGCAGCTTCTTCGAGCCGACCAGCGTCGGTCCCTGCAACATCTGGGGCCTCGCGCTGACCGGTGAAGGGGAGTGCTTCATCCAGGAAGCCAACGACTACGGCTACCCGGTGATGCCTTTCCACGAATACGCTCTCTATCCAGGCTGCGCCGATCGCCTCGCGAAGTCCTATCAGCCGCCTTTCCCGGTGCAGGCGCCTGATTTCAAGATGAGCGGCAGCGGCCTGAGCGGTCTCGCGCTTTCCGACGTCGGCGTCTGGCCCAAGGGCTACGACGGCGTGATGTATATCGCCAATCCGATCACTTCGAAGGTCAACGCGGTCCGCCAGCATCGCGAGGGCTCTGGTTATCGCCTCGAAAAACTCGACGACTTCGTCACCTGCGATGACCCGTTCTTCCGTCCGATTGCCATGACCATGGGTCCGGACGGCTGCCTCTACGTCATCGACTGGTATAACAAGATCATCAGCCATAACGAAGTCGCCCGTAATCATCCCGATCGCGACAAGCAGTCCGGCCGCATCTGGCGTATCAAGCCGAAGGGCTTCGTGCCGCCGGTCGTGCCCGACTATACCAAGCTGTCTTCGTCCGACCTGATCGCCCGTCTCGGTTCGAAGGTCGCCGGAGACGCCCATCTCGCCTGGCAGACGCTCGCCGATCGCCGTCCCGAAGAGGCGACCACCGCCGCTTTGTCCGCGCTCGCCGGCGATGCCTCGGCTCCTGCCGCCCGCCGCATCCAGGCCCTCTGGGTCCTCGGTGAGCATGCCCAGAAGATCGGTCCGCTCGCCGAGCGTCTGCTCGCCGACCCGAACCGCAACGTCCGCCGCGAGGCCGTGAACGCCCTCCGGCACCTCGGTGCCTGGTCGCCGCATTTCGAAGCGCTGGCGAAGCTCGCCGCCGACCCGGATGCGGAAGTCCGCGCCGCCGCCATCAAGGCCCTCGGCGAGGCTTCCGTGAAGCACCCTGCCGCGCTCGGCGTCATGATGCGTTTCGCCGGACCTTCGCTCGAAGGCCCCGTCGCCCCGGATCGCCGCGGCAAGCCGATCAAGGTCGGCGCCGCCTACGAGCGTGACTTCGAACGCTTCCTCGTCCGCATGTATCTGGAGCGTCAGCCCGAGGCCGTCGCGGCCTTCCTAGCCTCTCAGGAAGCCAAGGCGCTGCCGGCCGAAGGTCGTATGTTCGCCGCGCTCGCGCTCGATCCGAAGGTCGGTGCGCCGCTCGTCGCCGATCTCGTCGGCCAGCTGGACCGCGCTCCGGGCCCCGATGAACTCTTCGCCGTCGCCAAGACGCTCGACCAGCCGACCAGCGTCGCCGTGCTGCGCAAGCTCCTCGCCGACGCCGCCGTGCGTAACCGCGTCGTCGAGCTCCTTCTCGTCTTCCGCACCGACCTCGATGCGACCAAGGTGGGCCCCGTCGTCGCCGAGGCCGCGCAGGCCTTGCTCAAGCAGGGCGTCGCCGAGCGTGCCCTCGCGGCCCAGCTCATCGGTGGTTTCCAGCTCCTCGAACTCGAGGAAGGCCTGCTGGCCCTCGTAGTCCGTGATGATTCTCGTCGCGAGGCTCTGCTTGGCCTGCAGCAGCTCCGCACGACCAAGCCGGACGTCGTCGCCGCGCTCATCGGTGCGGCTCCGGCGGAGATCTCCCAGCTCGCGCTCCGCGCCTTGGTGGCTTCCCGTGCTCCGCAGGCTTCCGGCCTCGCTATGAAGCTTTACCCGACCCTTTCTGTTAATGACCGCAAGGTCGTGCTCGATGGCATCAGTGGCACGAAGGCCGGAGCGAAGGCCATCGCGGCCGGCCTGGCCGACAAGACCGTCGCGGTCGCCGACATCGAAACGCCGGTGGCGGAGAAGCTCGCCATCGCCCTGGGCGACAGCCCGGAGCTCGCTGCCGTCTCTGCTCAGCTGGGCGGCGTGTTTCGTAGCGTCCTCGCGCTTGACGGCACTAATGATGCCGTCGCGAAGTCGGGTATCGTGCTCAAGGGCGCTTTCACGGTGGAGACCTGGGTGCGTCTCGACGGCAAGATCGACAACAACGATAGCCTCCTCGGTGCGGTCGGAGTCCTGGACCTCAACTTCGCGGGCGGCGTCTTCCGCGCCTACATGGGCGGCAAGATCAACGACGCAGTGGTCTCATCCAAGCCGACTTCGGTCGGCATCTGGACGCACATCGCCCTCACGCGTGACGCCGCCGGCATCCTGCGCCTCTATCAGGACGGCGAGCTCACTGGCACTTCGAAGACGGCCCAGCCTCATGATCTCCCCGGCCTGACCATCGGTTGGTCCACGCCGAAGGGCGGCACGCAGGGTGCCCTTGCCGAATACCGTATCTGGAACGTCGAGCGCAAGCCGGCCGAGGTCCGCACGAACATGACCCGCACCTTCGCGGGCGAGAAGCTCCCGGACTCGCTCGTCTTCGCTTCGGCGAGCGGCGACGCCGCCTGGGGTAAGCTCGGCAAGGGCGCCAAGGTCGTGCGCACCACCGACGCTCCTCCGCTCCTCAACGCCGAGCAGTTCGCCGCCCTCGAGCAGAAGACCGCCCGTTTCACCGCGCTGTCGGCGAAGGCCGGCGACCCCGCGAAGGGAAGGGCCCTCGTCGCCCTCTGCCAGTCGTGCCACATGATCAACGGGCAGGGCGGACTCATCGGTCCAAACCTCTCCGGCGCGGGCGCGATGGGCATGGAGGCCGTCATCCGCAACATCATCGAACCCAATGCCGCGATCGAGGCCGCCTACCGCATCTTCCAGGTGAAGCTGAAGGCCGGCGAGGTCATCGAGGCGTTCTACGTCTCCGAGGACACCACCGCCTACGTCATCCGTCAGCCTGGCGGCGCTGACCGTCGCATCCCGAAGGCCGAGGTGGCTTCCGCGAAATACCTCCGTCGCTCGCTCATGCCGGAGGGTCTGCTCGACGGCTTCACGGACGAACAGGTCACGGACCTATTCGCCTACCTGAAGACGCTTAAATAAGCCCTACTCCCGCCCCTACCCCTACCCCTATCCCTACCCCTATAGGGCCTTCTTCGCTTGCCGAGGGGGCGTAGGGGCTTACGGCTTGTGGGATGTCCGTCTGGTTCAATCCTGCCCGCGAAATCGACGCCCTGCTGCGCAAGGCGGCCGCTTCCGTCCCCGGCCTCGAGGCCGATTTCAATCCCGAGCTGAAGCCTTCCGATCCGCGCCACGCCGACTTCCAGGCCAACGGCGTCCTCGCCGCCGCCAAGAAGGCCAAGGCCAACCCGCGCGCCCTTGCCACCGCCCTTGTCGAAGCTGTCCGCGCCCAGGGCGGACTGGACGATAAGCTCGTGCAGATGGAAGTCGCCGGTCCGGGCTTCATCAATTTCAAGCTCACGCCTGCCGCCCTCGGCGCCTGGCTCCGTGAGTATCGCGACGAATCCAAGTGGCGCGCCGGCGCGGCTCGCCTAATGGGCGGCCGCAAGGTCGTCATCGACTATCCTTCTCCGAACACCGCGAAGCAGATGCACGTCGGACACCTCCGTCCGATCGTCATCGGCGAGGCCGTCGCCCGCCTCATCGAGTTCTGCGGCGCCGACCTCGTCCGCGACAACCACATCGGCGACTGGGGCACGAACTTCGGCATCCTGATCCTCGCCATCCGCCGCGCCGGTTTCCAGTTGGACTCCAAGAGTCCGACGGCCCTCGAGGACCTCGAGCGTCTTTACAAGGAGGGCAGCGCGGCCACCAAGGCCGACCCGGCGCTCATGGACGCCGCTCGCGCCGAACTCGCGAAGCTCCAGTCCGGCGACACCGCGAATACCGCCCTTTGGAAGGAGATCGTCGAGGTCTCCAACGCCGCCTGCCAGCGCATTTACGACCAATTCGGCCTCAAGACCGACGTCATCCTCGGCGAGTCCTTCTACCGCGACAAGGTCGACCAGGTCTACTCGGAGCTGGCGAAGCACAAACTGGCCGAGGAAAGCGAAGGCGCCCTCGTGGTCTGGCACGACGAGGAGCCCCGCTTCTCGCGCGACGCCGAGACGAAGATGCCATTCATCGTCCGTAAGAAGGACGGCTCTTCGAACTACGCCTCGACCGACCTCGCCACGCTTCTCTATCGCGCCGAGCACTTCAAGGCCGACGAAATCGTCTACGTCACCGACGGCCGCCAGCAGGATCACTTCCATCAGCTCTTCCTGACCGGCGCCAAGTGGTTCAAGGCCTCTGATCGCAAGCTGCCGCGTCTCCGTCACGTCTGGTTCG
>JBILHF010000098.1:0-4796 GCA_044350605.1 Opitutales bacterium
CGAACCAGACGTGACGGAGACGCGGCAGCTTGCGATCAGAGGCCTTGAACCACTTGGCGCCGGTCAGGAAGAGCTGATGGAAGTGATCCTGCTGGCGGCCGTCGGTGACGTAGACGATTTCGTCGGCTTTGAAGTGCTCGGTGCGATAGAGAAGCGTGGCGAGGTCGGTGGAGGCGTAATTGGAAGAACCGTCCTTCTTGCGGACGATGAAGGGCATCTTCGTCTCGGCGTCGCGCGAGAAGCGGGGCTCCTCGTCGTGCCAGACCACGAGGGCGCCTTCGCTTTCCTCGGCGAGCTTGTGCTTCGCCAGCTCCGAGTAGACCTGGTCGACCTTGTCGCGGTAGAAGGATTCACCGAGGATGACGTCGGTCTTGAGGCCGAACTGGTCGTAAATGCGCTGGCAGGCGGCATTGGAGACCTCGACGATCTCCTTCCAGAGGGCGGTGTTGGCGGGGTCGCCGGACTGGAGCTTCGCGAGCTCGGCGCGGGCGGCGTCCATGAGGGCCGGGTCGGCCTTGGTGGCGGCGCTGCCCTCCTTGTAAAGGCGCTCGAGGTCTTCGAGGGCCGTCGGGCTCTTGGCGTCCAATTGGAAACCGGCGCGGCGGATGGCGAGGATCAGGATACCGAAGTTCGTGCCCCAATCGCCGATGTGGTTGTCACGGACGAGGTCGGCGCCGCAGAACTCGATGAGGCGGGCGACGGCCTCGCCGATGACGATCGGACGGAGGTGTCCGACGTGCATCTGCTTCGCGGTGTTCGGCGAAGGATAGTCGATGACGACCTTGCGGCCGCCCATCAGACGGGCCGCGCCGGCGCGCCACTTGGATTCGTCGCGATATTCGCGGAGCCAGGCGCCGAGGGCGGCGGGCGTGAGCTTGAAATTGATGAAGCCCGGACCGGCGACTTCCATCTGCACGATCTTGTCGTCCAGTCCGCCCTGGGCGCGAACGGCTTCGACCAGCGCGGTGGCGAGGGCACGCGGGTTAGCCTTGGCCTTCTTGGCGGCGGCGAGGACGCCGTTGGCCTGGAAGTCGGCGTGACGCGGATCAGACGGCTTCAGCTCGGGATTGAAATCGGCCTCGAGGCCGGGGACGGAAGCGGCCGCCTTGCGCAGCAGGGCGTCGATTTCGCGGGCAGGATTGAACCAGACGGACATCCCACAAGGCGTAAGCCCCTACGCCCCCTCGGCAAGCGAAGAAGGCCCTATAGGGGTAGGGATAGGGGTAGGGGTAGGGGCGGGAGTAGGGCTTATTTAAGCGTCTTCAGGTAGGCGAAGAGGTCCGTGACCTGTTCGTCCGTGAAGCCGTCGAGCAGACCCTCCGGCATGAGCGAGCGACGGAGGTATTTCGCTGAAGCCACCTCGGCCTTGGGCACGCGGCGGTCGGCGCCGCCGGCCTGACGGATGACGTAGGCGGTGGCGTCCTCGGAGACGTAGAACGCCTCGATGACCTCGCCGGCCTTCAGCTTCACCTGGAAGATGCGGTAGGCGGCCTCGATGGCGGCATTGGGCTCGATGATATTACGGATGACGGCCTCCATGCCCATCGCGCCCGCGCCGGAGAGGTTGGGACCGATGAGTCCGCCCTGCCCGTTGATCATGTGGCACGATTGGCAGAGCGCGACGAGGGCCTTGCCCTTCGCGGGGTCGCCGGCCTTCGCGGACAGCGCGGTGAAACGGGCGGTCTTCTGCTCGAGGGCGGCGAACTGCTCGGCGTTGAGGAGCGGAGGAGCGTCGGTGGTGCGCACGAACTTGGCGCCCTTGCCGAGCTTACCCCAGGCCGCGTCGCCGCTCGCCGAAGCGAAGACCAGCGAGTCCGGGAGCTTCTCGCCCGCGAAGGTGCGGGTCATGTTCGTGCGGACCTCGGCCGGCTTGCGCTCGATGTTCCAGATCCGGTATTCAGCGAAGGCGCCTTGCGTGCCGCCCTTCGGCGTGGACCAACCGATGGTCAGTCCCGGGAGATCATGAGGCTGGGCCGTCTTCGAAGTGCCGGTGAGCTCGCCGTCCTGATAGAGGCGCAGGATGCCGGCGGCGTCGCGGGTCAGCGCGACGTGCGTCCAGATGCCGGACGAGGTCGGCTTGGACGAGACGACGGCGTCATGGATCTTGCCGCCCATGTAGGCGCGGAAGATTCCGCCCGCGAAATTGAGGTCCAAGGCTCCGGCGACGCCGAGGATGCTGTCGTTGTTGTCGACCTTGCCGTCGAGACGCACCCAGGTCTCCACCGTGAAGGCGCCCTTGAGGACGATACCCGACTTCGCGACGGCCTCATTGCTGCCGTCGAGGGCGAGGACGCTGCGGAAGACGCCGCCCAGCTGAGCTGAGACGGCCGCGAGCTCCGGGCTGTCGCCGAGGGCGATGGCGAGCTTCTCCGCCACCGGGGTCTCGATGTCGGCAACCGCGACGGTCTTGTCGGCCAGGCCGGCCGCGATGGCCTTCGCGCCCGCCTTCGTGCCGCTGATGCCGTCGAGCACGACCTTGCGGTCGTTCACCGCCAGGGTCGGGTAAAGTTTCATCGCGAGCGCGGAAGCCTGCGGAGCGCGGGAAGCCACCAAGGCGCGGAGCGCGAGCTGGGAGATCTCCGCCGGAGCCGTACCGATGAGCGCGGTGACCGCTTCGGGCTTCGTCGTGCGCAACTGCTGCAGGCCAAGGAGAGCCTCGCGACGAGAATCATCACGGACTACGAGGGCCAGCAGGCCTTCCTCGAGTTCGAGGAGCTGGAAACCACCGATGAGCTGGGCCGCGAGGGCACGCTCGGCGACGCCCTGCTTGAGCAAGGCCTGCGCGGCCTCGGCGACGACAGGGCCCACCTTGGTCGCATCGAGGTCGGTGCGGAAGACGAGGAGGAGCTCGACGACGCGGTTACGCACGGCGGCGTCGGCGAGGAGCTTGCGCAGCACGGCGACGCTGGTCGGCTGGTCGAGCGTCTTGGCGACGGCGAAGAGTTCATCCGGGCCCGGAGCGCGGTCCAGCTGGCCGACGAGATCGGCGATGAGCGGAGCACCGACCTTAGGGTCGAGCGCGAGCGCGGCGAACATGCGGCCTTCGGCCGGCAGCGCCTTGGCCTCCTGAGAGGCGAGGAAGGCCGCGACGGCCTCGGGCTGACGCTCCAGATACATGCGGACGAGGAAGCGCTCGAAGTCGCGCTCGTAGGCGGCGCCGACCTTTATCGGCTTGCCGCGGCGATCCGGGGCGACGGGGCCTTCGAGCGAAGGTCCGGCGAAACGCATCATGACGCCGAGCGCGGCGGGGTGCTTCACGGAAGCCTCGCCGAGAGCCTTGATGGCGGCGGCGCGGACTTCCGCATCGGGGTCGGCGGAGAGCTTCGCCAGCGCTTCGAAATGCGGCGACCAGGCACCGAGGTGGCGGATGGCGTTCACGGCCTCGCGGCGGACGTTGCGGTTCGGATCGGCGAGCAGACGCTCGGCGAGCGGACCGACCTTCTGGCCATGTTCACCGAGGACCCAGAGAGCCTGGATGCGGCGGGCAGCGGGAGCCGAGGCATCGCTGGCAATCGCGGACAAGGTGGCGGTGGTCGCCTCTTCAGGGCGACGGTCCGCAAGGGTCTGCCAGGCGAGATGGGCGTCGCCGGCGATCTTCGAGCCGAGACGGGCGATCAGGTCGGACGAAGAAAGCTTGGTGTAGTCGGGCACGGCCGGCGGGACGAAGCCCTTCGGCTTGATGCGCCAGATACGGCCGGACTGCTTGTCGCGGTCGGGATGGTTACGGGCGACTTCGTTGTGGCTGATGATCTTGTTATACCAGTCGATGACGTAGAGGCAGCCGTCCGGACCCATCGTCATGGCGATCGGGCGGAAGAACGGGTCGTCACAGGTGACGAAGTCGTCGAGTTTCTCGAGGCGATAGCCCGAGCCCTCGCGATGCTGGCGGACCGCGTTCACCTTCGAGGTGATCGGATTGGCGACATACATCACGCCGTCGTAGCCCTTGGGCCAGACGCCGACGTCGGAAAGCGCGAGGCCGCTCAGGCCGCTGCCGCTCATCTTGAAATCAGGAGCCTGCACCGGGAAAGGCGGCTGATAGGACTTCGCGAGGCGATCGGCGCAGCCGGGATAGAGCGCGTACTCATGGAACGGCATCACCGGGTAACCGTAGTCGTTGGCCTCCTGGATGAAGGCCTCCCCTTCACCGGTCAGCGCGAGGCCCCAGATGTTGCAGGGACCGACGCTGGTCGGCTCGAAGAAGCTGCCGTCCGGACGAAAGCGGGCCATACGCGTGCTCGGGAAGTCGGTGACGTCGCCCTTGCTCGAGGTGACCTTACCGGAATTGAACGCGCCTTGGGCGAGCCAGAACCAACCCCACGGGGCGCGGGTGAACTGGTGCGGGAAGAGGTGCGAGTCCTGCACGCCGAAACCGGTCAACAGCACCTCGCGGGCGTCGGCCTTGCCGTCGGCGTCGGTGTCACGGAGGAAGACGACGTCGTGGCCATGCTGGACGACGGCGCCATCCTTATAAGGCAGGACGCCTTCGGGGATCGCCAGACCGTCGGCGAAGGCGCGCGGCTGACGCACGCCCGGCTCGAAGGGCTTGTCGAAGACGATCACCTTGTCGCGGGCCTTGGACTTGTAGAGCGCCTCGGCGGCGGCGGGGTTCTCATTGGCGTCGACTGGGTATTCGAGCGCGGTGCTGGACCACGCCCTGCCCTGCTGATCGAAGATCAGCATGATGAACTTACCGAAGTCGGCGGATTCCTTGGCGAAGAGCTCGATCTCGAAACCTTCCGGCAACTTGAAGAGCTTCTGCTGTTCCTCGGCGGAACGACGCACGCCTTGGACGT
>JBILHF010000102.1:0-4708 GCA_044350605.1 Opitutales bacterium
GGCAAGCCACCCGACTGCTGCTCTTGGTTTTGTTTTTAGTCGGTTTCGCCGGCCTCAGGGCCGAGCCGATCTATGAGACCAAGAACCTGGTGGCTTGGTGCATCGTCCCGTTCGACAACCAGAAGCGCTCGCCGGAGCAGCGGGCCGCGATGGTGGCGAAGATGGGCCTGACCAAGGTCGCCTATGATTGGCGGCAGGAGCATGTCGCCGAGTTCGAGGCCGAGATCCTCGCCTATAAGAAGCATGGCATCGAGTTCTTCGCCTTCTGGTCGACGCATGACCAAGCCTTCGCCCTTTTCGAGAAGCACCAGCTGCATCCGCAGATCTGGGTGATGGCCGGCAACAAGGGGGACACGCAGGAAGCCAAGGTGAAGAATGCGGCCGAAGGGTTGCTGCCCGTGATCGCCAAGGCCGCGAAGATCGGCAGCAAGGTCGCTATTTATAATCACGGCGGATGGTCCGGTGAGCCGGAGAACATGGTCGCTGTCTGCGAATACCTAAAGAAGAGCCACGCCGTCACGAACGTCGGCATCGTCTACAACCTGCACCATGGGCACGGACATCTCGGCAGGATCGACGAGGCGCTGAAGCTCATGCTGCCGCATCTGCTCTGCCTGAACCTCAACGGCATGGACATCGCCGGTGACACGAAGGGCCGCAAGATCCTGCCGATCGGCGCCGGCACGGAGGACCTCAAGGTGCTGCGTCAGGTACGGGCCAGCGGATATGCGGGGCCGGTCGGTATTCTTAATCACACCATGGAGGATGCCGAAGGGCGACTGCGGGATAACCTCGACGGGCTTCGTCACCTCGTCCCGCAGCTGGATGACCTTCCGCCCGGACCTAAGCCGAAGTATCGCACTTATGCGTCCAAGCCGGCGGTGGCGATGCCGGTCAAAATCGCGGTGGCGGGAGGTGTCCCTTCCTTGTCTCCGGAGTTCGCCAAGGCGTTGCGGGGAGGATGGGTGCACCCGGCGACGGAGGAATATTTCCGCTGGCCTTTCACCGTCGAGCTTCGCTGCAAGTTGGAGAGCAAGCAGCGCTTCAACATCCTTGCGGCCGGAGGACCTAAGGCCAGCTCGCGGCATTGGGAGATCTACGGTTACGCCGGAAGCGGACGTTTCAGCGTCTATCTGCCGGGCCGCGGTGGCGAGTATCAGAGTCAGGTCGATATCACGGATGGAAAGTGGCACGACCTGCTCGTCAGTTTCAGCGATGAGGCCGTGACGATGTGGGTCGACGGTCGCGAAGTGCTCTCCCGCAAGCCGCCGGTCGCCGCTTCGGGTCCGTTACCGGATCAGGTCGCCATCGGTCGATTGGTCGAAGGCACCCTTGGTTGCGATGGGTCGATCGATGACGTGCGCATCTCCCGTGGAGTCATGAAGCCACGCAAGGTCGAGGGCCCGCGGTCGCGCATGGATAACACCATCGCGCTTTGGTCGTTCGATGACCTGGGGGCGGTCCATGTCCCGCCGCCGGCCCCGGCCATGCCTGCTTATGATCCTGCCAAGGCGCCCTTGGATGCTTCGGACGACGTCTTCGCCGGTCATGACGTCAACCGTGACCGCATCTTTGATTTCTATGCCAAGCAGGCCGCTGCTTTCCGTGGGAAGGACGTGACCCTGATCCCCAGCTACCCTGGTTTAGACGGCGGCAGGCAGGGGCACTGGGGGAATCAGAACGATGCCGTCACGTGGAAGGACGGCCGTTGGAATCTTGCGGACAAAGGCGTCCTGTTCAGCGGCGTGCTCCGAAGCGGACCCGTGATGGTGACCAAAGGTATCGCCGTGAAGAAGGGAGACGAAGCCGCCTGTTTCGATCCCGTCAGCCTCTCGTTCCCGCTTCGTTGGCAGGGAGGCTTCGTCAAACTCAGCGAAGCCCGTCACGGCATGGCATCGGGGCCGGCCATAGCGGGGACGATCACCTTTGCTCAGAAGCCTCCGGTGGCGAAGTCGGGCGACCGTTATCTCGGGCTCTATCGTCACGGCGAAGAAGTCGTCTTCGCCTATCAGCGCGACGGTAAGCGTCGGCTGATCTCCGCGTGGGAGGAAGATGAGGCTAAGCTCCGGCCATTGACGCTAGGTGGGCCGGCCCATTGGACGCGTGAGCTGGAGACCCAGGGAACCGTCGGCGACCGCAAGCCGTTCGCCGTGGATACCATTCAGGTGCCATTTGATAATCCTTATGGCACGTTGTTCTTCATCAGCGGCCTCGATTTCTTCGAAGACGGGTCCGCGGCCGTCTGCACCATGACCGGAGAGGTCTGGTTGGTCGGCGGATTGGACGCCGGCCTGCGCAAGGTGACCTGGAAGCGCTATGCCACCGGCCTCCACCAGCCGCTGGGGCTCAAGGTCGTGGACGGAAAAGTCTTGGTGCTGGGACGCGACCAGATCACCCGCCTGCATGATCTCAACGGCGATCGCGAGGCCGACTATTATGAGAACGTGATGTCCGCTTATGAGACATCGCCGGGCGGTCACGACTTCATCGTCGGACTGGATAGGGACCGTCAGGGAAGATTCTACACCGCCTCCGGCAAGCAGGGGGTGCTCAGGCTGACCCCGCCGGACAAGGTGGAAGTCCTCGCCACAGGTCTGCGCAATCCTAACGGCATCGGCGTCGACATGACGGGCCGTTTCGTCAGCAGCAGCGTGCAGGAGGGCGATTGGACGCCCGCCTCGGCGATCTGCGAGATCGAGATCGGTTTCAATGAAGGCGCCCATTTTGGCGCGGGCGGACCGCGGGACGGCAAGGCACCGACCGTCCCTCTGCTGCAGCTGCCCCGTGGCGAGGATAACTCCAGCTCAGGGCAGGTTTACCTGGGCGACGACGCTTGGCCTAAGCTCAGCGGTAAGGGTAATCTCCTGCATGCGTCCTTCGGGACCGGCAGCGTGTGGATGGTCAGCCGGCAGAAGGCCGGAGGCGTCTGGCAAGGGTCTGCCCAGCGTCTGAGCGGCGCGATGCGTTCGGGCGCCCAGCATCTGCGTTTTAACCGAAAGGATGGGCATCTTTACGTAAGCGGCATGCAGGGGTGGGGCAGTTACACCCCTGATGACGGCAGTCTACAGCGGATTCGTCACGTCGGCGGTGCCCCTGTGCTCGTCGGGCACGAAGTCCGCGATAACGGAGTCATTCTGCGATTCGATGCGCCCTTGGGCGCCGAGGCCGCTCAGGCCGATCGTCATTTTGCCCAGGCTTGGAATTACCTTTATGGGCGGTCCTACGGATCGCCTGAGTATTCCGTCCGTCATCCGTCGGTCGCGGGACACGACGTGTTAAAGGTAGCCTCGGCGCATCTCGCGGAGGGTGGCTACCAGCTGTTCTTGGAAATCCCTCAGCTGACCGTCTCGAGCCAGGTCCACCTGCAGGTCGAGCTAGGTGGCGGCGCCAGCACCGCGGTCTTTCTCTCGGCGCACGCCCTTGGCGCTCCTTTCAAGGAGTTCAACGGCTATCGCCCGATCGCCAAGGAGTCGCACGGTCATGTCTCCGTAGCGACCAAAGGCGCACGTGCCGTACGTTGGGAAACCGAGATGTGCGGCCCTGATCCGGTCACGTTGAAGCTTCAGGCCGGCACCGCGCTTAATTACGTCCAGAAGGAGCTCAAGGCCAAGGCCGGCCGGTCGGTCGCGCTCACCTTCGAGAATCCGGACGTGATGCCGCACAATTGGGTTCTAGTCCAGCCTGGTGCCGAGGAGAAGGTGGGGGCCGCCGCGGCCTTGATGGTTTCCATGCCGGACGGTGCGGACCGTCATTACGTGCCCGACACGCCAGACGTCATCGTGCATAGCCGGCTGCTCGATCCTGGTAAGCAGACTACCCTTTATTTCACCGCGCCTAAGTTGCCGGGCCGATATCCCTATCTCTGTTCATTCCCGGGGCACTCGCAGTTGATGCGTGGTGTCTTGGTGGTGGAGTGATGTCGCGCGTTGCGCGACGGTTGGAGGGGTAGGGGTGGGGGTAGGGGTAGGAAGCGTGAGGCATTGCAGGGGTTTCGCGTTGCGGAGGGTGGGGAGTGGGTAAAAATAAGAGTATGGATAAATCCAAGGCTCGGCTCGTCCTGCGTTTCTTGCTCGTCGCACTCTTTGGTCTGATCGTCTTTTCCATCGGCATCGCCTTCGTCGCGGACAAGCTGCTGCCGGAGGCTTTGGCTGACTGGGTGCATCAGGAGAGTGCGGGGGAATGGGGGATCGCCGATTTCATCGGACTCCTTTTCTGGGGTGCCGGCCTGTTTCTTTTCTTCGTCAGCATGGTCGGCTTGTTCTGCTACCAGCGCTGGGCTTCCTGGCTGATGGCTGGAGTCATCGCCGTCTTCTCGATCCAGCTGCTGTTCAGCCCCACCGTCGAACCAGGCATCCTGTCATTGCTGGGCAGCCTGAGCGACGTGCTGACGGGTCTGGTCCTGGGGGTGGCTTTCTTCACCGACGCGCTGCAGGCCGGAGAGTAAGGCTGAATTCCTGCCTTTTTTGGTGCCCAGGCCTTTCCCCGGGTGGTTGGCGGGTGGCCCTTTATCTTTAAGTCTAGTGAAACCACTCGTCCCTCTCTGGGGTTTAATCCATAGAATCACCTTATGAGACACTTTCCTCGTCTGGTCTTGGTCAGCTGTCTCGCCTTAGGTGCAGTGGCTCAGGCGGCCGACAAGAAGCCCGCCAAGAAGGCCCCTGAGCCGGTCATCAAGGCCGCCCCCGTCGCGACCCGTCCGGTCGCCACC
>JBILHF010000104.1:0-4688 GCA_044350605.1 Opitutales bacterium
GCGAGGCGAGCTTGTCGAGATGCGGGGTCGGGATCTTGCCGCGCGTCGGATTATAGGCGTGGACGTCGCCGTAGCCGAGGTCGTCGGCGTAGAGGATGACGATGTTGGGCTTGCGCGCGTCGGCCGCAAAGACGGCGACGAGCGGGGCGAGCAGGAGCGCGGCCAGGATGCGTTTCATCGACGATTTGCTCAGGCGATCAGCTGCGTCAGTTCACCCGAGCTGTCGCCATGGCGTTCGGCCTTCACGCCCACGCCGCGGAGCATGGCGAGCCAAGCGTTGCAGAGCGGGGTGTCCTTCGGGGCGATGATGTTATGGCCCAGCTTCAGGCCGGCGCCGCGGCCGGTCACGAGGGTGGGGCAGTTGTCGAGGTTGTGCTCGGTGCGGATATTGCTGCCGTAAGCCAAGGCGACATGGTCGAAGAGGCAGCTGCCGTCGGCTTCCTTGGTGGACTTGAGCTTATCGATGAAGCCGGCGAGGAGTTCGCTCTGGGCGAGGTCGCGACGCTGGGAGGCCTCGAGCTTCTCGCCCATGGTGGAATGGTAGTGGCTCATGTCGTGCGGGGCGACTTTCACGCCGATGCTGGTGAGCAAGGTGCTGACCGGCTGGCGGTAGGTCATCACGCGGGTGCTGTCAGTGCGCATCGCGGCGATCATGATATCGTACATGATCTTGATCTCCTCGCGACCGGCGAGACCGGGAGGAGGTTCGGGTAGGTCGGTCTTCGGTTGCGGCACGCCGAGCCACTGCTCGTCCTTGCTGAGGCGGACTTCGATCTCGCGGATGCCTTGGAAGTACTCGTCGAGCTTCTGACTGTCGTTCTTGGAAAGATTCTTCCGTAGGTCGCGGGCGTTCTCGACGAACGTGTCGAGCACGCTGCGGCGCTGGGCGAGCATGGCCTTCTGCTGGGCGATCGGCGTGTTATCCTTGGCGAAGAGGCGGTGGTAGGCGGCGACGGGCCCGTTCTCGCCGGCGACAGGCTTGCCGGAGGCGTTCCAGGCCATCGAAAGACCCGGACCATGGCCGGAGGCTTCGCCGTTTTCGGCGCCGTTCAATTGCAGCGAGGCGAAGCGCGTCGAAAGCCCAAGCTGCGCGGCGGCGACTTGGTCGGCCGAGATGCTGTTATGGAAGGTCTGGCCGGCTTCCGCGAAGCGGTTGGCGCCGGAGAGCCACATCGTGCTGCCCCAGTGGCCGTCGTTGGAATACTTGTTCCAGAGGCCTTGGACGACGGAGAAGTCGGCCTTATGGCGGGCGAGCGGAGCCAGCCCGGCGGGTATCGTGTAATCCTGGCCGGCCTGTTTCACGTCGGGGAACCAGCTCTCGGTGGTGATGCCCCAGCCGAAGCCGAGGAAGATGAGCCGCTTGGGCGGCGTGGGCGCGGGCGCGGCGGAAGCGAAGCGCTGGAACCCCAGCGAAGCGAGGACCGGCAAGGCTACGAGGGCGGTGCTGGAGCGGAGGAAGTGCCTGCGGGTATGAGGGAGGCTCATGATGGGGTAAGGTTATTTGGTGTGAAATTCACGGCTCGCGATGAGCGTGTGGATGAACTGGCGGACGGCGTAGTCCTTACCCGCGCCTTCGCGGATCATCGTATCGATGAGCGGTTGGTCGCGGAAACCGATCGGGCGTCCGAGGGCGTATTCGATGAGCGCCTCGCTATAACTGCGGGCGAAGGCGTCCGGCTTCGACGCGATGATGTCGCGGAGTCCGAAGTAGTCCTTGAAGGCGGGTCCCTTGTAAAGGGCGGCGGCGGGCTCGATGGTCCAGGTCTTGAGGCTCTTCTTGTCCGGTTTGCCGAGGGCATCGAGCGCCATGATGCTGTCGGTGGTGCGCCACTGGCCGGCGGCATCGAAATTCTCCAGGCCGAAGCCGATCGGGTCGATCTTCCGATGACAGTTGGCGCACTGAGGATCCTCCTGGTGGGCGCGGAGGCGTTCCTTGGTCTCGAGCGCCTGGCCGGCGAGGCGGGTGAGGGCGGGGATATTGGCCGGAGCGGGCGGGGGTGCGTCGTGGAGGAGCTTCCGCAGGACCCAGGCGCCACGCTCGACAGGGCTGGTGCGCTCGCCGTTGCCGCCCATGAAGTGGATGGCGGCCATGCCGAGGAGGCCGCCGCGGGGTGAGTCTTCCGGTAGCCTGATCTTCTCGTACTCGTCGCCCTTCACGCCCTCGATGCCGTAGTAGTGGGCGAGGATGCGGTTGATCACGACATAGTCCGCCTTGAGGAGGTCGCGGAGGCTGGCGTTGGTACGCATCACGTGGGCGATGGTCTCATGGACTTCGCCCTTGGCGGCGACCTTGGTGCCGGTGTCGAAACGGGGATAGAGAGCGCGGTTCACTTCGAAGAAATCGAAGCGATCCATGCCCAGCCACTGGTTGGTGAAGGGTTGGAGGAAGCTTTTCGAGCGCGGGTCGGCGAGCAGGCGCTCGGTCTGGGCCGCGAGCACGCCGGGCTTAGAGAGTTCGCCTTTCCGGGCCAGCTCGCGGAGGGTGGCGTCGGGCGGGGCGGACCAGAGGAAGTAAGAGAGGCGGACGGCGAGTTCCTGGTCATTGAGGGCGCGCTTCTTGTCGTCGGGGGCAGGTTCCGCGAGGTAGATGAACATCGGCGAGGACAAGACGAGCGCCAGCGTCTCCTTCAGGGCCGCCGTCGGCTTATCGCCGGCCTTGCGGCGGACGTCGTAGAAGGCCAGCAGGCGGTCGAGGTAGCTCGCCGGTGGCTTCGCGCCGCGGAAGGCTTCGGTCGCGAAACGCTCCAGCGCGGCGCGGAGTTCCGGGGTGGTCGGCGCTGGCGCCTTGTCATCGAGCGGAAGGTTCAGGGCGACGAATCCGGGAGGTTTGGGCTTCGCAGAATTAGGCAGACGTTCGATTTCCACCCAGTCGACCCAGAGGGCCAGCTCGGGGCCGACGCCGTTGCGCTTCACGGCTTCGGTGCGTTTGCGGCCGCCTTCGTCGTTGTCGTCCCAGCTGCCTTTCTCGCGGAGATACACGAGGCGGTTGTCGCGGGCGGTCGCGTTGCCGCGGGTGAGGGTGAGGGGGAACTCGACCACCTGGGGGTTCTCGATGGTGCCGGAGATCTCGCGGGTGGCCATGACCTTGGCGGTGCGGGCGTGGATGCCGAAGTCGAGGAAGCGCCGTTCCTTGGGCGCATCCTTCACGGCGGCGGTGCGGGCCCGGACGACATAGTCGCCGACCGGCCAGTCGAACGGCACCAGGATCTCGATATAGTTCAGGTTGATGACGGAGGGGTGGTGCGTATGCGTGCCAAGGTAGGCGCCGCGATCGACGTCGGGCATGCCGGCGTAGTATTGATGATACTTCAGCCAAGGAGCGCCGAGGGATTCGTTCGCCAGGTCGGCGTCGTTCTCGCCCTTCTTGTCGAAGCCGAAGTCGCGCGGATTAGGGGCGCCCGGGATGCGGGCCCACTCGCGACGGAAGCGGCTTTCGCTGCTGGGCTTGTATCCCGTGTTGGTCTCCTTCCTGACCTGGGCGACGATGGTGGCGTTTTCCGGCTTAGCCGCGGCCGCCTCGACAGCCGATTTCCATTTGATCGCCTGTTGCTGGGCCTCGATCTGGCCTTGGATGAACTTGCGCACGAAGGGCGTGATGGTCTCGCCCTCGTAGTGCAGTTTCTTCCGGACGTCGGCGGACAGCTGCCAGGCGAAGCCTTCTTCCAGCGCCTCCCGGCCCAGCTGCTGGTACTGGTCGATCTGGTTCGCCGACATGAACAGATTGGCGCCGACGGTGTCGAAGCCGCTCGAGCCGCCGTCGGGCGGGAGTTCGCTGACGTTGATTTCCACGCCGAGCAGTTCACGGAGGCTGTTGCGGTACTCGCGGCGGTTGAGGCGGCGCATCGTGATGACGCCGTTCTGGTCGCCCAGTTTCTTGCGCGCGGCGACCATCATGTTGGAAAGGTCGTCGAGCAGCTCGGTCTTGGCCGCGGCGGAGGGTTGTTTCTCCTGTTCCGGCGGCATCTCGCCCGAGTTGATCTGGTTGAGCACCTTCTGCCAGCGCTCGGCGGTCTCCACGGTGTCGACCTTCAGGGAGAGCTGGTCGATGCGGAAATGGCCTTTCTGTTTATCCGGGCCGTGGCAGGAGACGCAGTTCTCCTTGAAGAGCTGCAGATGCTTGTCGGCCAGACGGACCTCGGGCGCCTCCTCGGCCGCGAAGGCCAGAGAGGCGAAAAAGAGAGGGAGCAGGAGCTTCATGAAAAGACGGGGTCCGAAGGGGGGCGGTGGGGTGCCGATGGGTATGTCGTTCCCGCAAGGGATGACAACCCCCGAGGGGGCCTTGTTCCTGAGACTTTCAGGAGACGGCCGCTTTTGTCCCGCGAAACAACGCTTATCGCAGGACAAAGCCAACGACTAGCCCTGTCGTCCGCACCAATCGACCCACATGTCACGGAAAGCCTGCTCGACCTTGCGGGTGTAACCCTCGGCGTCGAGCAGCGGCGAGGACCGCATGCGCTCGCGGAGCGAAGCGCGCAGGGCGGCCAGACGGACTTGATCTCCGGCGAGGCGCACCGCGGCGTCCACGTAGCCGACGACGTCCGATGCGGCGAGCTCCGCCAGCCCGACGTTGTTCAGGATGCTCAAACCGGCGCGTCCGAGATTGCGTTCGCCGACGAGGCTGACGACCGGCACCCCCATCCAGAGGGCGTCGAGGGTAGTCGTCATCCCGCCGTAAGGGAAGGTGTCGA
>JBILHF010000103.1:0-4688 GCA_044350605.1 Opitutales bacterium
TCCGCGCCCGCGGTCCCGCCCGCAGGATCGTCCACCGCATCAAGTATGAGCGCTGCCCGTTCCTGGCCGACGATCTCGCCGCGGCCGCCGTCGAAGACGAAGTCTTCCGGCGCCATCTGGCCGGTTCCGTCTTGGTGCCTGTGCCACTGCACACCGCCCGCCGGCGGGACCGCGGGTATAACCAAGCCGAACGGATCGCCGGGCGGCTCGCCGCCCTCGTCGCCGGGTGTCGGGCGGAATCGCTCCTCCGCAAGCAGCACGAGACCCTCTCGCAGACCCGGCTCGGCCGGCAAGAGCGCCGGAAGAATGTCGCCGGGGCTTTCATCGTGGCCGACGGGAAGTCCGTCGATCCCTCGGTCCGCTATGTCGTCATCGACGACGTCCTCACCACCGGCGCGACTCTGCATGCCTGTGCCGTGGCGTTACGTAAAGCCGGGGCGGAGGGAGTGGATGCCGCGGCGTTGTGTCATGGATGAACGAAGCAACGTTAGTTGACCCGTTGGCCAGTGGGCCAGTTGACAAGGAAGGCAATGGGTAGAGGTCGCGACCGCGTGCTGTCCTAGGTGCAAAAGTGCAAATCGGCCTACGGCCTGTGCAAAGGTGCAAAAGTGGAACGCATCTTCGGGTCCCAGGTCTCGGCCCTCAGGTCTCTGGTACGGGTTATCAGGTACAGGTGCGGGTACGGGGCAAAATTCAGGTCCTGAACCTGTACCCGAACCTGAACGCCTGAACCTGGCTCCCGACGGCCGAGACCCGAGACCTGAAATTGTCTCTGCCTTGGGTAGGGATGCGATGACATCGCATCCGGCCAGGCCGCCGAATGGTGGCCGGAGGTAGGGGCAGGACTACGTCATGCCCTCCGATATAAAAAGGGCGCGGCGTAGCCACGCCCCTACCTTGCGTTCACCATTCGGCGAACGTGTCACAACTTAGGACGCGATAGTGATCACGTCCCTACCTCGATGCAGAGGAAGAGGCAAAGGGAGACCGGAAACCGGAATGGATGCTGCGGGCTTAATGAATGACCCCAGCCAATCATCCGGTCTCCGGTTTCCCTTTGAGCGCTGTCTCTCTGCTTTGGCTTCCTTGTCCACTTGTCAACTTGCCCACGTGTCACCTCGCGGCTTCACCGCGCTTGCCTCCCTTGCCAACTTGTCAACTTGTCAACGTGTCAACTAGTTCCCCAGCCACCCCCATCTTCGCGATGACGAACTCCCGCATATCCGGCGCGAGGGGACAGGTGAAAGTCCGCGTGATACGGGGCGGGAAGCGGAATTCCAACTTGGCGGCGTGCAAAGCCTGGCGGCCCATCTCGAGCGCGGCGCCGAGGCGAGGCGTCCAGCCGTGCGCGACGAATTCCATGTAGAGCGAATCGTCGCCGCCGTAGAGCTTGTCGCCGATGACGGGCAGCCCGAGCCAGAACGCGTGGGCGCGGATCTGGTGCTTGCGACCGGTGTGCGGCTGCACGCGCGCGAGGGTATAGCCGTTACGCACGAGCACCGGCTCGAAGAACGTCGCCGCGGGTAACGTGCCCGGGCCTTCGCGCACCGCGGTCTTCACCACGACTTGGCTGGTCTCGTCGGGCCCGAGCGGCTGGTCGACCATGACGGGCTCCTTGAGCTCGCCCTTGAGCAGCGCGTAATAGGTCTTGAGCACCATGCGGCGCTCCATCGCGGTCTGCGCGGCGGACGCGGCGTCGTAATGCTTGGCGATGAGGATCACGCCGCTGGTCTCGCGGTCGAGGCGACTGACAAGATGCGAGACGTCCATCTGCTTCCATTCCTTGACCGCGCCGACGAGCGAGGACCACGGGCCGTCTTTCGACGGATGGCAGACGAGCCAGCCGGGCTTGTCGAAGACCATGTAGTCGTCATCCTCCTGGATCAGCCACTTCGGCAGTTCCGCCGGATCCACCTTGGGCGTGGTGCTGCTCGGCGGCACGAAGGAGTAGTCGGTCATCGGACGGGCGGCAGGCGGTCCTGCCAGGCGTCGGGCAATCCTTGGCCGCGCAGACGCGCGAGGACTTCACCGACAAGATAGAGAGAGCCGAGCACGACGACCGTCTCGCCTTCGGCGGAGCAGGTCGCGGGCGACGGGAAGAGTTCGGCGACGGACGCGCGACGGACCTCGCCGCGGAAGCCGGCGGGGATGAAGGCCGCGAGCTCGTCGACGGAGCAGGCGCGTTCGTTGTCGGGCCGGACCAGCACCAGCCGGGTGGCGTGACGCGCGGCGGTCTCGATGAGCGGACGGGCGCGTTCGGCGCCAAGCGCGCCGACGATGAGCGTCGGCGAAGGCAGCGAGGCGAGGAGCGGCTCGACCACGCGCGCGCCTTCCTCGTTGTGCGAGCCGTCGATGATGAGGCGGCGGCCGTCGGCGAGACGGTGCGACTGCCAGCGGCCGGCCCATTCGACGTCGAGGAGCGCGGCGCGCGCCTTGGCTTCGTCGATCGGCAGACGCGTCGCGAGCTCGCAGGCGAGCAGGGCCGCGCCGGCGTTGCGGCGCTGGTGTTCGCCCGGCAGGCTGGTCTCGGGCAGGCCCTGCGGGAAACGATCGCGGACGAAATAATGCGCCGCACCGACCTCGCGAGCGCGAGCGACGACGACCGCTTCGGCTTCGGACGGGAGGTCGCCGATGACGACAGGAATGCCCGGCTTGATGATGCCGGCCTTCTCGCCGGCGATGGCGGCGTGCGTGGGCCCGAGGTATTCCTGGTGATCGAGTCCGATCGACGTGATCACGCAGACCTCCGGGGCGCAGACATTGGTGGCGTCGAGGCGGCCGCCGAGTCCCGTCTCGAGCACGGCGACGTCGACGCGGCGGGCGGCGAACTCGACGAACGCCGCAGCGGTGATCAGTTCGAAGAACGTCGGCGCGTCTTCCGGGTCCAGGGCGCGGATGGCTTCGTAATGCGGACGCAGGCGTTCGGCGTGGGCGACGACTTCGGCATCGGTCAGCGGCTTACGGTCGACCTGGATACGTTCGCCGATGGAGACGAGATGCGGGCTGGTGTAGAGGCCGGTGCGGCGGCCATGCGCGCGCTGGATCGCCTCGATCATCGCACACGTCGAACCCTTGCCGTTGGTGCCGGCGACGTGAATGCAGGGCGCGGCGAGTTCGGGTTGGCCAAGGCGGGCGGAGAGCAGGCGCATGCGGTCCACGCCGAGGCGCGAACCCAGGTTACGCAGTCCCGTCAGCCAGCGGAGCGTCTCGGCGGGAGTCATCTCCGCGGCGGTCGCGCTCAGGCGCGGCTCTTCACGGCCTTCACCTTCACCTTACGGTGGGCGAGGGCGCGGAGAAGGCTGGCGAGCTTCGACTTCATCTCCTTACGGTGGATGATCATGTCGATGAGGCCGCGCTTCAGGAGGAACTCTGAGCTCTGGAAGCCTTCGGGCAGGTCCTGGTTGGTCGTCTCCTTGATCACGCGGGCGCCGGCGAAGCCGATGAGCGCGCCCGGCTCGGCGACGATGACGTCACCGAGGGTGGCGTAGCTGGCCATGACGCCGGCCATCGTGGGATTGGTGAGGACGGCGATGTAAGGCAGGCCGGCCGCGCGGAGCTTCGCGAGGGCGGCGCTGGTCTTGGCCATCTGCATCAGGGAGAGGATGCCCTCCTGCATGCGGGCGCCACCCGAGGCGCAGACCACGACGCAAGGGCACTTCAGCTTGATCGCGCGCTCGATGGCGCGGGTGACCTTCTCGCCGGCGACGGAGCCCATCGAGGCGCCCATGAACGAGAAGTCCATGATCGCGAGGGAGACCGGGAGGCCGTCCATCAGGCCGTGGCCGCAGACGACGGAATCGCGGAGGCCGGACTTCTTCTGGTGCTGGGCGAGGCGCTCGGGGTAGGAACCGCCAGCGGTGAACTTAAGGGGGTCCTTGGAGGCCAGCTTCTGGTCGGTTTCTTTCCAGGTGCCTTCGTCGATCAGGAGGGCGATGCGGCGCTTGGTCGTCAGGCGGTCATGATAGCCGCTGACCGGGAAGACGTTCCAGTTGGCTTCGAGGTCCTTCGTGTAGACCATCTCGCCCGACTGCGGGCACTTGGTCCAGAGACCCGCCGGGATATCCTTCTTCTTAGGAGTCGGGGTGTGCGTACGCTTGCGGAAGACAGCCATGGTGAATGCCCGGAGATTGAAGGGTTATCCGCGAAAGCGGAAGGGTAAACCAGCCCGTCGACCCTCGAAAACCGAGGGAAACAGGTGTTTAACCCGGCGTTCCGGACTCAGCGCGGGCCGCGCTCGGACCCGGCGAGTCGCTCGAGAAGCTTCTCGTAGGCGTTCACGGCGCGCTCGGCCATGACGAGTTCGAAGTTCTCGTCCGGCGCATGGAGGTGCGACTCGGGCGTGAACAGGCCGATCATGACGGAGTCGAGGCCAGTCTCGCGGCGGATGTCGCCGATGATGGGCACGCTGCCGCCTTCGCGGAGATAGAGCGGACGCTTGCCGAAGGCTTCGCCGATGGCCTTGTCGGCCTCGCGGAAAGCCTTGGCGAGGATCGGATTCTGGCCGGCCGGAGTATTCGGACGATCCGGCGGGCAGACGAAGTAAGCCGCGTTGCCCTGCATTTCGATGAGGTCGACGCGCACGCCTTTCGGCGCGCGAGCATGGATGGCCGCGGCGACCTTGCGGTGGATGTCGGCCGGATCCTGGCCCGGGACGAGGCGGCAGGTGATCTTGGCGAAGACCTTCGAAG
>JBILHF010000105.1:0-4669 GCA_044350605.1 Opitutales bacterium
TCGAGCGTGGCCGGGGTCTCCTTGGAGAGGTCGGTCAGGTCGGGCACGCTGGCCTGCATGCGGAAGGCCATCTCATATTGGGCCGTGCGGGTGAGCGTCTCCGGGTCGCCGAGTTCGCGGTGGCCGGCGGCGTTGAGCTGGGCGAGGGCGTCGAGCGTGATGCGGCGGTCGCCGGGCTGCACGCCGGGCGGATTCTGAACATAGAGCACCGGGTCGCCGCCGGAGCGGAGGGCCACGCCCGTGTGACGCGTCGGCAGGAAGCCGCTGCTCCACATGCGCGTGAACAGCGCCTGTCCGCCGACGCTCTTGGGCGTGAGGACGACGAACGAGGGCAGGTCATCGCTCTCGCTGCCGAGGCCGTAGCTGATCCAGGAGCCGATGCTCGGCTTACCGGGGATCTCATTGCCCGTCATCGCGAACGTGCAGGCCGGGTCATGGTTGATGGCGGTCGTGCTGACCGACTTCATCACCGCGAGCATGTCGACCACCTTCGCGGTGTGCGGGAGGAGTTCGCTGATCCAGCGTCCGGACTTACCGTGCTGGGCGAACTTGAACTGGCTTGGGGCGACCGGGAAGCGGGCCTGACCAGAGGTCATGGTGGTGATGCGCTGACCGTTGCGGATACTCTCCGGCAGGTCCTTGTCGAAGTGGGCCTCCAGCTGCGGCTTGTAGTCCCAGAGGTCGAGCTGGGACGGCGCGCCGTTCATGTGCAGGTAGATGATGCGCTTGGCCTTGGGGGCGAAGTGCGGGTAGCCGGCGAGCGGCTTGTGCACGGTGTTCGCGGCCTGGGCCTCGCGGGAGAGCAAGCCGGCGAGGGCGACGCCGCCGACGCCGAGTCCGGCGGTGCTCAGGAAGCTTCGGCGGTTCAGGAGGCGCAGGTGGTCTTGGATCGGGTCGTTCATCGGTTGAGGGTCTCGTCGAGGTTGAGAAGGAGGCTGGCGGTGAGGGTCCACGCCGCGACTTCGGGCGCGGGCAGGGAGGCGTCGGGCTTGGATTCGCCGAAGGTGATCAGCTTGGTCGCGTCGGCCGGCTGGGCGGCGTAACGGGCGCGGTGGGCGCGGAGGGCGTCGAGGGTGACCTGGGTCTCGCTCGCGGCAGGACGACGGCCGACGGCCGTCAGCCAGGCGAACGCGGCCTTGGTCTCATCGGTGGCGCCACCTTCCTTGAGGATCCGCTGGGCGAACGCACGGGCGGCTTCGACGTGTTGGACATCGTTGAGCAGCGCGAGCGCCTGCAACGGCGTGTTGCTGAGCTCACGGCGGACGCAGCTCGCCTCACGGGCGGGCGCATCGAAGGTGACCATCGAGGGCGGCGGCGCGGTGCGCTTCAAGAAGGTGTAAAGCGAGCGGCGGTAGAGCGCTTCGCCGGTGTCGCGCGTGTAGCGGGCGGTGTTGCTGCCGGTGAAGCCGACCGGTTCCCAGACGCCGTCAGGCTGGTAGGGGCGCACGCCCTTGCCGCCCATGCGCGGGCTGAGCAGGCCGGAGACGAAGAGGGCCTGGTCCCGGATGACCTCGGCGTCGAGGCGATGGCGCGGACCGCGGGCGAGGAGGCGATTCTCCGGATCTTTGGTCAGGAGTTCCGGTGAGGCTGCGGCGGAGCGACGATAGGCGGCGCTGCTGACGAGCAGGCGCACGAGGCGCTTCACATCCCAGCCGTTCTCGCGGAATTCCACCGCCAGCCAGTCGAGGAGTTCCGGGTGGCTGGGTGAATCACCCTGCGAGCCGAAGTCGCCGCTGGTCTTGACCAGACCGTAGCCAAAGAACTGTTGCCAGTAGCGGTTGACCGTCACGCGGGCGGTCAGCGGATTGGCCGGCGAAAGCAGCCAGGCCGCGAGGTCGCGGCGGTCGTAGGTCTCTTTCTTCGGCAGGGGATGGAAGGCCGCGGGTACGCCGCGGGAGACCGCTTCGCCGGGCTTGTCGTATTGACCGCGGATCATCACTTTGGCCTGACGGGGCTGCGGGAGTTCGGCCATGATGAGCGTCGCGGGGATCATGTCGTTCAGGGCTTTCTTGCGCGATTCCTCGGCGAGCTTCGCGGCGCGCAGGCCGTCGAGCTGTTCCCGGCCGCCTTGGAATTCATTCTCCAGCCACCAGTCGAGCAGACGCTTGCGCTCGGCGTCGGTCCATAGTGCCGCTTTCTTGCCGCGGACGAGGGTCTGGAGGTCGCCCGGCAGTTCGGCCACGCGGGAGCCTTGGTTCTTCTCGGACCAGAATTTGAAGGACCACTGGACGTCCTTGGCCTCTTCGATGCGATGGTTGATCGCGAGGCGGTCCCAATAGACCGTGCCGTCGAACTGCGTGAAAGCGAAGCCGTCGACCTTCATGCCTGGCTTGAGACCAAGTTTGGTGATATCGATCTTCAGCTGGCTCCACTTGCCGGGTTCGGGCAGTTTGCCCATGTTCACCTTCTCCGGCGTGCGGACCTTGCCGAAGGGAATCGCGCCTTCTTCACCCCAGAACGCGCGGTGGTTCCAGCCGCCGACGTGGAATTGGAGCATGATCGCCTTGGGGACGTCTTTGGGGTCGAGGTAGGTCCAGACGGAGATGACGCCGTTAGGCGGAATCACGAACGCGGCCCCGTTCTCGAAGTAATCCTGCGCGACGCCCTTGGCCGTGCGCTTGAGCGCCCGCTTGCCGCTATGCACCGGGCCTTGGCTGGCTTCGACGAAAGTGGTGGCGCCGCCGGTGCCGTTGACCTTGGCCTTTTCGGGGAAGGCGTCCTCGAACCAGACCGTCTCGCCGGTGCGGACGGGCGGGGGCGGCGTGAGTGTCGCGGGGTCGACGTATTTGAGGGAGGCGATGGCGTCACGGACGGCCTTCTGGTGCGCGGCGATCTTGGCATCGAAGTCCTTGAGGCTCTTCTCCTGTTCGGGAGTGGACAGCATCAGCACCGGAGGCGTCAGCAGGATGTTGCCGTCCATGGCCGGATCGGCGGCGCTGTAGAAGAACGAGTAGAGCGAGTAGAACTCCTTGGTCGTGACCGGATCGAACTTGTGGTCGTGGCAGACCGCGCAGCCGGCGGTGAGGCCCATCCAGACGCCCATGGTGGTATCGGTGCGGTCGACGGCGTAACGGAAGAGAAGTTCGTCGTTGATGGAACCGCCTTCGCTGGTGGTCACGTTGCAGCGATTGAAGCCGCTGGCGATGCGCTGTTCGCGGGTCGCGTTCGGCTGGAGGTCCCCGGCGAGCTGCCAGGTGGTGAAGACGTCGAAAGGTAGGTTGTCGTTGAAGGCCTTCACGACCCAGTCGCGGTAGGGCCACATGCTGCGCTCGTTGTCGAGGTGCAGGCCATGGGTGTCGGCATAGCGGGCGGCGTCGAGCCAGCCGCGGGCCATGTGTTCGCCGTAGCGGGAGGAGGCCAGGAGACGTTCGATGACCTTGTCGTAGGCCTGCGGAGAGTTATCGGCGAGGAAGGCTTCGACCTCGGTGGGCGTGGGCGGTAGGCCGGTGAGGTCCAGCGTCACGCGGCGAAGAAGGCGGGCCTTGTCGGCTTCGGGGCCTGGACGCAGGCCCTTGACGGAAAGTTCCGCTTGCAGGAACGCGTCGATCGGCGAGGTGCCGGCTGCGGCGGCGGGCACCGGCGGACGCACCGGGGGCTCGAAGCTCCAGTGCTTACGGTAGGGCGCGCCTTCGGCGATCCAGCGGCGCAGGGTATCGATCTGGGCCTGGGTAAGCTTCTTGTGCGATTCCGGCGGCGGCATCACTTCTTCGGGGTCTTTCGTGAGGAGGCGCTTGATCAGTTCGCTGCCATCGGGGTCGCCCGGCTTGATCGCCTGCACGCCGTCATTGATCGCAGTGGCGCCTTCCGCGGTGTCGAGCCGGAGGTCGGCCTTGCGCTTCTTGGCGTCGAAGCCGTGACAGGCGAAACAGTTGTCGGATAGGATCGGGCGGATGTCCCGGTTGAAGTCGAGCTTCGGGGCGGCCTCGGCGGCGAGGGCGGCGAAGGTCAGGAGCAGGAGGGGTGGGCGCATGGTCTACTTGGCGGATTCGAAGGAAAGGAGGGCTTCGGCGTAGCGACGCCCGATCTCGAGCGTGCCCGCGGCGGTGAAGTGCGTGTGCGAAGGCGGGAGCGTCTCGGCGCCGGCGGTGTCGACATAGCGGGCGCGGGGCAGGGCGGCGGCTACTTCCTGCTGGGCGGCGATGACCTTCGGCATGAAGGCGTTCTTGCCGTTGCCGAAGCGGGTGTTGACGCCGAGGAGCAGGATCAGGTCCGGCGCGTCGAGTTCGGTACGCAGGCTTTTCAGCATCGCCGAGAGATTGGCCACGTAGGCCTGGGCGTCCTTCGCGTTGGCGTCGCTCTCACCCTGCACCCAGACGAACGCGCGTGGACGCAGGGTCACGTCCTTCGACTTCGCGGAGGCGATGGCGGCCTTGGCTTCGTCGATCATCGCTCGGTAGCACGCGTCGGCCTTGCCGGGTAGTCCGACGTTCCAGTCGGCCGCGACGGAGGTGCCGCTGAAGGCCGTCTTGATGACCGCGAGCGGACGAGATTCTTTCGTCGCCAGCGTGCGGACCATCCCGATCTCGGGTCCGAAGCCGCCCTTGGACTTCAGGTTGAAGTTGCCGTATTGGCGGGCGACCTTTTTGCCGTCGACGGCCGGCATCGCGGGAGTGCGCGGCTGGAACTGCAGGGTCGTCCACTGGCGGGCGCTGCTGCCGTCGAATTCGTC
>JBILHF010000133.1:0-3571 GCA_044350605.1 Opitutales bacterium
AGAGGGATCGAGGCCGGCGCATAATCGATCGGGAACCCTTCAGGCACGATGTGCGGGTCGTGCGGGCCGTCGAAGGCCAGGTAAGCAAAGAACGGCTGCTTCCCGTCGCGGGACTTCAGGAAAGCCAAGGTCTCATCGGTGGCCTCTTCGCAGAGGTGCTTCGGCGCCACCTTGCCGGGCGTCAGCTTGCCGGTCGGCAGCAGGTCGCTGGTCGGAGCCTTGAGCGGATTGACCATGCCGCCCACGAAGAGCGCCTTCGCCTGCTGGAAGGACTTCGAAATCGAAGGCGGGCCGTTATGCCACTTACCCGTGGCGAAGGTCGCGTAACCGGCCTGGCCGAAGGCGTGCGGCCAGGTTTCGTGTTTAATCAGCTTTTCGTCGATCTGGGCGAGCGAGCGGCCCGAGAGCAGCATCGCACGCGAAGGCACGCACGTCGCCCCTTGGTTCCCCCCTTGCATGTAAGCCCGGTTGAACGCCACGCCGCGCTTCACGAGGCGATCGAGGTTAGGAGTCTTGATGACCGGATTACCCAGGGCCGCGATGGTATCGGCGCGCTGGTCGTCGGCGAAGATGAAGACGACGTTGGGCGCCGGCGCGGCACGCAGTGACACGGCCATGGCGCAGAACGCGACGAAGAGACGGGGCAAGCTCATACTCCCATCCAAACCAGCTGACCGCGGAAGGCAACCCGCGTTCAGGCGTTGAAACCGTGGTGGCCGTCCTGCTTACGATGCTCCGGGGCGTCCGGCTCGACATGCACCAGCACCGAAATGACCTCGGGGTGGGAACGAAGGATGTCCGACTTGATCCGACCCGCGATGGCGTGGCCTTCGGCGACCGTGGCGCCTTCGGCGACCTGCAGATGGAAATCCACCTCAAAGCGGTCGCCTAGCCGGCGGGCGCGGAAGGCGTGGAAGCCCTTGGCACCCGGAGCCGCCAGGATGTGTTCGCTCAGGTCGTGTAGAACGTGCGCCGCGGGAGCGGTATCGAGGAGATCAGAGCAGGAGCCCTTGAAGAGCTTGATGCCTTCGGCGCCCAGCCAGCCGGCCAGCACGAGGCCAACCACCTTATCGAGGACGCTCCATTCAGGGGAAAGGTTGGCGATGACCACGGCGACGAGCGCAAGTAGCGAGGCGATGGCGTCAGCGCGATGATCGGCGGCGTTGGCCATGAGTAGGCGGGAACCGAGGCGTTCAGCCTGCCGGCGGGCATACTGGTAGAAACCTTCCTTGATGAGTAACGCGCCGGCGGCGACCCACGCGGCGGCGAGACCAGGCGGTTCCGTCTTAACGTCTTGCACCAAAGCCGACAAAGACTGCCAGGCCAGACCAAGGCAGAAGAGCAGCACCAACGACGAGATGAGCATCGTCGCCAAGGTCGAGAAGCGGTGGTGGCCGTAAGGATGGTCATCGTCCTTCGGGAGGTGGGCGAACTTCAGGCCGATGATCGCGGCGATGTCGCTGGCGATATCGACGAGCGAGTGGATGCCGTCGGCGACGAGGGCCTGCGAAGAAGCGATGAAGCCCACGCTGAGCTTCGCTGCGGCCATGACCACGTTGACCGCCAAGCTGAGCGCTACGGTCAGACCCCCTTCGCGCTGCAGCGTCGTGCTCATTTGGGTGAGTTCGCCTTGATCAGGTCAGCCTCGGCGACCCAGTCGATCCGGACGAGCTTGGCCTCGGCGACGGCCGGGTGGCCGTTCAATTCACGGACCAGCGTTTCGAGCTTACCCCAGGGGGCTCCGCCGGGCAGCTTACGCCAGGCATCGAGACGAAGCAGGACCTCTTCGTGGCCCGCCCAAGCCGCGGCGACGTCACCGGAAGCGACTTTCACCTCGGAGGCCTGATGGCCGGGCTTGAGCTTGATCGCGATGCGGTCGGCAAAAGTGAATTCGTAGGACTCCACGGGACCCGGCTCGGCGAGGGCGACGCCCGCGGCGTAGGTCTCCTTGATCAGGATGTGCTCCTCGGGGAGCTCCTTGCCTTCGGGAGAGTAGCGACGCGTACCGCCGGTGACGAGCGTGCGGACCTTGCCCCCGCCCTGTTTCTCGGCGACCTGCTCGAAAAGGACATACGGGCCGTAGAAGCCCTTCTGCATCACGGCGTAGTCATACATCATCGGGGCCATGCTCAGGGAAGAGCGGACCATCCGGAGCTGGGTCTTCTTCTCGCTGCCGCAGGACTTGCCGCCGAGCAGGAGGACGACGCCGAGCAAGGCGCCGACCAGGAAGATGACGAAACGTTCGCGCTGACCCATGCCGAGACTTCAGCCGAGGAACCCGCCCGGGGCAAGGACAAGCCTCTGGCGGTGCGTTTGGCGTTGGAAAATCGCCGCCGGACGCCAGAACAAGGCCATGCTTCAGGCCACCGTCGAGACCCGCGTCCGCTTCGCCGAGACCGATGCGATGGGCGTCACCTACCACGGCAACTACCTGCCTTGGTTCGAGATGGCGCGCGTCGCCCTGCTCGATCAGCTCGGCACCCCCTACCGCGCACTCGAACAGCAGGGTTTCCTGCTCCCCGTCCTCGAGACCGGCCTGACCTACCACCGCCCTTCCCGCTTCGACGACCGCGTGCGCATCACCGTGACCTTGGCCGAAAAGCCCAAGGCGCGCCTCAAGCTGACCTACCAGGTCGAGCGCGACGGCGAACTACTCGTCGAAGGCTTCACGGTCCACGCCTTCGTGAACCGCGAATTCAAGGCCGTGCGCCCGCCCGACCACGTCGAGGCCGCCATGCGCCAAGCCTTCGGAGCCTGATTTCATGAAGATCGCCGCCGCCCCCCTGGGGCCTTTCGAAACCAACGCCTACCTCGTCGTCGCCGAGAATAGCAAGGACTGCTGCGTCGTCGACGCCCCCAAGGACGCCGGTCCGCTCCTGCTCGCCGAAATCAAAAAGCAAGGCCTCAACCTGACGCACCTGCTCATCACGCACGGCCATTGGGACCACATGTGCGACGGGCGCTATTTCGCCGACGCCGGCGCCAAGGTCATCGCGCACAAGGACGACCAGCAGCTGATCGAGAACATCGAAGCGTATCGTAATCGCTACCAGTCGATGATCCCGTCGCTCTCCGACGACGACTTCCGGTCGGTGAAAGTCGACCGCTGGGTGGACGACGGCGACGTCGTCGAAGCCTGCGGCTTCAAGTTCGAGATCCGGCACGTCCCCGGCCACTGCCCGGGCAGCATCCTCTTCTACGCCGCCGACCAGAAGATCGCCTTCACTGGCGACGCCATCTTCAAAGGCTCCGTCGGTCGGACCGACCTTCCCAACGGCGACTGGAACCAGCTCCTGGCCTCGATCCGCGCCCGCATCTACACCTTGCCGGACGACGTCGTGCTCCTGCCGGGACACGGCGGCCAGACCTCGGTCGGCGTGGAGAAGCAGACCAACCCGTACGCCAAGCCCTGAGCCGCGTGCCCACTCCCTGCCCTTTCCTGCCGTCCTGCGGTCGCCCCCTGACCTGGCGCGACCTCAACGCCCTGCGGGACAACCAAGGAGCGGAGCTCTATCGTCTGTGCCTCGAATACGGCCAACAGCTCTGGCTGGATGATCTGCCCGCACGGGCG
>JBILHF010000007.1:0-55302 GCA_044350605.1 Opitutales bacterium
GAAGCCCTGGGCCCTGCTTCCTACGTCCGTCTGGCGCCAGGCGTCTCCGTCACGTTCACCGCAACCGAGGCCAGCCTGGTCTATCTCAACGAGCGTACACCGACGGAGCCCGAAAAGGATTCCTACGCTTTACACGGCGACCAACTGGACTGGCGGCAAGGCATGGTCCCGGGGCTCAAGGTCACCTCCTTGCACCAAGGCCTGACCAAGCACACCGCCTTGGTGCGTTGGGCGCCGGAGACGCGCTTCAATCCGCACACCCACGTCGGTGGCGAAGAGATCCTCGTGCTTGAAGGCGTCTTCCGCGATGAGCACGGCAGCTATCCCGCCGGCACGTGGATCCGCAGCCCGCATATGAGCAACCACCGACCCTTCACCGGATCGGAAGGCGCGACGATTCTCGTGAAGGTCGGCCACTTGGACGTGGCCTGAGCCGTCACTTCGAGACGTCGAGGATCTCGGCCTCGAGCTCGATCGTCCGGCCGTTGCCGCCGCCGAGGAGCGTCTTCGCGCCGGGCTTCACCGTGATCGTCGTGTTGGCGCGGGAGACGGCAACCTGAGGAGCGGGCGCGTCGATGATGACGGCCTTGTGCAGCACCAGCTCGACGGACTGACCGAGACGGGAAAGCGTCAGCGCCTCGCGCTTCTCGTCGTAAGACTTCAAGGTCCATCCATCGATGCGACGGCCGAGCGGCACCCACTGGCGCTTACCGGTGGAATCCTCGATCGAGAACAGCTTATCCTTCGTCAGCACGCCGTGGAAGAAAGGCAGATTGCTCTTGGGGCGAGGAGTCGGGGCGGCTGGAGCGGTCGCCGGCGTGGCGGCCGGAGCGGGCGGAGCCTCACGGGATTCCGTCGCCGCTTCGAGGGTCAGCGTTCCGTCCTTGTTGACTTTCGGGGTGACCGTGAAGACCACGCCTTCTTCGGCCGAACCGACGCGGATGGTGGTCTGCTTGCCGTCGACCGTGATCACCGAAGGCGAAGCGTAGACCTCGGGTTTGCCGTCCTTGTCGGGGCGCGTGAAGGTCGCCTTGACCTTCAGGTGGGTCGGCACGGCGTCATCGGCCGCGAAGGCCGTGGAGGCGAGCAGGACGAGCAGCAGGGCACGGCGCATGGCTTAACGGGCCACCGGCGTGGCGGAGACGATGCCACTGACGGAAAGTTCGAGGCCACCGACGCCGGGGACCTTGGCGATCTCGCCGGGGCGGACCGTCACGACCGTGCTCAGTTCGCTGGCCGAGGCCTCGACCGAGGACTTGTAGAGGTGAAGTTCCTGATGCGTCGGGCCCTGCGAGACCGTGAGGACATTCGTCTCGACGTCGAAGGAATCGAGTTTCCAGCCTTCGATGGTGGCACCGAGCTTATACCAGCGGCGGGCGCTGCGGCTGTCCTGGATGGAAAACAGGCCTTCCTTCGCGAGCACCGAGTAGAAGACCAACGTGCCGTCATGGGCCTTGGACTCCCGCTTACGTTCGCGCTTGGCCTCCTTGGGGTCGAGGACCTCCGCCTTATGGCTGATCGAGACGCGGACCGAGATGCTGAGCATACCGTCGGGCTGGACGGTCGGAGAGATGACGAGTTCCATCGAGGACTCCGGCTTGCCCTTCGGATCCTTGGGGTCAGGGCGACCGGCGACCGAGACGCGGGCCTCGGAACCGGAGATGACGGAGACGGAAGGAGCCGACATCACGTCGGACTTGCCCGTCTTCGGATCGAGATGCGAGACGGTCGTGCGGACCGTGACCGTGGGCGGCGGGGCGGGCGGGGCCGGCGTCTGGGCGGAGACCCCGAGGGACGTCAGGATGCCGAACGCGAGCAGAAGGAAGCGAGGGGCCATGGGGGTGGGCATGGTTGTATTTCCCTTATACCCCGTCGCGAGGCAAAAGGTTGCATCCTGCGGGCCGGAAAGGCCTCAAAGGCGCTTGAAGATCAGCGAGGCGTTATGTCCGCCGAAACCGAGGTTGTTCGAGATCGCGACGTCCACCTTGCGGGCCTTGGCGACGTTCGGCGTGTAGTCGAGGTCACAGTCGGGATCCGGATTCTCGTAATTGATCGTCGGCGGGATCATGCCCGTATGGATGGCCATGACGCACGCGGCCGCCTCGACGCCGCCGGCGGCGCCCAGGAGGTGGCCGGTCATCGACTTGGTCGAGGAGATCGAAATCTTGGGGGCGAGGTCGCCGAAGCAGCGCTTGATCGCGAGGGTCTCGCAGCGGTCGTTGATCGGGGTCGAGGTGCCGTGGGCGTTGATATAACCCACTTCGGACTTCTCGATGCCGGCCTCGGCGAGGGCGCGATTAAGGCAGAGCGCGAGGCCCTTGCCTTCCTGATCCTGACCGGTGATGTGGTAGGCGTCGCAGGTGGCGCCGTAACCGGCTAGCTCGCAATAGATGCGGGCCCCGCGGGCCTGGGCGTGCTCAAGGGATTCGATGACGAGGACACCGGCGCCTTCGCCCATGATGAAACCATCGCGCAGCTTGTCGAACGGACGGGAGGCCTTCTCGGGCGTGTCGTTGAAGTCGGTCGACATCGCCTTCATGTTGCAGAAGCCGGCGTAACCGAGGCGCGTGATGGCGGCTTCGGAGCCGCCGGAAAGCATGATGTCGGCGTGCCCGTCGCGGATGTGGCGCAGGGCTTCGCCGAGGGCGTGGGAGCCGGAAGCGCAGGCGGAGACGACGCCGAAGTTGACGGACTTCGCCTGGAACTCGATGGCCACGACGCCGGAGGCGATGTTGGCGATGAGCGAAGGGATGGTGAAGGGAGAGACGCGCGACGGGCCGCGCTCGATGAGGACGCGGGCCTGGTTCTCGATGGTCTCCATGCCGCCGATGCCCGAGCCGATGATCACGCCGAAGCGTTCGGAATCGATCTTCGTGACGTCGACGTCGGCGTCCTGGATGGCGAGGCGGGAAGCGGCGACGGCATACTGCGTGTAGCGGTCGTTACGCTTGGCTTCCTTGGCGTCCATGAACTTCGCGGGATCGAAGTCACGGACCTCGGCGCCGACCTTGGACGGGAAGTCCGTGGGGTCGAAGCGGGTGACGCGCGAGATCCCGGAACGGCCCTTGATGAGGGCGTCCCAGAAGGTCGCGTTGTCGTGACCGAGGGCCGTCAAGGAGCCGATGCCCGTGACGACTACCCGGCGAGATTTGCGGTCGGAGCTCAAGGGGACGGGCCTACGCGAAAAGCCCGGTCAGGTTACTTGGTGGCGCTGGCCTTGATGTGCTCGATGGCATCACCAAGGGTCTTGATACCGGCGGCCTTGTCTTCCGGGATCGTGATGCCGAACTCGTCTTCGAAAGCCATGATGATCTCGACGAGGTCAAGGGAGTCAGCCTTCAGGTCGCCCTGGAAGCTGGCACCGGGGGTGAGCTGCTCGGGGGTGACGGAGAGTTGCTTGACGATGATGTCCTTGACGCGCTGTTCGATGTTTTCGGGCATAATAAAAGGGTGTTTTAGTGGGTTTTGGGGTGTCAGATGGCCATGCCTCCGTCAATCGAAAAGACCTGCCCGGTGACATAGCCCCCCTCTTCCGAGGCGAGGTAATCGACCATGGCGGCGATATCGTTGACTGAGCCAAATCGTCCCAGAGGGATAACGCCGAGGATCTTCTGCTTCACCTCGTCGGAGAGCTCGCCCGTCATGTCGGTGGTGATGAACCCAGGGGCGACGGCGTTGGCGGTGATGGAACGGCCGGCGAGTTCGCGGGCGAGGGTCATCGTGAGGCCATGGAGACCGGCCTTGGCGGCGGCGTAGTTGGCCTGGCCGGCATTACCCTGCACTCCGGTGACGGAAGAGATGCTGATGATGCGACCCCAGCGCTTCTTGGTCATCGGGCGAACGAGGCCCTTGGTCCAGTAGAAGGCGGAAGAGAGATTGGTGGAGATGACGTCGTTCCAGTCCTGCTCGGACATCGCCATGACGAGCTTATCACGGGTGATGCCGGCGTTGTTGACGAGGATCTCGACGGCGCCGAACTCGGCGTTGATCTGCTCGCAGGCCTTGGCGACCGCGGTGGCGTCGGAAACGTCGACCTGGAAGGCCTTGGCCTTCTGGCCCTTCGCGAGGATGTCATTGGCGACCTGCACGCAGGTGTCGGACTTCGAGACGCAGAGCACGGTATGACCGTGGGCGGCGAGACGTTCCGCGATGGCCTTGCCGATGCCGCGACCGGCTCCGGTGACGAGGGCGACGCGAGGATTGTGCGTGAGATGCATCGGGGTTTTATGTGCAAGGAAACGAGGACTCTGGCAAGTGGCTAATGCCCCGCCGGAAGCCCCCTGCCCCGCCCTGTGCGCTCAGTAGACGTCGCGCTGGTAGCGGCCGTCCTTCTTGAACTGCTTCACCCAATCCACGGCGGCCTCGGGCGTCAGACCGCCCTGCTCGGCCACGATGGCGTGCAGCGCCGCGTCGACGTCCTTGGCCATGCGTTTGGCGTCGCCGCAGACGTAGAAATACGCGCCCTGCTGGATCCACTTCCAGAGCTCGGCGGCGTTCTCGCGCATGCGGTCCTGGACGTAGACCTTGGCGGCCTGGTCGCGGGAGAAAGCGGTGTCGAGGCGGGTGAGCACGCCGGACTGCTGATACTCCGCCCACTCGTCGGCGTAGAGGAAATCGTGGTCCTTGCGCTGGTCGCCGAAGAAGAGCCAGTTCGGACCCTTGGCGCCGCGGGTGGCGCGGTCCATGACGAAGCTGCGGAACGGCGCGACACCCGTGCCAGGGCCGACCATGATGACCGGGAGATTGTCGTCGGCCGGCAGACCGAAGTGCGAGTCAGCGACGAAGACCGGGAGGTCGGCTTCGTTCATGCGGGCGCGGTCGGCGAGGTAGCTGGAGCAGACCCCTTCGCGCGGGCGTCCGTTGGTCTCATAACGGACCACGGCGACCGTGAGGTGGATCTCCTGCGGATACTTCGACGGCGCGGACGAGATCGAATACAGGCGCGGCATCAGCTTGCGCATGAGCTCGATGACCTCCTGGGCGGACGGACGAGCGGAGGGGTTCTCGAGGAAGAGATCGAGGAACTCGCGCTGTTCCATCCAAGCCTTCTTCTTCTCGGGATCGGCTTCGCCGATGGCGGCGGCCAGCCGGGCCTTGTCGGCGTCGTCGGTCGCGCGGTCATGGAGCAGCTGGGCGAACTTGTAGGTCGGGCCATTGAGGGCGAGTCGGGTCGAAAGCGCCTGACGGAGGGAAATCGGCGCCGCGTCCTTCGGGATGGTCACCTGCTCGTCGCCCGAGAAGCCGGCGGCCTGGAGCAAGGCGGCCACGGACTTGGGATTGTTGGTCGGAAAGACGCCGAGGCTGTCGCCGCACTTGTAGGTCAGGCCGCTGCCAGCGAGGGAGACCGAGAAGTGCTGGGTATCCTTCTGGCTGGCTGGGGAGCTCAGGCGACGGCGGTCGACGAGGCAGGCCGGGAACGGGTTGTTCTTGTCGTAAGGAGCGGACATGAAAGTACCCCGCAGGATGCCTAGCGGGGTACTGATGCAAACCTCTTTTGGAGGCGGGCTTACTTCCAGACCTTCACCCAGTCGATGTCGACGTCGTCCGGCAGGGTTTTCAGCACGAGCTTCGGTCGCTCCTCCTCGAGGACCCGGTGGGTGAGCGCGATGTTCATCGGCCGGACGAACTCCTTGCGGTCGAGCTTATGGACGGCCTTGCCGTCGATATACCAGGTGAAGCCCTTCTCGGTCCAAAGGATCCCATAGGTGTGGAACTTCTTGGAGATGTCGCCGGACTTCATCGGGGGCAGCGGCTTGTCCGGCCGAAAATCCTGCTGGCCTGATTCGAACTGCGCGCGAGCCCAAGGATAGACGCGCTCCTTGCCGGTCGCGTGGAAGGCGACGTTGATGGTCGGCGGCGTCTTGTCGTCGTCGGTGTTGACCCGAAAGATACCGGCATGACCCTCGGAAGCGGCCATGCGCATCGAAGCCTCGAAATAGCCGAACTGCTGGCTGAACTTGCCGCGGGTGTGGATGAGGTTGGTCTGGATCATGTCGGGCGCGACCTTGAGCCCGATGCGCAGGACGCTCTCTTTGCCGACCTTGACGAAACTCAACGTCTCACGTGAACCAGCGACGGTCCATTTGGTCTCGTCGAGCTTGCCGGCGTTGAAGTCGTCCGAGAAGACCAGCTTCTTACCCAGGCTCGGATCGGCGGCGTAAGCCGCCGCGGCCCACAAGAGCAGGTAAAGCGGCTTCATGGCGCTTACTTCCAGACCTTCACCCAATCGATATCGACGTCGTCCGGAAGCTGCTTGAGCACGAGATCCGGGCGTTCCCATTCGCCGATGCGGTGGGAGAACTGGACATACATCGGAGCGGCGATCGGGGTACGATCAACCTTATGGATCTGCTTACCATTCACGAACCAAGCAAAGCCCTTCTCGGTCCAAAGGATGCCGTAGGTGTTGAACTTCTTGGAAGGTTCGCCTCCCTTGAGGATCTTGTTCCCGGTCTCAGTGGACCGGAGATCGTGCATGCCATTGTCGTCCAGATAACGGGCCCACGGAGCAAGCCTGTCGGCACCCGTACCCTCCCAGAGGGCGAGGATGGAAGGCGGGGTTTTGTCGTCCTTGGGGCGGATGGACATGTTGCCGGTGTGGCCCTTGTTCGCGTTCATGCGGATGGAGGCCTCGAAATAGCCCCGGACCTGCTCGTGCTTGCTGCGGACACCGTTGGTCTGGATCATGTCATCCTTCTTGATGAGCGTGATCCTCAGGGCCTTGGACTTGCCGACGGTGACGAAAGACATCGCGGTAGGCTCGCCGTAGGTGGCCCACTTGGCGGCGTCCAGCGCCGGTCCGTCGAATTCATCGGAGAACGCCAGCTTCATGTTCGAAGCCGGGTTGGCGGCGCTCAGGGTGGCCGTGAGGGCGAGGAGACTGAGGAGCTGTTTCATGGGGTGGGTGGAGAAAGGGAGTGAACTCAGGGAATCTTGAAGACTTTGACCCAGTCGATCTGCATCGGTTCAGGGCCCAGCTTCGGGTTCATGAAATCCTTGAGCAGACCGCCTTCCGGCAGGCTCTGATGGAATTCGATGCCCATGGGCTCCTTGGGAATCGGACGCGAAAGCTTGTGCACCTGGCGGCCTTCGACGTACCAGATGTAAGACGTGGCGTTCCACTGCAGGCCGTAAGTCAGGAACTTCTTGTAGGACTTACCGCCGTCCATGGCGATCACGCGCTCCTTGGGTACCAGTCGTTGCGCACCGGTTTCCTCGACGAGGTGCAAGTTCGGCTCGATGCGGTCGGCGCCGGTGAAGACGAAATACATGGAGGCGGCGGGGACCTTCTCCATGCTCTGATTACGGATACCAAAGACCGTCCAGCCGCGGTTCTTGGACTGTACGGCGCGGATGGAGGCCTCGAAATAACCCTGACCATAGGAAAACTTGCCCAGAGTGTGGGCCGTGCTGCCATTCCAGAAGCCGGGCTTGTCCTTGGGGGTCACTTCGATCTGGAGCTTACCGTCGACGATGCGGGCCGAGCCGCCGACGTTCCACTTCTTGGGGTCGAGCTCCTTGGCGTCGAAGTTATCCTCCCAGACCGGCTTCAGGCCAGTATTAGGAGCGGCGCCCAACGACAGGGCTACCAGCAGGGAGAAAAGCGTGAGGGCTTTCATGAAAGGGGTATAACGTAAGTAAATCCGGTACGCGAGGGGAGGCAAGCCTGCTCGGGTCAGTTGTAGACCTTCACCCAGTCCACACGCATCGGTTCCGGGCCCATCTGGGGGTCCTTGAAGTTCTTCAGGAGACCAGCCTCCGGAAGGCCATTATGGCTCAAACCGATATACATCGGCTTAGGGGTAGCCGGGATTTTGTCCGAAATTCGGATGGTGTAGGCCAGGCGTCCGTCCAAGTACCAACGGTAATCGGCCGGTCCCCACTGAAAACCGAAACGGTGGAACTTCTTAGAGTAGGAAGCATCGCGCGGCATCGGATTCTCCTTGGGGTTCAGATTCCGCCCCCGCTCCTCGTTCACGATCCACAAGCCGACATCGACGCGATCGCCGCCACCGTTGCCGAAGCCCATCCCCGCCGACGGCGCTCGACCGTCTTCATTACGGATACCGAAACCGCAGCCATGGCCTCCGGTCTGCACGAACATGATAGAGGCTTCGATGAAGCCGGCCTTGGAGCTATATTTGCCCCGCGTGTCGACGTTAGAACCGCGCCAGAACATCGGCTTGGAGCCGGGCGTGATTTCCAAGGAAAGCTGACCGTCGACGATGCGCACGCCATCGGTGTTGCCGATGTTCCACTTCTTCTTGTCGATCTCCTTGTCGTTGAACTCGTCGGACCAGACGAGCTTGAGATTCGTCTCGGGCCCGGCGCAAAGGGAGGCGGCGAACAGGAACAGATACAGGAGACGTGAGAGGGGCACGGCCATAGGGGGATACCCTCAATGAAAAACCCCCAGAGCCAAGGTGCAAGCCTTGGCTAGCCTGACCCGGCTCAGTTCTCGAAAATCGAGTCGATTTCCTTGCGGGAAAGCGGGCGACAGTCCCCCAGCGGCATCTTGCGCAGGACCAGCCCGCCGATCTGGAAACGACGGAGGGTCTTCACGTGGAAACCGAAGATCTCGAAGAGGCGCCGGATTTCGCGCTTACGGCCTTGGTCGAGGTGGACCTCGAGATGGGCGGCATGGTCCGGGTGACGGATGACCTTCTTGAAACGCAGGTGTTCCCCTTCTTCGACGGCGCCCTTGAGCAGGCGAGGCGTGAGCGTCGGGTCGTAGTCGCGGTTAAGGATGATCTCGTAGCGTTTGATGACGCCGCCCGAGGGGTGCATGACCTTATTGGCGAGCTCGCCGTCGTTGGTCAGGATGAGCAGGCCTTCCGAATCCTTGTCGAGGCGTCCGACGCAGAAGAGGCGCAATGATCCGTATTCCGGCGGGACCATGTCGAAGACCGTCTGCCCGCCATGCGAGTCGTCGTTGGTGCAGAGATAGCCGCGGGGCTTGTTCATCATCAGCACCACCGTCCGGTTGAGCGGCTTGATGTGCTGGCCCTGGCAGATGACCGTGTCCACGGACGGGTCGACGGGCTGGCCGGTGACCGCCAGTTTCCCGTTGATCATCACGGACCCCGAGGCGACCAGCCGCTCCGCCTCACGACGGGAGCAGACCCCCGCCTGGGCGAGGAACTTGTGAATACGCATGGGTCCTTCGGAAGGCACGCCCTACCCTTTGAGGCTTTTGCCCCGCAGGGCGAGACAATCATCCGACGGCGGGCCGAAGGACTTTTCTCGCCCTCGGCGGGGTGGTCGTCTTAGTCCTCACCCATGCGCCTCATCGACGGAAACGCCATCGCCCAACAGGTCCTCGCCGAAGTCAAGGAACGCGTGGCCAAGCTCGCCCCGGTCGTCCCCCATGTGGCCTTCGTGCGCGTCGGCGATGACCCCGCCTCGGTCTCCTACGTCACCAAGAAACAGAAGACCGCCGCCGAAGTCGGCATGAAGGCCTCCCTGCAGCTCTTCCCGGAGACGGTCTCGAAGGAAGAACTCTTCGCCCATCTCGACGCCCTCAACGCGGACAAGTCGGTCCATGGCATCCTGATCCAGGCTCCTCTGCCCAAGCACCTGCCGGAGACCGAGGTCTTCAACCGCGTCTCGCCCGACAAGGACGTCGACGGCTTCGGCACGCAGAGCATCGGCCGACTCGTCCAGGAACTCCCCGGTGCCTTCGCCGCCTGCACGCCCGCCGGTGTCATCGAACTCCTCCGTCGCTCCGGCGTCGAGACCGCCGGCAAGCACGCCGTGGTCGTCGGCCGCTCGCTCATCGTGGGCAAGCCCGCCGCGGCCCTGCTCCTCGCCAAAGGCTGCGACTGCACCGTCACCATCGCCCACTCCCGCACCAAGGACCTGCCCGGCATCGTGCGTCAGGCTGACATCATCGTCGCCGCGATCGGCAAGCCCCGCTTCATCACCGCCGACATGGTCAAGCCCGGCGCGGTCGTCATCGACGTCGGCATCAACCGCGTGCCCGACGCCACCAAGAAGACCGGCTACCGCATCGTCGGCGACGTCGACTTTGACGCCGTCTCGCCGCACTGCGAAGCCATCACGCCCGTCCCCGGCGGCGTGGGTCCGATGACCGTCGCGATGCTGATGAAGAACACGCTCGACGCCTGCGAGCGCACCCAAGCCCGTGGCTAATCCGCCCCCGATCCCGCCACCTCCCGCGGGATTCTGGTGGCGCACCTTGGCCTGCCTGGCGGACATCATTCCGCTGATGATCCTCGGCTGGGCCTTGGCCGGACTCATGGCCGGTCCGGAAGAACTCGCCGCCCGCCAGCAGGCCGACGACTGGACCCAGCGCTTCACCGAACAATACGTCAAAGCGATCAAGAGCGGGTCTCCGCGCGACCTGCAGCTCATCAAGGACATGGCGCTCAACCCGAAGGATGCGGACGTCCAGGCCTTCGCGACCTGGTATTCGTTCCAAGGCAACGTAAGCTTCGTCACGATGCTCCTCGCGCTCGCGCTGCAGGAGTGGCTCCTCGCCGGCCGCACGCTCGGCAAACGCATCTTCAACCTCCGGACGATCGGACTGCCCGACGCCGAACCGCCTGGCTTCCTGCCCTCTTTGATCCGTTCGGCCTGGAAGGCGGCGTTCTTCGCGCTGCCCAATCCTTTCTTCATCCTGCTCGGCATCGTGAACTTCCACGTGCCGCTCTTCCGCCGCGATAAGCGGGCGTGGCACGACCTGTGGACACGTACGCAGGTCGTCGACGGCAAGGGCAACTGACCCATCGATGCGACTCGCCCTGCTCTGCTTGACCTTGGCGAACGCGCTCGCGGCGGCGGACCTGACGTTGCCACCGCTGACCGACCAAGGACCGCAGCCCGGCAAGCGCGCGGCCGTCACGGCGCCCGAATACGCCGGCACGAAGGTACGCCACCTGATCGCCCTGCCTGATGACTGGACGCCTGACTGGCAGGCCAAGGGCAAGCGCTGGCCGGTGATCGCCGAGTATACCGGTAACTACTTTCCGACCTCCGGTTCGACCGGCGAGGTCGAAGGCGCCGCCCTCGGTTATGGCCTAGCGCGGGGCCGTGCCATCTGGGTCGTCCTGCCCTACGTCGCCAAGGATCGACAGAAGAACGAACGCACCTGGTGGGGCGACATCGACGCCACCGTCGGCTACGCCAAGGCGAACCTCCCGCGGATCTGCGCGGAGTTCGGCGGCGACCCCAAGAAGGTCGTGCTCTGCGGTTTCTCCCGCGGCGCCATCGGCGTCTCGTTCCTCGGCCTGCACGACGACGAGGCCGCCCAGCTCTGGTGCGGCCTCTGGGCCCACGACCACTTCGACGGCATGCTGGAATGGAAAGGCCACGTCTGGGGTTCGCCCTTGGCCCGCTATCGCGAAGAAGCGACGGTCCGCCTGCGCCGGCTCGCCGGGCGGCCGCTGCTCGTCACCCAAGCGGGCGCGGAGACCAAGAAGTTCATCGCCTCCATCGCGCCGACGAACGTGACGCACCTGACCATCGACATGCGTGCGCTCTTCGGAACTTTCCCCAACGAATTCGTGAAGCATCCGCATAACGACCGCTGGCCCTTGCGGGACGGCGAAGCGACCCAGGCCGCGCGTGCGTGGTTCGATCGCGTGACGACGGCCGGAGCGGCGGCGAAGTAACCAGGCCCAAAAAAGGCCCCGGGGTGAGCCGGGGCCTTGTTCGGGGAAGTCAGCCGGGATTAGCCCTGGCCGCCTTCGCTGTCACCGCCGCGTTCGCGGAAGGGACGGCGTTCGCCACGGTCCGGACGGTCGCCACGGGGGCGGTCCATCGGCTTCGGGGCCGGGGCGTATTCGCGACCTTCCTTCTCGGCGATGGCGGCGCGGCGCGAGAGGCGCACGCGGCCCTTGTCGTCGATGCCGACGCACTTGACGATGATCTCGTCGCCGAGCTTGCAGATGTCTTCGACGCGCTCGACGCGGTGGTCGGCGAGTTCGGAGACGTGCACGAGGCCTTCCTGGCCGGGGAGGCATTCGACGAAGGCGCCGAATTCCTTCACGGAGCGGATGATGCCCTTGTAGGTCTTGTTGATCTCGATCTGGGCCGAGAGGAGGTTGACCTCGTTGACCGCGCGGGCGAGGGACTCGCCGTCGGTCGCGAAGATCGTGACCCAACCGGAGTCGTCCTGGTCGATGTCGAGCTGGCAGCCGGTGTATTCCGTGATGCGCTTGATGTTCTTGCCGCCCGGGCCGATGAGGGCGCCGATCTTGTCCGCCGGGATCTTGATGCGGTGGGTGCGGGGAGCGCAGGACTTCAGCTCGGCGCGGGTGGCCGGCATGGTCTTGGTCATGATGTCCAGGATGGCGTCACGGGCGCCCTTGTTCTGGGCGATGGCTTCCTTGGCGATGGCGATCGGCAGGCCGTGGATCTTGAGGTCGAGCTGGAAGGCGGTGATGCCTTCGCGGGTGCCGCAGATCTTGAAGTCCATGTCGCCGTAGTGGTCTTCGGCGCCGATGATGTCGGTGAGCACGCGGTGCTTCACGATCTTACCCGAGGCGTCCTCGGTCACGAGACCGCAGGAGATGCCGGCGACCGGGGCCTTGATGGGCACGCCGGCGTCGAGGAGAGCGAGGGTGCCGCCGCAGACGGAAGCCATCGAGGTGGAACCGTTGGACTCCATGATCTCGGAGACGAGACGGATGGAATACGGGAAGTCCTGCTCGGAAGGCAGCACGGAGAGCAGCGAGCGCTCGGCGAGATTACCGTGGCCGGTTTCGCGGCGGGAGGTCATGCCGAAACGACCGGTCTCGCCGACCGAGAAGGGCGGGAAGTTGTAATGCAGGAGGAACGAGCGCTTGCTCGGGCCGCCGGTGATGGCGTCGACTTCCTGGGCGTCCTTGGAGGTGCCGAGGGTGGCGAGGACGAGACCCTGGGTCTCACCGCGCTGGAAGAGCGAGGAACCATGGACGCGCGGGAGCACGTCGACTTCGCAGGAGATGGCGCGGAGATCCAGCGGCTTGCGGCCGTCGGCGCGTTCGCCGCTCTGGATGATGGCGTTGCGGTAGACCTTTTCCTGGAGCTTCTCGAAGGCCATCTTGATCTGGCGGGAGTCGAAGACGTCGCCGAGCTCAGCCTTGCAGGCGGCCTTGGCCTTCTCGACCACGGCCTTCACGGCGTCGCCGCGTTCCTTCTTGGAAGCGAGGAAGATCGCCTTCTTGAGCTGGTCGCCTTCGGCGGCCACGCGTTCGCAGATGGCGAGGGCCTTCGGTTCGCAGACGACGAGCGGGAAGACGCGCTTGGTCTTGGAGTACATCGCGGCGAGCTTGCGCTGGGCGGCGATGATCGGCTGGATGGCCTTCTGGGCGTATTCGAGGGCGGCGATGAAGTCGGCTTCCGGCAGCTGGTCGGCCGAACCTTCGATCATCATCATGTCGTTCTCGTTGCCGACGTAGATGAGGTCCAGGTCGGACTCATACTGCTGTTCGTGGGTCGGGTTGACGACGAACTGTCCGGCGACGCGACCGAGGCGGATGCCGGCGATCGGTCCGTTCCACGGGATGTCGGAGCAGAGGAGAGCGGCGGAGGCGCCGTTCACCATGAGCACGTCGGAGTCGTTGATCTGGTCAGCGGAGAGGAGGAGGCCGATCACCTGGACTTCGTTGAGGAAGCCTTCGGGGAAGAGCGGGCGGAGGGGACGGTCGCAGAGGCGCGAGGTCAGGATTTCCTTGTCGGAAGGCTTGCCTTCGCGACGGAAGTAACCGCCCGGGAAACGGCCGGCCGCCGCGAACTTCTCGCGGTAGTCGACGGTCAGGGGGAAGAAGTCCTGGTCGGGGGAGCGCAGGTCTTCGGCGGCGGTGGCCGACACGAAGAGCGTGGTCTCGCCCTTGCTGATGGTGACCGCGCCGTTGGCGAGGCGGGCGATGGAGCCCGTGTTGATCGTGATACCGAGTTCTTCGATGGTCACGGAGTGTTTCTGTTTCATGGGTGTTTTATGCTTGGTGCGTTGTGCCAGGCGGGAGTGCCCGGCGGGTTTTGGTTTGGGTGGGTGAAAAGCGGACGTCCCAGCCTAGGCTGGGACGCTCGGTGAACAAAAGCGCCCGGAGGCGCCGTTCACTTGCGGAGGTTGAGCTTGGCCAGGAGCGCGTTGTAGCGGTCCAGGTCGCTCGACTTCAGGTAGGCGAGGAGCTTGCGACGACGATTCGTCAGCATGATCAGGCCGCGACGGGAGTGGAAATCCTTGCGGTGGGTGCGCAGGTGCTCGGTCAGGTGAGTGACGCGGGCGGTGATCAGCGCGACCTGGACTTCCGGAGAACCGGTGTCCTTGGCGTCCTGCTGGTGCTTCTTGATGACTTCAGACTTATTGACCGACATGGTGGTGGTTAGTTTTGGGTTGATGATGGCCGACCTGGGAGAAATTCCCGAAAGCCCCGCCGATTGGCCGGACTCTCCGTCTGGAACAGGCTTGCGCCCGCCGACCAGCGTGAGAAGGGCTCCGCCCCTCTCCCTAACGAAGTTGACCCATGGAAATGACTATCCCCCTCCCCCTTAGCAAGAAGGAACTACCCCCTTGGTGGAGGCGCCGATCGACCTATTTGCCCGTTTTCGCTCAGTTCGGCAGGTCCAGCCAATAGACGTCCGCATCGTTGCGGCGAATGGACGGGAAGAACCATCCCCTCGGTTCGGGGATGATTTCCGCCAGGTCGAAGACCCGCACGCTCCGGGGCATCTGACGGAAGTAGAGCGTGAACTGATGCGGCTGTCCGTCGGGAATCGGGTACCAGTGCGGATAGAGGGAGATGTTTTCAAAACGGATCATCTCGCTGGTGAAGGAGGAAGCCTGATCCAGGAGGAACGTGCTCTGCCAGATGCGGAGATAAGGGGCGTAATCCGGTGCGCAGCGGACGTGCACGACGATGGGGTCTTCGGACAAGACCTCATCCTGCGCGGCTTCGGCCGGAAGGGTGCGGATGACGGGAGCGATGAGCGGGGCGGGCATGGTGTCAGCGTGCCACGGACCGACCGGCCCGCAAGCGTCAGGCGTGTCATTAGCCCGTTGACTCCCCTGCTCCGCCTTAGCGTCATAGCAGGCATGGAATCAGGCTCCGAAGACCAACCCCGCCTCACCGGCGCCGAACGCGGCAAACTGCGCAGCCTCGCGCAGACGCTCGATCCGAAGGTGTTCGTCGGCAAGGCCGGCGTGAACGAGGGCATCGCCAATCTGCTCCAGGAAGCCTTCCGTAACGCCGACCTGGTCAAAGTCCGCTTCACCGCCGAACGCGAGGAGATGGACAAGCAAGCCCAGGAACTCGCCCGCCTCACCGAGAGCGAAGTCATCGGCAGCGTCGGCCGCACGGCGACGTTCTTCAAACTCGGCGCGGATATCGAATAAGCCATGGACGCCTCGCTGTTTCAGTCACGGCACGAGGCATTCATCACGCAGGCGGAAACTTCGCTGCGCCAGCTGACGCCGGCCGCGACGGCCCGCCCGGCGCGCCTGCATGGCGCGATGCGCTATTCGCTCGAAGCCGGCGGCAAGCGCCTGCGTCCGGTCCTCTGCCTCGCCTCGGCCGTCGCCTTCGACCCGCAGGCCGACGCCACGCCCGCCGCCACCGCGCTGGAGTGCATCCACACCTATTCGCTGATCCATGACGACCTGCCGTGCATGGACGACTCCGACCTACGACGCGGCCGCCCGTCCTGCCACAAGGCCTTCGACGAAGCCACGGCCCTGCTGGCCGGCGACGCCCTGCAGCCGCTGGCCTTCGAACTCCTCGCCGTCGGCTACGCCGACCGCCCCGCCCTCGCCACCGCGCTCGTGCGTGAACTCGCCGTGACCGCGGGCTCGACGCTGCTCGTCGGCGGACAGACCGAAGACATGGGCGGCCTCGCCGCCGGTGCGACCGACGACCGCCTCGAATTCATCCTGCTCGGCAAGACGGCCGCGATGCTCAGCGCCTCGTTCGCCATGGGCGCGTTGGTCGGCGGGGCCTCCGCCGCTGACGTCGAACATTGCCGCCGGGCCGGCCGTGCCGCGGGCATCGCCTTCCAGCTGGTCGACGACCTGCTCGACCTCACCGCCGACGCCGCTCAGCTCGGCAAGCCCGTCGGGGCCGACGCGCAGAACGGCAAGTTCACCTATGCCGGCCTGCACGGCGTCGAAGCGACGAAGCAGCGGATCGAGCAGCTGACCGCCGAAGCCATCACGCACCTGCAGGCGACCAAGGGCGATACGGCCTTCCTCGTCGAACTGGTGCGCCGGATGGCGGCGCGCCGCACCTGATCAGTCGTCGAGCCGCCGTCCGCCGGACGGAAGCTGGTCGGGCAGGAATCCGTAATAGGTGCCGATCCAGAGTCGCCACGCGAACGCATGGATGAGCGGAGGCACCACGAAGATCGCGCCCACCGCGAGACGCACGGCCCAATCGCCGCCGACCCAGCCCAAGCGATAGGCGCCGAGGACGAGCGGCAGCACGCCGAAGGCGGTGAGTCCGTAATTCCAGACGATGGCGCCGAGGAAGAAACCCTCCTTGCGACGCAGGGTCATCCCACAGCCCGCGCAACGCGCGGGCGTGTCCCAGAGGCGCGCGAACCATCCCGTCTGGTCGCCCGCGGCGCGGATCGGCGCGCCACAATCCGGACAACGTCCGCAGGCCGATTTCCAGAAGATGTCCGTACGGAAAGCCATGCCTGAAACCTATCCGACCAAGACGGGGTAGCAAGCCAAGCAAAAGGCCGGCCACCTTACGGTAGCCGGCCTTGATGAGCCTATGCTCAGCGCTGATTACTCGGCGGCGGTCTCACCCACCTGGAAGCGGGTGAAGCGGACGATCGAGACTTCTTCGCCGACCTTGCCCTTGGCAGCGGCGATGAGGGCCTGGATCTTCTGCTCGGGATCGCGGAAGTAAGCCTGTTCGAGGAGGCAGGAGTCGGCGAAGAACTTGTCCACGCGGCCGGAGATGATCTTCTCCATGTTGGAGAGCTGGCCCTTCTTGCGGCCTTCGGCGGCGATGACCTGCTTCTCGCCCACGGCGATGCGCTTCTCGAGTTCGGCGACGGCTTCGGCGTCGTTGGCGGCCTTCTGCTCGACGAGCTGTCCCTTGTAGTCCTCGACGATGCGCTTGGCTTCGTCGATGGCCTTGTCGGCTTCGGACTTCGTGAACTCAGCGGCGATCTCGCGTTCCTTGGCGACGACGTCTGGGGAGACGTCTTCGCGGCGGACGAAACGGGCGTTGTTGGCGACGACCTGCATCGCGAGCTGGCGGGCCAGTTCGGCGACTTCCGGGTTAGCGGCGGCGGCCTGGGTCTTGAGGCCCAGTTCGAGGAGGACGGCGATCTTGGCGCCGGTGTGGACGTACGCGGAGACGCGACCCACGCCGGTGGCTTCGAACTTCAGGACGCGGGAGACCTTGAGGTTCTCGCCGATCTTGAGCACCTGATCGTTCAGGTAATCGTTCACCTTGCGGGACTTGTCGGCGTGGTAAGGCTGCTCGAGGAGACCGTCGGCGCCGTTGGCGGCGGCCTGGGCCACGAGCTCCTTGGCGAGCGCGATGAAGTTCTCGTTCTTGGCGACGAAGTCCGTCTCGCAGTTCAGTTCGAGGAGGGTCGCGGCGCGTCCGTCGGCGGAGACGCTGACGGCGAGGATGCCCTCGCTCGCCTTACGGTCGGCCTTCTTGTTGCGGGTGGCGACACCCTTGATGCGGAGGATCTCGACGGCCTTCTCCATGTCGCCGGCGGCCTCGGTCAGGGCCTTCTTGCAATCCATCAGACCCGCGCCGGTACGCTGGCGCAGATCGTTGACCGTCTGGGCGGTGATAGCGGACATGGTCGGATTACTTGGACTTACGAGGAGCCGGGCGCTTGGCCGGAGCGGCGCCTTCGACGGCTTCCGAACCTTCGTTGGCCTTCAGGAGCTCTTCCGAAATCTGGACCTCGGGCTGGACGGACTCGCCGGCGTCCTGGCGGGAGACGGGGGTCACGGTCTTGCGGTCCTGGGTCACGGCCTTGCGGCGGGAGAGACCGTTCTGGACGGCCTGGGTGAGGACTTCGACCACCAGGCGGATGGACTTGGCGGCGTCGTCGTTGCCCGGGACGGGGAACTTGAGGAGGGTCGGGTCGGAGTTCGAGTCGCAGAGGCCGATCACGGGGATGCCGAGACGGACGGCTTCGTTGACAGCGATCTCTTCGAGTTTGGTGTCGACGACGATCATCGCGGACGGGAGTTCGCGGTATTCGAGGAGGCCTTCGAAGTTACGCATCATGCGCGACATCTCGCGCTTCACGGCAGCGGCTTCCTTCTTGTGCATCTTGGCGAGGGAACCGTCCTGCTCCATGCGGAGGTAGGTGCGATACTTGTCGAGCGAGCGCTTGATGGTCGCGAAGTTGGTGAGCGTGCCGCCGAGCCAGCGGTTCACGGCGAAGGGCATGCCGGTCGACTTAGCGGCCTGGCGGACGACTTCCTGCGCCTGGGGCTTGGTCGCGACGAAGAGCACTTCCTTGCCCTTGGCGGCGGTGTCTTCGATGAAGGCGGCGGCGGCGGCGAGGCACGCGTGCGTCTTTTCGAGGTCGATGATCGACACGCCGTTACGGTGGTCGAAGATGTACGGACGGCTGCGGGGATTCCAGCGACGGGTCTGGTGTCCGAAGTGGACGCCGGCATCGAGGAGGTCTTTGACTGTGATGTTCATGGTATGTTTTGGCTCCGTATCCCGTTTCCTGCCGAAGGAGGGGACATTGGATCAGGTATTACTGACTGGGTTTTGGGTTTTATGTCCGAGGCGATCGGCGGTCGCTTCAAACGGTGGAAAGTGGGTTCAAACACCCCTGCCCGCCCGGGGCAAGCGGGAAAATCAACCGAAAGGGGCTCCTTTGGAACTGACAGGGGAAGCCCGCCTCGGCAGGGTCGGCGCAACGCGATGTCTTGGGCCTACCGGATACTCTTCCCGCTGCTGCTGATCCCGGCCCTCCCCTACTATTTCTGGCGGATGCTCCGCCGCGGTGGGTATGGCTCAGGTTTCAGCCAAAGGTTCGGCTTCTTCCCCTCCCCAGGCCCGAAGACCCCCGGAAAACGCCGTTTCTGGCTCCAAGCGGTCTCCGTCGGGGAAATCGAGGCCATCGGCCCCCTGCTCCGCCAGCTACAGGCCACCGGCGAGGCGGAGATCATCCTGACCACCACCACGAGCACGGGCTACCGTCTGGCCAAGGAAAGATACGCCGACGTGGCCCAAGCCATCGGCATCTTCCCGGCCGACCTCTGGCCCTGCAGCGCGCTCGCCTGGCGCCGCATCCGACCGGACGTCGTCATCTTGGTCGAAGGCGAGCTCTGGCCTGAACACCTCGCTCAGGCGCGCGCCCGGGGAGTGCCCGCCTATCTCATCAACGGTCGCATCTCCGACAAATCCTTCGCGCGTCACCAACGCTTCCGGAAACTTTCCCATTACGTCCTCGGACACTTCCGGCAGATCGCCTCAGGCAGCGAGGAAGACGCGCGGCGCTTCCGGGTGCTCGGCTTCGACTCGACAATCACGGGTAATATCAAATTCGACGTCGCCAGCGATGCGCCGATGCCGGCCGAAGAACGCGGGCGACTCCGCACGGAACTCGGCTTCGGTGCCGACCCGCGCACGGTGGTGCTCCTCGGCTCGTCTACGTGGAAGGGCGAAGAAACCGCGCTCATCAAGATCATCCGAGAGCTGCGCGCGGCCGGCACGGACGTCCGCCTCCTGCTCGTCCCGCGTCACTCCGAACGGCGCACCGAAGTCGCCGCGGAAGTCAGCGCCAGCGGCCTCGACTGGCACCAACGCTCTTCCGGCGGGCCCGTCGCGCCGGCCGGCACGATCATCCATCTCGCCGACACCACCGGCGAACTGCGCCGCCTCACCCGCGCGGCGGACCTCGCCTTCTGCGGCAAGAGCCTTGCCCCGCACGAAGGCGGCCAGACACCCATCGAATGCGCCGCCGCGGGCGTCGCCATCGTCTATGGACCGCGCATGACCAATTTCCGCGACATCTGCCGCGGCCTCGAGAAAGCCAAGGCGGCTTCGCGGGCCGAAGACGGCGCCTCGTTGGGCGGAAAAATCCGGACCCTGTGCGGCGACGAACGCGAGCGCACCGAGATGGGCCGCAACGGCGCCGCCTGGCACCAAGGCAATCGTGGCGCGACCGAGCGCACCTTGGCCCTGCTGCTGGGACGCTGATCAGACGACGCGGAAAGCCTCGCGCAGACGGCGGGCCTCGTCGCGCAGTTCGCCGCCGAGGATGATGTCCCGCGCCCGCTTGGCGCCCGCCGTCGGATCGGCCGCCTGGCCCGCGACCCAGAGGGCCGTGCCGGCGCTGAGACAAAGAGTGTCCATCAAGCCGTCGGAGACACCGCCCACGAGCAGGTCGCTGAACATCGCGATATTCTCTTCGGGAGTGCCGCCACGCAGGTCGGCGACCGCGCAGGTCTTGAAACCGAAATCGCCGGGCAGCCAGATCGCGTCGACCGACGCGAGTTCGCCGCAGCCACGCACGCGCACTTCGCCGGCCGTGGTGATCTCATCCATGCCGCCGCCTGCGCGGGAATGCGTGACCAGGCCGCGCTTCACGCCGAGCTCACCGAGCGTCGCCGCGAGCGGCTCGACCCAGCGTTCGTCATAGACGCCCACGACCATGTAGGCCGGGCGGGCCGGATTGATGAGCGGGCCGAGGACGTTGAAGACGGTCTTGGTACCGCTTTCGGCGAGCTGCTTGCGCACGCCGAGCACGGCCTTGAACGCAGGGTGAAAGGCCGGCGCGTAGAGGTAGCAGAAGTTCGCCTCGCGCAGGCCGCGCAACAGCTGTTCGTCCGTGGCTTCGAGCACCACGCCCAGGCCTGCGAGGAAATCCGCGCTGCCGGATTTGGAAGTGATCGAGCGGTTGCCGTGCTTGAGCACCGGCACGCCCGCCGCGGCGACGATGAGCGCGCTGGCGGAGGAGATGTTGAAGCTGCCGGAGCGATCGCCGCCCGTACCGACGATGTCGATCGACTTCGCGGGCCAGTCACCGAAGTCGGTCCGGCGGGCGAGGTCACGGTAAGTACGCGCGAAGCCCGTGACCTCCGCGGCCGTCTCCCCTTTGCGCGCCAAGGCGAGCAGGAAGGCCGCCTTGTCCGCATCCGTGACCGCGGCTTCGGCCATGGCCAACGCGGCGGCGGCGGCCTCCGCGGGAGCGAGGTCACGACCAGCCGACAAGGCGGCGGTCAGGTCAGGAAGGGCCAAGGCCATGCCGGATTAGCCACGGTCGGGGCGGTCGGGACAAGGCATTTTCGCCACAAGGGGTTTGCAACGGGGGGAAAGCACCCAATGATGGACCCTATGGACGATGGCGACCAACCCCAGGGCGACTTCGACGGTTCCGGCAACGCCTCTTGGGGCGAGGCCGACTGGTCCGGCTACCTGCAGCGCAACGACCTCGAGGTCGGGCGCTTCCTCGCCTACTACAACGAGGTCAAGAACCTGCCCGACCGCCTGGACATCAGCGCCCGCCGGATGGGCTGGGAAAACGCCGACTGGGCGCCCGGCGACGGCCCCGAGGAGGTCAACGACGACGAGGACGAAGGACCCGACCTCCCCTACTGCATCCACCAGCACCCGGTCTACGTCGTGGCGCGCGCCCTGTCGCTGCAGCTGACGCAGTCCTTCCGCCGCCTGAACGTCGACGCCGGCCCGCAGCTCACCGCGCTCGAGGCCACCGACATCATGCACTCCTTCTGGGACGCGCAGCATCAGATGATCATGGCGATCAACGCCACGGACACCGGGGACCTGCCCCTCGCGCTCGTGCACATGAAGCGCGCGCTCGCGGCGATCAATTACTCCATCGGCCTCACCGCCGGCCTGCCGGCCGCCGTGCGCCTGTCGTCAGCCGAAGCGGCGCACGACCTCGAAGCCACGCTCTTCGACCTCCGCGAAGTCTGCCTCCGCGTGATGGCCGACTGTCGCTGGGACGGACGGAAGAAGTGACTCAGGCCTCGCCGGCCTTGCCCGACTTGCCCTTCGCCATGAACTGGATGAGGCGCTCGCTGAACTCCTTGGCGGAGTCGTGACCCATCCCGCGCAAGGCCTGCACCGAAGCGGCCACCTCGACGAGGCGGGCCATGTCACGACCCGGACGCACCGGGATCGTCATGTGCGGCACCTTGCGGCCGAGGATCTCGAAGGTCTCGACCTCCAGGCCGGAACGCTCTTCGTCCATGCCAGGCTGCCAAAGCACGAAGGTGACGACCAGGTCGACACGCTTCTCGCGACGCACGGAACGGACCCCGAAGATCGAAGCGACGTTGATGATGCCGATGCCGCGGCACTCCATGTAGCCCCGGTTAAGGTCCTTGGACATGCCCTGCAGCTCGCGGTCGCCGATCAGCGTCACGATCACGTAATCGTCGGCGACGAGGGAATGGCCGCGCTCGATGAGCGCGAGGGCGCACTCGCTCTTGCCGACGCCGGAAGCGCCGCGCATGAGCACGCCGACGCCCTTGATGTCGACGAGGGTGGCGTGGATGTTGGTGCGGGGGGCGAACTTCTCCTCGAGCAACACGGTCGCCTCGGCCGAGAAATCCTTGGACTTGAGCTGCGTGCGGATGAGCGGGACGCGATGGCGATCCGCGATGCGCAGCAGGAGGTCGTCCACCTCGAGGCCGCGGGAGATCACGACGGCGGGGATCTTCTTGGAAAAGACGTCGTCGAGGAGCTTCTCGCGGACATCCGCGGACTGGTCGCTCAGGTAGGCCATCTCCCCCGCGCCGAAGAGCTGCAGGCGCTTGTAGGCGAACTCCTTGAAATAACCGGTCACGGCGAGCGCGGGACGATTCAGCGACTTCTCGGCGATCATGTTGTCGAGGCCCTCGGCGCCGGCGAGGAGCTCCATCTGCAGCATGTCCTTGAAAGATTCGAAGAACTCACGCACCGAGACGGATTCGGGGCGGGTATCGGGAGCGGGGTCGGACATGGACGTCAGAGTTTGAAACCTTCGCCCAGATAATGGCGGCGGCTTTCGGGATTGTCCACGATTTCGGCGGGGGTACCGGAGACCAGCACCCTGCCCTGATGGATCAGATAGGCCCGGTCCACGATGGAAAGGGTCTCCCGGACGTTATGGTCCGTGATGAGGATGCCGATGCCGCGCTCCTTGAGCTTGCGGATGATGGACTGGACTTCGGCGACCGAGATCGGGTCGACCCCGCTGAACGGTTCGTCCATCAGGAGGAAGCGAGGCCGCGTGGCCAAGGCCCGGGCGATCTCGAGCCGGCGACGCTCGCCGCCCGAAAGGGTGAAAGCCGGCTGGCGGGCGAGTTTCTCAAGGCCGAGTTCGGTGAGCTGTTCCGCGGTGCGTTCCTTGCGCTCGCGCTCGTTCAGCTCGAGCGTCTCGACGACGGCCATGACATTCTCCCAGACGGTGAGCTTACGGAAGACGGAGGCCTCCTGCGGCAGGTAACCCACGCCGGCGCGGGCACGTCGCCACATGGGCTCGGCCGTGATGTTCTGTCCGTCGAGGAATACCCGTCCGTGCGTCGAGGGAATCAACCCGACGACCATGTAGAAAGTAGTGGTCTTGCCGGCGCCGTTCGGGCCGAGCAGGCCGACGATCTCACCGCCCTGCAGGGTCAGACTGACGTCCTGGACGGCCACCTTGGCGTCATAATGCTTGGCCAAGGCCTGCGCCCGGATGACGCCCTTCTCGCTCGATGCGGCCATGCGGATAAGAGGAAAGCGGTCAGCGTCCCTTGTCGAGGCTTTTGACCTCCGGCAAGGTGAAGTCTCGGCCGAGGAAGATCTTGGGTCGGACCACCTGACCAGGATTCAGGTCGTCAGGCGCCGAGTCCATCCGCCAGGACTTGGTCTTCAGGTCATAGGTGACCTCTTTAGCCGGGACGCCTTCGTTGCCGTTCTTATCGAGGATACGGGCATCGCCGAGGAGCCGCGCCGTGCCGAGCTCAGGACTCATCTCCAGCGTCTTTCCCTTCGCGCTGGCGCCGCCCGCGACGACGCCGACATTACCGCGACCGACCACCCGGCGGGCGACGAGTCGTCCGGACTTATCCGGTGACGCGAGGCCTTCGAGCAGGTCGCAGGTGGCATCCGTCGCCGAGGAATCGATCGCGACGTCGCCACGCAGGAAGAACTTGGTCAGCGCCGGAGTATGGAGCACTTCATGCGCGTCGGCGACGAAGGCGACCTCCTGACCGGCACCCTGCGAAAGGAACAGCCGCGGACGGGTCGGACCGACGCCGCCGGACAAGGTCAGTAGGCGGGGCTGGCCGACGAGGGCGTCCTGCGCGAGGATTTCTTGGATCTGGACCGCCGGGGTGAGGTCGAGCCGCTCGCCGAGACAACGCAGGCCCGGCTGGGCGTAGCGAACGCTCCCCGACAAGATCACCTTGTTGAGCGCATATTCGCCCGGCTTCTTCGGCACCGGCAGCGCGAAGGCGACCATCTGATCGGACGAAGTCACGACCTGGCCGGCGACATAGCGGACCGAACCGAGCAGTTCGGCCTGCATGGCGCCGTCTTCGGTGACGACCACGATCTGATCGGCTTCGGCCAAGCCGGCAACGCCGCCGTTCTCTTCGGGAGGCAAGCGCAAGGCGGCGCGGAGACCAGGCGCCGAACGGATCTCGATGCGGTCCTTGAGCGCATCGGTGCGGATGGAGAAACCAGCCGCTTCCAGTCCGCGCTTCTCACGCAGCCGCGGCGTCTCGGCCAGATCGACCACCTTGGACTTACGATCCCAGCGGGCCCGGCCCGCGGTGAATTCGGAACCTTCGAGACGTCCCTTTACGTCGCCTTCGGCCTCGAGCTGTCCGCCCCCGGCCTTCGCCTCGATGGCGACCAGGCGTCGCGCGGTGAGCCGAGTGTCGGCCGAGACATAGGTCGCTTCATCCTGGACCTCGATGCGGGTCAGCCCAGCGGCGGGGTCGCGACGCAGCGTGATGCGTGCGCCGGTCAGGTCAGCCGGAGCCTCCTGCTTACGACGAAGTTGCATCCGGACCGGCTGGCCGTCGCCGGCGTAGAGTTCCGTCAGGCCGAGCTTAGGCTGATGGCGGAGGCGCTGGGCGGAACCCTTGGCCTCCGGTTCGTCGATCTCGACATGTCCGACGAGTTCAGCGGAGTCTTCCTTAGGTTCGAAGTTCGCGCGGTCGCCGCGCAAGGTCTGGGCGCCGACGACGCGTACGACGCGTCCGGTGGCGACGAGCGAACGCACCTCGGTGTCCCCTCCGGGCCCATCACTGACCAGACATTCGAGGCGTTCACAGGTCGTACGTTCGCCGGCCCGTTCCGCGACCACGCCTCCGGTAAAGACCATGAGCGTGCCGCCGGGTGCCGGCGAGGCGTCGAGACGCAGCGCGCGGAGACGTAGGCGGCGCGGAGCCGGCTTGGTGAGGTCTAGCTCCGCCACGACGTCGGCGAAGATCGCGAAGGTGTCGCCCTGCGGGGTGGAACGCCAGCTCCAGCCCTTGCCGGCGAGGTCGAAACTCGGCGAGGTCGCTCGGACCTTGTCGGCGCCTTCCGCGGCGCGCGCGGCCGGGGTCATCACGCCGGAAGGACTCACGAAACGGGCCAGCGGTCGTCCGTCCCGGAATGAACGCAAAGTGATCTCCTCCATGTCCCACTGCCCTTCCTTCGCGGCCGGACGCATCTGCTTGGCCGCGGCTTCCCAGACTTTCTCGGCCTTGGCGTCCTCGGAGAAACCGGCGAAGACGCCACCGGTGACCTGTTGGAAGGAAAGATCCTTCGGCTGAGCCAAGGCACCTGCGGCCAGGCAAAGGCAGAGGATGGCGGCGCGCATGACGCTATGACAGCAGGCCGGGAAGGCTTATCAAGCGATTACGCCTTAGGCGCCCGGGGAAACGGGGCCGTCGCGACGAAGGCCGGCATCTCGGCCGAGGCCAGAATCTCGCCGACGGCCAGCGGGAAGCCCGCAAGGAACTCACCGACGGGGAGCATTTTGCCACCGGCCCGTTGCAGCTGAAGCAGGACGAGCTCGCCCTGCCCGCAAGCGACACGGACGCCCGAGCGATCGGCGGAGAGAATCTGGCCCGGCGTACCCGACGAGGCCGAATCTTCGCCACGCGCGGCGCCGACTTTGATCGTGACGCCACGATGTTCGAAGGTCGAACCCGGCCAACCTTCGAGCGCGAGCACGCGTTGCCCGAGCACGGCGGCCGGCTGACGGAAGTCCAGCGGCGCGTCCGCCCGGTTCAGGCGTCGCGCATAGGTGACGAGAGCTTCGTCCTGCGGGACCGGCTTCGAAGTACCGTCCAGGATCGCCGGCAAGGCAGCGTTCGCGAGTTCGCCGGCGACTACGCCGAGACGCGCGCGCAAGGCGGCCCGCGCTTCGCCGGGCGTCGGACGTAGGCTCCGCGATGCGTGGATAGGGCCGGCGTCGAGTCTGAGGACCACCTGCTGAAGCGAGACGCCCGTCTCCGTGAGACCCAGCGCAAGCGCACCCTCGACGGGCGTAGCGCCCCGCAAAGCCGGCAAGAGCGAGCCGTGGAAATTGACGAAGCCCAGTCGCGTCGCCGCGAGGAAATCCGATTTCAATAACTGACCGTAGGCCATCACCACGCCGAGATCGGCGCCGAGGGCGGCGAGCTGCGTCGCGTCTTCCGGGCCGAGTTTCTCCGGCTGACGGAGCGGGAGCCCGGCGGCCTTCGCCCAAGCGGCGACAGGATTGGGACGGACCTCCTGGCCGCGTCCGGCGGGCCGGTCCGGCTGGGCGTAGACGGCCACGACCTCGGTGTCGGGCAAGGCGCGGGCCGCGGCGAACGCCGGGAGCGCGATCTCATCCGAACCGAGCAGGACCAGTCTCCGCGGCATGCTTTACTTGCGGGCCTGGCGCGCGGCGCGGCCTTTCAGCGAACGCGGCTTATCCCAGCGGGTGTAGGATTTCTTGCGGACCGGGCCGACCTTGCTGCGCGGGTTCTTGGACTTGCCGAGGCGCGGACCCGAGGGACCGATGGCCTTCTTCGGCGCGTCCGAGACGACGGCCTTACCGGCGACCTTCGCGGCCGGCTTGCGGGCCTCGCCTTCCTCGGCAGGCATCGAACCGGCCATCGCGCCGGGGCCACCTTGACGGCGGCCGGTCTGCTTGGGCTTGCCGACGATGTCCAGGAAGAGCGGGACGCCGGCGAGGTCGAAACTCTCGTGCACGCCCTTCACGAGGAAGCGCTGGTAGGCGTCCTCGAGTCGTTCCTCGGAGTTGCAGAAGAGGCGGAAGCGGATGGGACGCTTGGAGACCTGCGTCACGTAGTAGCACTTGAAGCGCTTGCCCGAGACCATGCGCGGCGGGCGCTTGATCATCAGGTCCTGGATGACGCGGTTGAGGCGGCCGGTGGAGATCGCCGTGCCGGCGCGGACGAAGACGCCTTCGGCGGCGTCGAGCATGTCCTCGGCGCGGAGGCCGGTCTGGGCGGAGACGAAGAGGATGGGCGGATCAGGCAGGAAGAAGAGTTCGCGACGGATGGCCGAACGGAACTTCGCGCGGAACTCTTCCTCGTCCTCGAAGCCGTCGATGTTCTTTTCACGGAAAGCCTTCTTCGCGAGGTCCCACTTGTTGACCACCAGGACGATGCCGCAGCCCAGGAGCGCGAGTTCGCCGGCGAGCTGCTTGTCGATGCGGGTCACGCCCTGGCCGGCGTCGAGCACGAGGAAGACCACGTCGGTCTCGGCGAGGATCTCGTCGGCGCGGCTCTGCGAGAAGAAGTCCAGCGTGTCGCGCTTGTTGGCGGTGCGGCGGCCGGCGGTGTCGACGAGGGAGAACTTGGCCTGGGAACCGTCGGCCTTCGTGCGGGAAAGACGGGCGCGGACGGGGTCGCGCGTGGTGCCGGCGACTTCGCTCACGATGAGGCGCGAACCGCCGAGCAGGCGGTTGCCGAGCGAGCTCTTGCCGACGTTCGGGCGGCCGGCGAGGGCGAGACGGATCGGGCGGGGGCCTTCTTCCCGAGGAGTCTCGGGCTCAGGTCCGAGCTGCTTGATGATGAGCGCCTGGAGTTGGGGGATGCCGCGTCCGTGTTCGGCGGAGATCAGCAGAGGCTCACCGAAGCCGAGGGCGAAGAACTCGGACATCAGCCCGTCGCGCTCTTCGGTGTCGGCCTTGTTGGCGACGACGATCACCTTCTTGCCCGCCTGACGGAGCTTGACGGAGACCTCGAGGTCGAGCGCCGCGCAACCCTCGAAGGCGTCGACGACGAGCAGCACGAGCGAGGCGGCGGCCAAGGCGAAATCCACCTGCTCCTCGACCGCGTCGGCCACGACTTTCGGCGTCAGCTCGGCGCGATAAAGGCCGATGCCGCCCGTATCCATCAAAGTGTAACGGCCTTCGAAGACGTCGGCCGTGATGAGGTCGCGCGTGACGCCGGGCTGATCGTGCACGATCGAGATGCGCCGACCGACCAAGCGGTTGAATAGGCGGCTCTTCCCGACGTTGGGACGGCCCACGATGGCTACCGCGCGGGAAAGTTCAGTGTTCCGTTCCATGGAGGGAGAGTCAGGGCTACCCGCCCGCCTAGCAAGCAAGGATGCTCAGCGACCCGGGAGGCTGTCCAGGAAGCGGGCGATCCGCTCGCCGGCCTCATGGATGCGCTCGTAGCTGGTCGAGAACGACGCGCGGCAGAAACCGGCGCCGGCCGCGCCGAAGGCGGTACCCGGGACCACGGCGACCTTCTGCTGCTCGAGCAGCTTCTGGGCGAAGGTCATGGAATCCATGCCAGTCGAGGTGATATCGGGGAAAGCGTAGAAAGCCCCGCGCGGGAGATGGCACTTCAGGCCGAGTTCGTTGAAACGGCGGACGATGAAGTCACGGCGTTCGCGATATTTGTCGCGCATGTGCAGCATCGAATCACGGCCGTTGCGGAGCGCCTCGACGGCGGCCTCCTGGCTCATGATCGGGGCGCACATGATGCCGTACTGGTGCACCTTGAGCATGCCGTCGATGACGGCGGCGGGACCGCAGGCGTAGCCGATGCGGAAACCGGTCATCGCGAAAGCCTTCGAAAAACCGTGCAGGAAGACCGTGCGTTCGCGCATGCCCGGGAGCGAGGCGATCGAGACGTGGTCGCCTTCGAAGGTGAGCTCCGAGTAGATTTCGTCGGAAGCGACGAGCAGGTCCTTCTCGATGGCGAACTTGGCGATGGCCTCGAGCTTGGCGCGGTCGGCGGTGCCGCCGGTCGGGTTGGTCGGGAAGTTGAGGACCAGCAGCTTGCAGCCCGGCTGCCAGGCGGCACGCAGGGCGGCCGGGTCGAGCGCGAACTGGTCGGCGGCGACGGTGCGGATCGGGATGGCCTCGGCGTGGCAAAGCGTGACGCTCGGAGCGTAGCTCACGTAGCAGGGCTCGTGATAAAGGACCTTATCGCCGGGGTTGAGCACGGCGCGCAGGAGGATGTCGAGCGCCTCGGAGACGCCGATCGTGCCGAGGATCTCGGTCTCGGGGTCGTATTCCGGGCCGTAGTGACGGGCGACGTAGCGGGAGATCTCCTCGCGGAACTGCTGAGTGCCGCGGTTATCCGTATAGGACGTGCGGCCCTTCTCGAGGGAAGCGATCGCGGCCTCGCGGATATGATAGGGCGTGACGAAATCCGGCTCGCCGATGCCGAGCGACACCGCGTCCTTCATCTTGGAGACGATGGCGAAGAAGTCGCGGATGCCCGACTTGGGCAAGGTCGCGACATGCCGCGCCACGAAACGTCCGGAGGAATCCATGGTCAGGCGGGTCTCAGGGGCTGACCGAAGGACGGTCGCGGCCGGCGCCGGCGTCAGAGACGACGAAGCCGTCCTTCTTGTAGGCGCGAAGGAAGAAGTGGGTGGACGTGCCCTGGACTCCGTCGATGCGGGCGAGGCGCTCATGGACGAAGCCGGCGACCTTGTAGAGATTATCCGCGGTGACGACGACCAGCAGGTCATAGCCGCCCGACATCAGGTAGCAGCTCTCGACCTGCTCGAAGGCGGAGATGCGCTCGGCGATGGCGTCGAAACCGCCCACGCCTTCGGTGCGCACCTTGATCTCGATGACGGCACGGACGCGATGCTCGGACTCGAAGCCCGGATTGAGCACGGGACGCATGCCTAGGAGGACGCCCTGCTGACGCAAGGCCGCCAGCTCGCGATCGACTGCTTCGGCGCCGAGGCCAAGAATGCGGCCGATCTGGGCGGTATCGAGGGCTTCCCCGTCGAGGATGAGCTTGAGTACGGAGTTCATGGCGAAAATCAGGAAGCCGGGAGGGCGCGACGGGCGCGGACGGCGGCGGCGAGGCCGTCGAGCACGGGCACGGTCTGTTCGAAGGAGATGCAGGCGTCGGTGATGCTGCAGCCGTAGGCCGAGGTGTCCTTACCCTTCCAATCCTGACGCCCTTCGGCGAGGTGGCTTTCGATCATCACGCCGGCGATGACGCGCGAACCCGCGGCGACCTGCGCGGCGATGTCGGCGGCGACGAGCGGCTGGCGGCGATGGTCCTTGGAACTGTTGCCGTGCGAGCAATCGATGACGAGGCGTGTCGAGAGACCGGCCTTCTGGATGCGCGCCGCGGCGTCGGTCACGAATTCGGCGCCGTAATTAGGACCGGTGCGCGAACCGCCACGCAGGATCACGTGGGCGTCCGGGTTGCCCGAAGTCTGGAAGATGGCGACGACGCCGTCCTTGGTGACGGACGGGAACCAGTGCGAGGAGCGGGCCGAGAGACAGGCGTCGACGGCGACCTGGACCGAGCCGTCGGTGCCGTTCTTGAAGCCGACGGGCATCGACAGGCCGGAGGCCAGCTCGCGATGGATCTGGCTTTCCGTAGTGCGCGCGCCGATGGCGCCGTAAGCGACGAGGTCGGCCACATACTGCGGCGTGATCGGGTCGAGGAATTCGGTCGCGGCGGGCAGGCCGGCTTCGGCGATCTGGGCGAGGAGGCCGCGGGCGATCCGCAACCCGTCGTTGATGCGGAAGGAACCGTCGACCTGCGGATCGTTGATGAGCCCCTTCCAGCCGACCGTGGTGCGGGGCTTCTCGAAGTAGACGCGCATGACGATCAGCAGCTCGGCGGCATGCTTCTGCGCTTCTTTCTGCAGCAAGGCGGCATAATCCAAGGCGGCCTTGGTGTCATGGACGGAACAAGGGCCGACGATGACCATCAGGCGGTCGTCCTGGCCGGAGATGACCTTGGCGGCGTCACGGCGGGCGGAGGCCACGACCTCGGCGGCGCGCTCCGAGACCGGAAGTTCGGAGAGCACGAGGGCGGGAGACAGCAGGGGGTGCTGGCTGCGGATGCGTAGGTCGTCCGTATTCTGAGTCATCGGTAGGAGGGCTTTCCCGAGGGGAAAAGAGGGTAAATGAAGGGCTCCCGGGGGCGGGTGTCAATGACGCGTCCCGAGTTGACGCGAGGGGCTTTCAGTATCAAAAGTGTCTCAAATCGGCATGCCCAAGCAACCCAACCCAGAATCCGCCGTCCAATCCGGAGCCTTCAAGGCGTTCATCGCCGAAAAGGGCCTGCGGGCGACCCGGCAGCGGATGGCGGTCTTCGAAGCGGCCCGGACGATCCAAGGTCACTACACCGCCGAGGACCTGCTGAAGAAAGCCCGCTCGCTCGACCGCAGCGTCTCCCGCGCGACGATCTACCGCGCCCTGCCCCTCTTGGTCGGCAGCAACGTCATCCGCGAGATGGATGTCGGCCGCGACCAGAAGTATTACCTCGCCGAAGCCGGTAGCGCCACCTTCCGTGCCCAGCTGATCTGCGAGAACTGCGACTCGATCGTCGAAGTCGACGCGCCGTTCATGGAATGGTATGGCAAGGCCGTGGCCGCCAAGCACGGCATGCGTCCCATCTCCCAGAAACTCCAGGTCACCGCCGCCTGCCTCAACGACCGTTGCCCGCGCCGCAAGCCCGCCCGCTCATGATCACCTATCCGACCGCCTCCGTCTTCCCTCCCCTGCCCCTCGGCGGGACGCCCCTCTCCGCGCTGCAGCAGGAAGTCATCGCGCTGAAGAAGGCCAAGGACGCCCTCATCCTCGCGCATAATTACCAGTGCGAGGACATCCAAGGCGTGGCCGATTACGTCGGCGATTCCCTCGGCCTCGCTTACAAAGCCGCCGAAGCCAAGCAGTCCACCATCGTCTTCTGCGGCGTGCACTTCATGGCCGAGACGGCCAAGATCGTGAACCCCACGCGCCGCGTACTGCTGCCCGACCTCGCCGCCGGCTGCTCGCTCGCCGACTCCTGTCCGGCGGAGAAGCTCGCCGCCGCCAAGGCCAAGGACCCTTCCCTCTACGTCGTCGCGTACATCAATTGCAGCGCCGCCGTGAAAGCCCTCTGCGACGTCATCGTCACCAGCGGCAACGCCTCCAAGATCGTCAGCCGCGTGCCCGCCGACCGGAACATCCTCTTCGTCCCTGACCAGAACCTCGGCCGCTGGGTCTCCGGCAAGACCGGCCGCGCGATGCAGCTCTGGCCGGGTAACTGCTACGCGCACGTCCAGTTCACGCCGGGCGCCCTGCTCCGCACCAAAGCGGCCCATCCGGGGGCTCCGGTCGTGGCGCACCCCGAGTGCACCGAGGCGGTCCGCGACCTGGCCGACATGGTCTGCTCGACCGAGCTGATGGTCGGCTGGTGCAAGGAGCAGACCGCGAATACCATCATCATTACGACGGAATCTGGGATGATCCACCGCCTCCGCAAGGAAGTGCCCGGCAAGACTTTCGTCTCCGCGCCGACCGACCGCTGCTCGTGCAATGATTGCAAGTTCATGAAGATGAACACGCTGACGAAGGTCCGCGACTGCCTGCGCGACGGCACGCCCGAGATCGTCTTGCCTGAAAACATCCGCGCGGCCGCCGAGATCCCGCTCCGCCGGATGCTCGATTGGAGCAAGTGACGCGACGGAAGCGCCGCCGCGAAACGCGTTAGGGTGAAAAACTTTTTACCAAAGTTTGACAATTCGGAATATTATAAAACCCTTGATGGTAGGGAAAAATTCTTAGGCTAATAGAACCCGAGCCCGAGATTCTCCCGACCAAGCCTTCAACTTATGAAAATCGACCTCGACCCGTCCGCCTTCACCTCCAAGGACGCCTACGTCCGCGCCGCCCTCTCCAAGGCCCGCGACCTGGCCGTCCAGGCCTGGGAAGACGAGCACAGCGAACGCCAGTCGCTGATCGAGCGCGAAGTCGCCAGCCTCTCGAAGCCCGAGCTCGCCAAGCGTCTGATCAAGCTCCTCTCCCGCCCCAACCGCGCCCGCGCCCAGATTTCAGACGGCATGCGCAACAAGGCCCAGGCCATGCGTCGCAAGGGCGCCCCGGTGCGCGAGATCGCGGCCGAGCTCGGCATCTCGATCCCGTCGGTCTACAACATCACCAAGGACTGAACTTGCCCGCAGGGGCCGTTTCGCCGAAGGTGTCGGCGATGAAGGAATGGACCCGCGGCGACCCGGCGAAAGGACCCACGCAGGCGCCTTTGGCGCGCGGCGGGAAACTGAATGCGGATACGTTGATCGGCGCCTATCGGGCCGGCATCTTCCCTTGGTATTCCGCAGGTGAGCCCGTGAAATGGTGGTGCCCCGATCCGCGCTTCGTGATGCGACCGGCCGACCTCCGCCTGACCGACAGCCTCCGCAAGACGCTGCGTAAGTCGGGCTGGTCGGTCACTTTCGACCGGTCCTTCGAGACGGTCATGCGCCGTTGCTCGGAAGTCCCCCGCCCCGGCCAGGACGGCACCTGGATCACCGAGGAGATGATCGCCGCTTACTGCGAACTGCACCGCCGCGGGATCGCCCATAGCGTCGAAGTGAGCTGGCAGGGCGAACTGGTCGGCGGCCTCTACGGCGTAGCCCTCGGCCGGCTCTTCCACGGCGAATCGATGTTCCACCTCAAGGCCGACGCCTCCAAGGTCGGCTTCGCGACCCTCGTCGCCCGGCTCGCCGCCTGCGGTTATGTCCTCATCGACTGCCAGGTGCCGACGGCGCACCTCGCCAGCCTCGGCGCCTTCGCGGTCGACCGGGAGGAATTCCTGGCCGCCGTGAAGCTCTTCCGCGACGAGCCGCCCCTCGGCGACGCGTTCGTCACTCCGGCTTCGGACGCGACTTGAGCAAGGCCCGGGCCTCGCGCTCATACACGCGCTCGACGATCACGCAGAGCTGCTGCAAGGAACGTCCGTCGGTGTAGACGGCGATGCCCGCCTGCATGTAAGCCTGCTCGCGTTTCTTCATCAGTTCGCGGACGCGGGCCTCGGGATCCTCACCCTTGAGCAAAGGGCGCCGGGAGTTGCCCGCGGTCCGGCGCAGGATGGTGTCCACCGAGGCGAACAAGGTGACGACGATGCCCTTGGAGCGCACGAGTTCGCCCATGCCGGGCGGCACGACCAACCCGCCCCCGCAGGCGATGACGCCGCCGCAATCCGGCAGCATCGTCTCGACGACCTGGCGCTCGAGCCCGCGGAAATGCTCTTCGCCGTGCTGGGCGAAGATGTCGGCGATCGTGGCGCCGGCGAGCTTCTCGACGAGTTCGTCGGTGTCGTAGAAACGGCGGCGCCAACGCTTGGCCAGCTGGCGGCCGAGCGCGGACTTCCCCGTGCCCATGAATCCGGCGAGGATCAGGTTCGGCGAGTTGTCCTTGTTGGCCACGGGCGACATGCGACCATAGCAAGGCTCCGCCCGCCCCTCGGCAAGCGACAAGCGTCGGGAGGATTACTTGGCAGACAAGGCGTCCAGCGCAGCCTTGGCCTTCGGCGCCAGGCGTTCGGAGAGGCCCTGCGCGGCCTCGGTCAAGGCGGCGCGGTCGGCTTCGACGAACAGCCGGGGCACGGCGGCCCAGGCGGCCTCGGTCAGTTCATTGGCCGGACCTTTGAGCAACGGGAGGAGCGACGCCTTGAGGGCGGTGCGCACTTTCGTGCTCTTGGAAGCGCGGACGCCGACGATACGGACCCAGGCGGCCTTGGAAGCGAGCGAGGTGCCGGTGAACTCGACCGGAGTATGCTTGGCGGCCTGCGACACGGGCAGGCGGAGGATCTCGTCCTCGACTTCCTGCACCTGCGAACGCTGTGAGAGCTTGGCGAGGCGCTCCCAGAGGATCGGGGCGGCGGCGCTGGCGCTCACGCGGCGGAGGAGACGGTTCGCCCGCTGGGCGGTCGCGAAATCTTCCTGCTTGGTAAGCGCGACGAGTTCCTCGACGGTCAGCGGGTATTCCTTCGAAGACCGACGCAGATCGAGCACGCGCTCGAGGTGGGCGAGTTTGGTCTCGGGCGTGGTGCCTTCAGGATTCTCGTAGGTATTGGGCTGCTTGGGGTTGAGCGGCAGACGCGGCTTCGAGTTCGGGTCGAAAAGCAGGACCTGCTGGAGCGCAGCCTGCCCTTCCGGATTCTCGAGGGTCTTGGCGGCGGTCCGCACGCGGTCGAACCACGCCTTGGCCTCCGGCGAGGCGTTCGTGAAGCTGCGCGAGTGGTCGAGAATCGCCTGCTGGGCGGCGAGCCGCTTCTCCGGGACCGCGAGGTCGGCGAAAGTGGCGTCGGTGGGGGCCTCGGCGGCCGAACCGGTCAGACAGGCGGCGCAGGCGAAGAGGATCGTGAGAAGTTTCATGGTCGGAAAAGGTGAGGTTCTCAGATGGACCAAGGACCGCGAAGCGCGGGCGAGTGGAGCTGGTTGGCCTGGTCGTCGCCGACGAAGCCGGAACCGTCGGCCTTGAAGTTCAGCTTGCGGCCCAGACGGACGCTGAGGGCGGCGAGATTGACGAGCGTCGAACTGCGGAAGGCCTCGTTGACGCCGTAGCCGAAAGGACGCTTCTCACGCGCGCACACGTCGAAATCATCTTCCTGATATTCCGGCAACGGGAACTCGGCGGCCTTGGCCAGCAGTTCCGGACGGCTGCAACGCATGCCCGCGAAGAGCTTGCCGTTCGGACCTTCGATGAAAGGATTCTCAGGGTTACGCTCGGCGAGTTCGGATTCGAGGATGATGCGCGTGCCATCCTTGTAAGTGAGGGTGACGGTCTTCCAGACGCCGCAGGCCATGGCATCCTGCGCCGGGGCGTCGCATTCGGCGGTGACGGGAGATTCGCCGTCCTTGCCGAGGAAGTATTGCACCGGGTCGAGGAAGTGCTGGCCCATGTCGCCGAGACCGCCTTGGTCGAAGTTCCAATAGCCGCGGAAGGAACCGTGCGCACGATGCGGATGGTAAGGGATCAGCTGGGAAGGACCGCAGTAGAGGTCCCAGTTGAGATGGGATGGGACGGGCTCGGGCTTGAGGTCCGGCTTACCCGTCCAGAGGTTGACCTTCCAGGCGATGCCGCCGACCGGGGCGAGACGCACCGTCAGCGGACCGCCCAGGACGCCGCTCGCGACGACGCGGCGGATCTCCCGGGCCGGGCCGACGCCGTAGTAGTTGGTGCGATTGAGGCGGAACCAGGTGTTCACGCGGAAAGGCACGCCGGTCTGCTGCACGACGCGGCTCAGGGCGATACCCTCGCCGATCGTCCGGGTCAGCGGCTTCTCGCACCAGACGGCCTTGCCGCGGCGGGCGGCCATGGCGGCGATGACGCCGTGCCAATGGGGCGGCGTGCAGACGTGCACGACGTCGGCGTCCGGCATCGCGATGACCTCGCGGAAATCCTCGGCGGTCATCGGCGTGCCGCCGCCGGACTGCTTGATGCGCTCGAGCTTCTTCTGCACGCGCTGGGCGTCGACGTCGCAGATGCCGACGATACGGTTCTTGCCCGTCATGCGCGGCTCGGAGTGCATGGCGGAGATGCCCCCACAGCCGACGATGACGTGATTCAAGGTCTCGCTGGGCGGGACGAAGCCGCGACCGAGGACGTGGCGCGGAATGATCGTGAAGCCAAGCGCGGCGACAGCGGCTTTACGCAGAAAGGAACGACGGGGTAATCGCATGCGGGGTGATATGAGGACGAAAGACCCCGTTCAATCCTGATAGTTCCGTCCAAGCGCCAAGCACCTGCTTATATGGCATTATTCCGCCGTTAAAAGTCACCGGCGTTTTGCTTTCGCCCGCCTTGCTTGCTCCTTGTGGTCATGCCGCTCTCCTCGCCGCCCTGCGCCCGCTCCTCTGATGAGGCCGCGCGACTGCAGGCAGCCATCGCCCAGACCGCCGGAGTGCCGTTCTATGAAGCCAGCGCCTGGCAGGCTGCCTTCGGCGACCATTCGCTCAAGCTCGCCGAGCTGCCCCGCATCACGAAGAGCCAGCTGCGCGAACACTCGCCCGAGGGCTTCCTGGCGGCCGGCCAGACCGTCGAATCGCTCCTCGCCCACGGCCTGATCGAAGAAGAGAGCACCTCCGGCACCTCCGGCGCCAGCGTACGCGTGGTGTTCGGCAAGACCTGGTGGGCCGAACAGGAGCTCCGTGCCCTGCTCCGGAATCCTTTCGTCGCCGAGTGCTTCGGCAATCTGACCAGCCTCCGACGCGCCGTCCTCACGACGCCGGGTTGCAGCGGCGTCAGCTGCTATAACCGCTGGCTTAACCTCGAACAACGCACCCTCGGGGACAGCCGCTACGTCAACCAGACGCGGATTCCCTTCAGCCTCGGCGACGACAAACTGGCCGTCATGGCCGACGAGGTCGCGGCCTGGGAACCCGCCTTCCTCGACGTCGATCCGGTGCACGGCGCGTGGTTCGCCCTGCATTGCGAGCGCCACGGCCGACGCTTCCCTTCCCTGCGCTTCATCCTGACGAGTTACGAGTTCACCAGCGTCACGCACCGCGCCATCATGGAGCGGGTTTTCGGGGTGCCGGTGATCGACCTCTACGGCTCCAGCGAGACCGGCCACCTGCTCGTCCAGATAGACGGCATCATGCGCCCGAGCCCGCAGACGGCGCTCCTCGAGAGCACCGCGGCCACGGGGATCGGCGAACTGCTGGTCACGACGCTCACGAACCCTTACCTTCCCTTGGTGCGTTACGAGATCGGTGACTACGTCGAACGCGTCCCCGGCGGCTACCTCGTCCACGGACGCAGACGTGACGCGCTCCGCGGCGCCGATGGCCGGATTATTACGACCCGTCAGGTCGACGTGGCCTTCGCCGGACTCAGCGGTATCGCCCACTATCAGCTCCGTCAGCGCAACGATGGCTCCGCCCATCTCAGCCTCCTACCTGAACATGCCGGCGACGAGTTGCTTGCGGTGCAGGCCACGCTCGTCGGGCGCCTCTCCCTTCTCTTGGGGACCCCGGTCACCAGCGACTCGGTCGGATTGCTCACCCCGGAAGACTCGGGTAAATTCCGCCTGACGGTCAGAGAGTCCGCCTGAACGGGCAGATAACCACCGGAAAAGGGGCTTTCGGGCTGGAAAAACCCCATCTAACCCCCCAAGGTGGGTTTTTCACCACCATGGAAGTCTACATCGACGGCAAGTTCTACCCCAAGGCCGAGGCCAAGATCTCCGTCTTCGACCATGGTTTCCTCTATGGTGACGGCATCTTCGAAGGCATCCGCCTCTACCAAGGCTGCGTCTTCCGCCTCGACGAGCACCTCGAGCGCCTCGAGATGTCCGCCAAGGCCCTCTGCCTCGAGATGCCGTGGACCCGCGCCGAGATCGCCGAGATCGTCTGTGAATCCTGCCGCCGCAACAACCTGACCGACGGCTACATCCGCCTCGTCGTCTCCCGCGGCTTCGGCGACCTGGGCCTCTCGCCCAAGAACTGCCCGAAACCTTCGATCGTCTGCATCGCCGATACCATCAAGCTCTACCCCGAGGAACTCTACGCCACGGGCATGCGCATCATCACCGCGCCCACCCGCCGCATCAGCCCGGCCGCGCTGCCCCCGATGATCAAGTCGCTGAACTACCTGAACAATATCATGGCGAAGATGGAGGCCCAGCAGCACGGCTTCCACGAGTGCCTGATGCTCAACGAGCAGGGCTACGTCGCCGAGTGCAGCGGAGACAACGTCTTCCTCATCCACAAGGGACGCCTGATCACCCCGGCCTCCCATGCCGGCGCCCTCGTGGGCATCACCCGCCAGGTCGCCCTCGAAGTCGCCGCCGCCCTCGGCATCCCGACCGTCGAGACCAACATCACCCGCTACGACGTCTGGAACGCCGACGAATGCTTCCTGACGGGCACCGCCGCGGAAGTCATCCCGGTCATCGAAGTCGACGCCCGCAAGATCGGCACCGGCAAGCCCGGGCCGCTCACCGCCCGCATCCTCGCCGAGTTCCGCAAGAAGGCTTCGCGCGAAGGCCAGATGATCCGCTGAGCCAGCCTGCGCCCTGACGCGCATGCCCGCCGACCCCATCCCTCCGACCGCCGACGCCCGTGACGCCACGCTGCGTCGGTTGCTGCGGATCGCTTGGTCGTATCGCGCGGACTGCCTCCAGCTCCTCGGACTGCAGCTCGCCGTCGTCTTCCTGACCGTCGCCGTCGTCGCGCTGGCCGGCGTCGGCATCGACTTCGTCCGCCACTGTGCCGACCGCACCGTCGCCGCGCCGGCCCTGCCCTTCTTCGTGCCCGCCGACGCCACGGACCGCGCCGTGTTCGTCTGGCTGGGGGCTGGCATCCTCGTCGCCGCGGTCCTGCGCGCGGCCCTCGCCTTCGTCTTCGGACTGGTCTCCGTGCGCTTCCTGCACGGCCGCATCGTCGTCAACCTGCGCTCGCAGGTCTTCGCCAAGCTCCAGCAGCTGAGCTTCCGCTTCTTCGACTCCAACGCCAGCGGCTCGATCATCAACCGCGTCACTTCCGACGCGCACGCCATCCGGCTCTTCATCGAAGGCGTGGTGCTGCAGCTCGCCATCATCACCCTGACCCTGGCCGCTTGCGCGACTTATATGTTCCGCACCGACTGGCGGCTCACGTTGGCCTGCCTCTCGGTCCTGCCCTTCCAGATCTGGTTCGCGATCCGCTTCTCCCGCAAGGTACGCCCGGCCTACGAGGAGAACCGCGAGCTGATGGACCGCATGGTGCTCGGCTTCTCCGAGAACGTGCAGGGCATCCAGGTCGTCAAAGGTTTCGCGCTGGAGCCGCGCGTGCAGGCCCGCTTCGCGGGCTGGAGCGAGGCGATCCGCGTCCAGAAGCGAAAAGTCTTCAGCGAAGTCGCGCTGTTCTGGCCCGTCATCGACGGGCTCAATCGATTCTCGATGGCCGTCCTCATCGGCTACGGCGGCTGGATGGTCGCCCGCGGCGAACTCGCCCTGGGCACCGGACTCGTCGCCTTCGCCGGCCTGCTCCAGCAGTTCTCCGCCCAGGTGACGACGCTCGCCTCGGTCGTCGATAACGCGCAGGTCTCCCTGGCAGGCGCCAAACGCATCTTCGAGATCCTCGACACCGACCCGGGCGTCGAAACCGAGGCCGGGGCGAGTTCCCCGGGCCGCTTCGTCGGCCGCGTGGCCTTCGAGAACGTCAGTTTCGAGTTCCAGGATAACGCCACGGTCCTGCGCGATCTCTCGTTCGTCGCCGAACCTGGCCAGCGCATCGCCATCGCCGGCGCGACGGGCGCGGGCAAGTCCGCCCTGCTCTCGCTCATCCCCCGCTTCTACGACCCGCGCTCCGGGCGCGTCACGCTCGACGGACACGACATCCGCCGGCTGCCGTTGCCGGAACTCCGCCGACAGGTCGGGATGGTCTTCCAGGAGAACTTCCTCTTCTCCAACACGATCGCGGCGAACATCGCCTTCGGCCACCCCGAAGCCACGCAGGAACGCATCGAACGGGCCGCACGCATCGCCGGCGCCCATGACTTCATCAAGGCGCTGCCCGAGGGCTACGAGACCTTCCTCGGCGAAGGCGGCGTGAACCTTTCCGGCGGCCAGCGCCAGCGCATCGCCATCGCCCGCGCCCTGCTCCTCGAGCCCACGGTCCTGCTCCTCGACGACCCGACCTCGGCCATCGACCCCGAGACGGAGAAGGAGATCATGGAGGCGATGGAATCCGCGATGGCCGGGCGCACGACCTTCATCGTCGCGCATCGCCTGAGCACCCTCCGCCGGGCCGATCTCATCCTCGTCCTCGACCGCGGCCGTCTCACGCAGGTCGGCACGCACGCCCAGCTGATGGCGGAGGACGGCCACTATCGCCGGGCGATCCTCGTCCAATCGGAAGGAGCTCCCGCATGAGCAAGCCGCCCCTCGAGATCGCGGTCCGCCGCCTCCGCCCCGACGAAGAAGAACCGGACCGGCTGCCCCTGCGCTGGTCCACCATCACCCGCCTCCTCGCTTTCACCAGCCCCCATCGCCTGCAGCGCAACACGCTGCTCGTCCTCTGCGTCTTCCGGGCGATGGCCTTGCCCGGCCTCGCCTGGCTCGTCGGCTCCATCATCAAAGGCCCGGTCCAGGCCGGCGACGGAGCCGCGACTTTCCGGGCCCTCGCCCTCTTCACGGTCTTCTTCGTCGTCGCCGATATCGCGCTCTACTGGCGCATCCGGCTGGCGCACCAGATCGGCGAGAACGTCCTCCGCGACCTCCGCGACCGCCTGATGGCGCACCTGCTCACGCAGCCGCTCTCGTTCTTCCACGCCCGCCGCCACGGCAGCCTGATCAGCCGCATGGTCTCGGACATCGAGGCGATGCGTAACGGCGTCCAGAACAACTTCTTCATCAGCTTCGTCTCGTTCGGCCAGATGACCTGCGCCGCGGCGCTGATGCTCCTGGCCAACCCCCGGCTCTTCCTGGTCCTGCTGGCCATCGTGCCCTGCCTGCTGCTCGTCCACGCCTTCTTCCGCGGCAAGATCCTGCATGCCTCCCGGGTGCAGCAGGAGACCTTCTCCCGCGTGACCTCGGCGCTGGCCGAGACGGTCCAGGGCATCCGCGTCACGCAGGGCTTCGCGCGCGAAGACACCAACGCCGGCATCTTCACGCGCCTCGTGCGCAGCCTGGCCGGCAACGTCGTGAAGACCGCCAGCCTGACCTCGCTCTATCTGCCGCTGCTGGAACTCAACGCCCACGGCTTCATGGCCGCGCTCATCGGCGTCGGCGGCTGGGCCGCCCTCTCCGGTACGGGCACGGGATTAGGCGACTTGGTGACGTTCTTCTTCCTGGCGGACCTGTTCTTCTCACCGATCACGATCATCGGCACGCAGCTCTCCGAAGCGACGCTCGCGATGGCCGGTGCGGAACGCTACTTCCGTGTGCTCGACACTCCGCCGGCGTGGACGGACAGACCCGATGCGGCCGAATGCCCTCGCTTGAACGGACACGTCGAATTCCGGGACGTCGGCTTCGCTTACGTCCCGGACCGTCCGGTGCTCCACGAGATCTGCTTCACCGCCGAGCCGGGTAAGGTCATCGCCCTCGTCGGCCATACGGGTTCGGGTAAGTCGACCATCATCGGCCTGCTCGCGAAATTCCAACTCCCGCTCTCCGGCCAGGTGCTCGTCGACGGGCACGACCTCGCCGGCCTGCGTCAGGACACGCTCCGCCGTCAGATGGGCTTCGTGTTCCAACAGAACTTCCTGTTCGCCGGCACGATCGCGGAGAACGTGAAGGCCGCCCGCCCCGAGGCCACCGACGAAGAAATCCGCCAGGCCTTCCGCGACCTGGATTGCCTCGACCTCATCGAAGCGCTGCCGGAAGGCATCCATACGCCCTGCTCCGAGAAAGGGCGCGGCCTTTCGATGGGTCAGCAGCAGCTGGTGGCCTTCGCCCGCGCCCTGCTGGCCGACCCGCGTATCCTCGTCCTCGACGAAGCCACGAGCGCGGTCGACACGCTGACCGAAGCCCGCCTCCAGGTCGCGCTCACTCGCCTGATGAAAGGCCGGACCTGCTTCGTCGTCGCGCACCGCCTCAGCACGATCCGCAAGGCGGACTGCGTCCTGGTGCTGGACGCCGGACGCATCGTCGAGCGCGGCACGCATGACGCGCTCCTCGGCAAGCAAGGCGCGTATGCCGCGCTGCACCGCGACTTCCTCAGCTCGACGACCTGACCCGCTTACTTGGCCGCGGGCGCGTCGCCGAACTGCGGACGGACGGGACGCCCCTTGACCGGGTCAGCAGGCTTGGCGCGCTCTTCGACCTCGGCGGTCGGGAAAGCCGGCGCGAGACCTTTGGCCTGCACCGGGGCATAGAGATCGCCGACCGGGGAGCGACGGAAGACCTCGGCCTGCAGATACTGATAAGCCGGCACGCCCTCACGGGTCTTCACCGCGAGCGAAAGTTCGAGCCGCACGGCCTGACTCGCCGGACCCCCGCTGAAGCGGAGCGTCTTGGTCGGACCGAGGACGGCGAGCGCCAGCCCGGTCGAGTCCTGATGCACCGGCAGCTCCCAGGTCTCCGCGGAAAGGTCTGGCGGCAAGAGCACCACCAAGGTGCGGACGGGTCCGCCCGGATTGCCCGGATAGACGAGGCGACGACGCCAGAGGGGCCAGTAACGGCGGCCGGCTTCATCCAGGACCTCCGTCCCACCCGGGCCGTCCACGACGAGCATACGCTCCTTCAGGAACGTGACCTCGGCCGGAGTCAGTTCGGCGCGCACGGCACCCGCCCGGCGGACGGGACCTTCGTCGGGCCGGACGTCAGCGTTGACCAAGAGGACGACTTCCAAAGGGCCGGCGACACGATGGTCGATCCAGGCGATCACGCCATAAGGCACCGCCGTCATCGCCGCCGCGAGCAGCAAGCCGGCGCCCAAGGAGCGGCCGAAAGGATAACGGTCACGCAAGGCGACCAGGAGGCCCGCGCCGGCGAAACCGGCGGCATGCACCGAGATATCGATGCCCAGCGTCCACTGTGCGGACAGGAAAACATCAGGCTGACCGAACCATCGCAGCCGGAAGAACATCGCGACGACCCAGAGGGTGCCGGCGGTCGCGCCGAGCAGCGGCGCATAGCGGGCGCCCGCGCGCACATACGTGCGTGTGAGGAGAGCGGAAAGCCCGGAGGCGAAGAGCCCGCCGAAGAAGGCTCCCTTGAGCGAAGCCACGCCCGTGAGCGCGGCGGCGATCACCAGGAAAGCCCAGGTGAACCAATACGTCAGGGCGTAGGTCTTCATTCCCCGACCACCGTGCCCGGAGGCACGATCGCGCCCTTCTTGACGACGATCACGCCGTCACGCACGAACAAGGCCTCGGTCTCCCACTTCTCCGGCAGACCCGTCGGCGACAGACGGCAGCCTGCGCCGATGCGCGCGTTCTTGTCGATGATCGCATTCCGGATGAGGCAGTTGGCGCCGACACCGACGTCAGGACGGCCGAGGGAGTTGTTACGCGCGAGGTCGTGCGGACGCTCAAAGGCGTCGGCGCCCATCATCACGACGTTCTCGAGACGGGAGCCGCCGCGGATGACGGAACGCACGCCGACCACGCAGCGAGTGAGCTCGGAGTCGTCGACGATCGCACCATCGGCCATCAGGACGCGGGAGGAGCGGGCGCCATTGAGCTTGGCCGGCGGAAGGTAGCGGGAGTGGGTGTAGACGGGGTTCTGGCCGTCGAAGAAATCGAACGGCGGCACCGGATCCGTCAGGGTCAGGTTGCACTCCCAGAACGAACCGACCGTGCCGATGTCTTCCCAGTAACCGTCGAAGACGTAGGCCATCATGCGCTTGGAGGCGAGCAGGCCGGGGATGACTTCCTTGCCGAAGTCCGTCTGGGTGTGGTCCGCGAGGGCTTCGCGCATGACCTTCCCCGAGAAGAGGTAGATGCCCATCGAAGCCAGGCAGTAGGGCCTGTCCGACTTGTCAGAGAGACGGGCGCGGGCGTTGCCGCCGAGCACCAGGGAGGAGATGACCGCCGGGTCCTTCGGCTTCTCGACGAACTCGACGATGCGCAGGTCGGCGTTGACGCGCATGACGCCGAGGGCGGAGACCTGATCCGAAGGCATGGCCTTGGCGGCGATGGTGACGTCGGCGGCGTTCTCCATGTGCTGGCGGGCGAGCTCGTCGAAATCGAGGCGGTAGAGCTGGTCGCCGGAGAGGATCAGCACGAGGTCCTCGTCCTTGAGGTTATAGTGGTGCAGGTTCTGGCGGACCGCGTCGGCGGTGCCCTGATACCAGGTTTCCTTGTCGCCCGTCTGCTCGGCGGCGAGGATGTCGACGAAGCCACGGCCGAAACCGTCGAACTTATACGTCTGCTGGATATGCTTATGCAGGGACGCGGTGTTGAACTGCGTCAGGACGAAGATCTGGTTGAAGCCCGAGTTGAGGCAGTTGCTGATCGGGATGTCGACGAGGCGGTAGTTGCTCGCGAGGGGCACCGCCGGCTTGCAGCGATCCTTGGTCAGAGGGTATAGGCGGGAGCCGCGGCCACCCCCCATGATGATGCTGATGACGCGAGGAAGGGAGGGCATGGCGGGATGACCTACCATCCCTCCGGTCGCGGTCGCCCTCAAGCGGAAAAGGTCGAATGGCGGCTTGAAGACGGCGAGGTCACGGGGTTGCATCGCCTCCCGCATGGCTTTCGCCTTCCACATCCTCGGCACCAGCAGTTCCGGCAACTGCTCCTTGCTGGAGGTCGGCGGCGCGCGGGTGATGCTCGACGCTGGCTTCCAAGGGCCGCGGCTCGAGGCGTCCTTGCAGAAGCTCGGCATCGAAGCCCGGGCTCTGGACGCCGTCTTCATCACGCACGAACACTCGGATCATTGCGTCGGCCTGCCCGCCCTCCTCCGCCAGAATCCGCGCCTCAAAGTCTTCGCCAACCGCGAGACCGCCCGGCGCATCAAGGACTCCTTCAAGTCGCAGCCCGACTGGCAGCTCTTCGAGACCGGCACCACGTTCGAGTTCAAAGGGCTGCAGGTCACCGCGATCCCGATCCCGCACGACGCCGCCGATCCGGTCGGTTTCGCGTTCGACCTGCCCGCCGAAGACGCCCGGCCCGCGAAGCGCCTCACCTGGCTGACCGACCTCGGCCACGTGACCCCGGTCGTCCGCCATCATGTCGCCCTGGCCGATATCCTGGTGCTCGAGGCGAATTACGACGACGAGATGCTCGATCTCTCCAAGCGGCCCGTCTCCCTGAAGCAGCGTATCCGCGGCAACTTCGGCCACCTTTCCAACACGCAGACCAAGGACCTGCTCGTCGGCCTGCGCGAATGGCAGGCGACCGAACTCTACCTCGGTCACCTCAGCAAGGAGTGCAACCGGACGGTCATCGTCGACGCCCTGATGAACGAAGTGCGCGACCGGAAGACCGACCTCCGCGTGACGGTGGTCGATCCTCTCGAGGACAATCCGGTCAGCCTCTGGTGAGGCTTACTTCGTCGGCGGCGCCGGGATGTCGTCCGCGGCCGGCGGCGTCGGGACGGCGCCTTCGGAACGGATGACGGCGCTTTCGGCGACCGAACGGGCCAGACGCTTGACGGCGGCGCCGCAGGTCGGCGAAGCGGGGTTCAGATCCTGCGCGGAGAGCCAGGCGGCGAGGGCCGCGGCTTCGGCGCCTTCCTTCTCCAGCTTCTCCGCCCGGCCGATCAGCTGGGCGTAGCCGGCGACGAGCGGCGCGATGTCGGAACGGGTCTTGGCGAGCACGAGATCATCGGACTCGGTCTTGTAGATCTCCACGATGACATCCCACGCGAGGTAAGGATTGTTCTGGGCCGCGAGCATCGAGGCCTTCTGGATATTGGCGTCGAGCTCGCCGACGCGCTGGACGACCTTGCGGAGCTTTTCGGAGCGCTCCTTGTCCTGCGCCAGGGCCAGGGCGTATTCGAGCTTCTTGTTGAAGATCTCGCGCCACTTGGCTTCGGCCATCAGCCGGTCGAACTCGGGCACCTTCTGCGCGAGGGTGTCCTGTCGGCTCACGACCTGGTTGGCGAATTCCTTCACGCCCGGATTCTGCGGCCAGATCTTCGTGGCGCGCTCCAGGGCGGCCTCGGCCTTGGCGGTGTCACCCGCGAGGGCGGCGGCCTTGGCGGAAAGCAGCGACATGTTCGAAGCATTCATGGCGTTGTTGACCTTCGAGAGCACCGGCGCGCTCGGGAAGTCGCGGGCCTGGCCACGGACCTTGTTCACGAAGGCCTCGACGCTCGCGAGGTCGCGTTCATCACCGAGGCGCTGCAGTTCCCGCAAGTCCTTCCAGAGGGTGAGCATCTGGCGCTTCTTCTCCTGCGGGTAGAGCATCACCGGCGGCTCGAACTCACCGAGGAAGAAGGTCTCCTGGAGGCGCTCGAAGGCGCCGTAAAGCTCTTCCTGTCTCACCAGGTCGTCGACGGTCTGCATGCCCTTGCCGACGTCCTTGATCGCCTCGCGGGCGAGCAGATCGATCGACTCGAGGGTCGGGACGAAATCCGAGACCGGGAAGAATTCCTTCACTTCCTTGGCGCCCACGACGACCTCCTGGTTGCTGGCGTTGAAGACCACGCGGTAGAAGGCGCTGGTGATGAGCGCGTGACGATAGCGGCGAGCCATCAGGAACGCGACCATCTGCGACTGGAACTCGATCTTGGCCTTGAGGCCGATGGCCGAAAGCTTCGTGCCTTGGGCGAGCATCTGCGCCTGCGTGCGGGCCTCGTCCTTGACCTTGAAGCCGAGCTCGGTCGTGCCGGTGGCGCCCTTCGTCACCAGCTTGCCCTTGCCCTGGCTGCGCTCGGCGTTGGCTTCCTCGATGCGGTCCGCGCGGTTGATGATCACGGACTCCTGGGTCTTGCGCAGGATCTCGAGCTGATTGAGGGTGACCTCGATGCTCTTGTATTCGCTGCCCATGCGCCAGGCCTTCTGGACCTGGCTCGCGATCGTCAGACAGCCCTGAGCGTCGAACTCGAATTCCGCGGCCTTGAAGAGGAGGTTGAAAGCCTCCTGCTGGTTACGATAGTAATTGTCCTTGGTCAGGGCCTGCGGCGACAGCAGCAGCTGGATCTGATCGAGGATGGCGACATAACGCTTCATGTCGCCGTTGTCGGTCGGCGCCGCGAGATAGCGCTCGAAACGGGCTCGGACGGAGCGGGAGTTGCCGAGATTCATCGTACTTCCCTTCCACTGCATGGTGCCGTTCTCCAGGTCCACCGAGTCGCTGTTGACGTTGAAAAGACGATCGGCGCCGCCTTCGGCGGTCGTGCTCTGGTAGTTGCCGGCCGTGCCGCCCGCGCCGCCCTGCCCGGGCGCGGGCGGAGGAGCCTGCGCGAAACCGAGGACGGTCAAGGCGCACCAGCCGAAGCAAGAAAAGATGAGGTGACGCATGGCAGGGAGATTCAGAAACGTTCGAGGGCTTCGACGACCAGGAGGTCGCGGGTGACGCGGAGCTTGCACTTGAAGCGCTGGCCGACCTCGAAGGAGTCGGCGGAGCCGGCGGGGATGAAGACCGGGATGCGGCCGACCGGGTCCTTGCTGATCGGCTTCACGGCAAGGACGCGACCACGGCCTTCGACGAAGGCGAGCTGCTGTTCGACCTGGCACTCAAGACGGTAGCTGTTGCCCTGGAGCGTCGCCCAGTCTCGGCGGTAGGTCTCGACCGAGAACGGGGTCAGGTCCGCGAAACGACCGCCGCCGCCCATGCGGGGCACGACGATCGCGACGAGGATCACGATGACCACGACGGGAATGCCGAGGGCGAAGAAGAGGGGGTTGATCTTGGACATGCAAAAAAAGGGGTGCAGGCTTCCCTGCCCCAATAGCCTAGCCCACTTTGGGATTTGTTCCAGCGATTTCCCCGCCTAGGGCAAATCCGACTCCCTCCGGGCCTGACCGGGCCTCAGCTCCAGCGCTTCTGCTGGCAGCCGAAGACGACGAGACAGATGCCCAAAAGCCCTTGGACCAGCAGCACCGTGAGCCCTAGCTCAGTGCTGGCGACATAGGCGCTCTGGTTGGGCATGCTCGCGGTATAGGCATCATATAGAGGCAGCCCCATCATGGATTTCATGTAGCCCGACCAGCCCCAATAGGAGTTGATGAAGGGACGACAGAGCCAGGTCAGCGCCGAAGGCAGGGCCAGGACGACCCCCGAAAGCGGCAACTGGAAACCCACGAGGTAGATCGAGAGCAGCGACGACTTCTCGGGCGAAGTCAGCATGGCCGAGAAGCCCAGGCAGACCACGGACATCGAGACGCAACTCGCCGCCAAGATGGCCATCTGGTCGAACCAAGGACCCGGGAAATTGCAGATCAGTTTCACGAAGAAACACATCCAGACCCCCTGGGCGATGCCGATGAGGGAGACGAAGACGATCTTCGAGAAAGCGTAAGCCCACGGACGCAAACCGGTCATGCGCTCCTTCTCATAGAGCACGCGCTCGGCGGAGATTTCGCGTCCTCCGTTGTTGGCACCCATGAGGGTGAGCAGGATGACCTGGAACATCACCAAGCCCGCAGCGAGGCCCGCGAGCTGGGCGTTGGCCATCTGCACGCCGAGGGCCTGCTTCACTTCTTCCATCGAGGCCGTGTTGCGGTCCATCGGAATCTTGAGGACGTCCCAGGAGCCTTCGAGATTGAAGATGATCACGAGCAGCGGGAAGCCGAACGTGATGGCGAGCGTGAGCCCGAGATAACCGGTGTCGCGGAAGAAGAGCTTCAGCCGACGCGAAAGCAGCGTGGTGAACTGGGAGACGCCGCCCGGCACGACCGGCTCGGGGAGCGGCTCGATCTCAGCCGGCGCACCGACTTTGGCGACCGCCACGGCATAAGAATCCGGATGCTCGGACTGGTGGATGGCCCAGCGATCGCGCCAGGTGGCCAGATCGGAAGCGTTGAGCACTTCGTAGAGTCGCAGGCCGTCCGGGATGCCGAAGTAACCCAGCAGTTCGTCGGGCGAGCCTTGGAAGACCACGTCGCCCTGATAGACGACCGTGACCCAGTCGAACTGGTTCAGCTTACCGAGATTATGAATGATGCAGACGAAGCTCTTATGATGCGACTCCGCGAGATCACGCAGCAGCGCCAGGATCTGGTCCTCGGACTGCGGATCCAGGCCCGAGGTGACCTCGTCGCAGACCATGCAGGCCGGGTCGAGGGTGAGTTCCAGCCCGAGGGAGAGACGACGGAGCTGGCCGCCCGAAAGAGCCGAGACCCGCTTATCGCGGTGCGGCGCCATGCCGGTCACGCCAAGCACGGCCTCGAGGCGACGGGCCCGCTCGGCGGCGTCGGGCACCGCCAGTTCAAGGGCGTATTCAAGGGATTCCGCGACCGTCAGCTGCGCCTGAGCGGCGGTAAACTGTGGGGCGAAACCGACCTTCCCGATGAGGTCCTCGGTGCAGGTGATGCGCTGGCCCGCGAGGCTGGCTTCCCCGGTCGACGGCAGGATGCCCAGAATGGCCTTCATCAGGGTGGTCTTACCGCAACCGGAAGGCCCGATGACGGCATTGAGCCCGCGTGGCAGGAAGCGGGCGTTGGCGCCGTCAAGGATGACAGGGCCGTCGGCGCCCGCCCGCACGGTGAGATTCTCGCAGCTCAGCATCGGTTGCAGTCTTGCCTCACCTCTCCGCAGCGTAAAGGATTATCCCCATGAGACCCCTCGCTCTCGGCCTCCTCGCCGCCCTAGCCCTCGTACCGCAGGCCGAAGCCCTGCAGATGACCAAGAAAGCCATCCGCAACCAAGGCATCTACGGCATCAAGATCGCGCGGACCGACATGGCCTTCTATGGCCGGGCGGACGCCATCCTCTCGATCTCCTTCCAAGAATACACCACCGGGTCGTTCATCGTCGCCGAAGTCGTGATCGACATGAAGGACTCTAACCAGCAGCTCCGCCTCTACGCCGCGCGTCCGCCCGGCACGGATGATGTCGCCAACCGCGTCAACCGGGCCAGCGAAGCCAACTCGCAGAATCGCGGCCTAGACCCCAGCCAGGCTTCGAGGCTGCCCGTGCCGAGCCAGCTCGCCGCCGTCGAATCCAAGGTGAACAACATGATCTCGGGCACGACCGGCGATATCGTCGTGAAGACCTATCCGACCACCACCCACGCCAAGACGGTGGAGATGGTCGTCGCCTCCAAGGCCGAACTGAAGCGCCTCTATTCCAACCTGATCACCCTCTACACGGGCTTCGAAGTCGAAGCCGTGGATGGCGCCTCCGTGGAAGGTTCCAACGCGGCCAAGGCCACCACGACGACCAGCGGCACGGCCCCCACCATCAAGATCAACCAGATCGGCGGGGTGCTCTTCACCGTCGAATAGTCCGCCGACCCCGGCGGCGACTCGTCTTTACGGGGTCGAACACCCCCGACCCGACCTTTCGGGCAAGTCCGGCTTGACCGTCCCGAACGGCTTCGCTTGTGTCCGCCCTTACTCCCATGGCCTCCCTACCCGTCAATCGCATCAAGAAGAAGAACATCATGAGCTACAATGGTGAGCTCTGCATCGTTCTCGAGTGCCTCGTCCGCACCCCCCCGAACAACGCCTCTTACGTCCAGATGGAGCTCCGCTCCATCAAGACCGGCGCCAAGATCCCGGTTCGCTGCGGCATCGGAGTCAGCTTCGAAGTCTTCGATAACAGCATCAAGTCCCTCGAGTTCTCCTACGAAGCCGACGGCAGCTACGTCTTCGCCGACACCAACACCAACGAAGAATACTACATCTCGGCCACCACCCTCGCCGACTCCAAGGAGTTCCTGATCTCGGGCACCTCCTACATGGTCCTCTTCGTCGAAGACAAGCCGGTCACCGTCGACCTCCCCCCTTCCGTCACCGTCGAAGTCCTGGAAGCCCCGCCCGCCGTCAAGGGCGACACCGCCGGCAACGTCCAGAAGACCGTCACTTGCGAGAACGGCCTCCAGGTCAACGTCCCGCTCTTCATCAAGCAGGGCGAGAAGATCAAGGTCAGCACCGAGAATAAGGAATACCTCGGTCGCGCTTAAGCCGCCCTTACAGCCCGCTTCGAGAACCCCGGACAGCCGGGGTTCTTTGTTGGCCGAACGGACCGAAAGGAGCGTAGACCCGCAGGGATTCGAACCCCGACAAAGTGAACCAAAATCACTTGTGCTACCGTTACACCACGGGTCTGCGCATCCCGACTGAACAGCGAGTCGGGGGTCGGAGTCAAGCGAGACCAAGGCGGGGTTGACGCTGGGGGAGGTCTCTCTCATTTCCCCTGTATGCCTGCCTCCGCCTCCCAGAAGCCGAAGTATCGTCGGATCGTGCTCAAGATCAGCGGCGAAGCCCTTCGCAACGATGTCACCGGCGAATCCATCGACAGCGCCGTCCTCGATCGTCTCGCCGAGGAGCTGCGCTCGATCCAGAAAGTCGGCACCCAGGTCGCGGTCGTCGTCGGCGGCGGCAACATCTTCCGCGGCCTCGCCGGCGCGCGCGCCAACGGCACCGACCGCACCACCGGCGACAACATGGGGATGCTCGCCACGGTGATCAACGGCCTCGCCCTGATGGACCGCCTGGAAAAGGCCGGCCTCGAGTGCCGCGTGATGACCGCCATCCCGATGGACCGCATCGCCGAGCCCTTCATCCAGCGCCGCGCCACCCGCCACCTCGAGCGCGGCCGCATCGTCATCTTCGTCGCCGGCACGGGCAATCCCTACTGCACCACCGACTACGCCGCCGCCCTCCGCGCCAACGAGATCGGCGCCGACGCCATCCTCAAGGCCACCAAGGTCGACGGCGTGTACGACAAGGACCCGATGAAGCATAAGGACGCCAAGCGCTACGACCGCGTCTCGCACGCCGAAGCCCTCCAGAAGCGCCTCGGCGTCATGGACGCCGAAGCGTTCTCGCTCTGCGAAGCCAACAAGCTCCCGATCATCGTGCTCTCGATGTCCGAGAAGGGGGCCGTGAAGAAGGCCGTCCTTGGCCAACGCATCGGCACGCTCGTCGCCTGATTTTCCAATCACCCAACACTCCTACCCTATCCTATGGACATCAAGAAAGTCATCGCCGACGGCGCCAACGCCATGAAGAAGGCGGTCGATCATACCTCCCACGAGTTCGCCACGCTGCACACCGGCAAGGCCTCCCCAGGCATGATCGAGAACGTCCAGGTCCACATCGAATCCTACGGCATGACCCAGCGCCTCAAGGACATGGCCGCCATCACCACCCCGGACGCGCAGACCATCGTGGTCCAGCCCTTCGACAAGGCCGTCATGGACGACATCCGCAAGGCCATCATGGCCGCCAACCTCGGCATCAACCCCGTCCCGCAGGGCAACTTCATGCGCTGCCCGGTCCCGTCCCTCTCCGGTGAACGCCGCCTCGAGCTCGCCAAACGCGCCACGCAGATGGCCGAAGAAGGCAAGGTCCGCGTGCGTAACGCCCGCCGCGACGCCCTCGAGCTCCTGAAGAAGGGCAACAAGGACAAGGTCGTCACCGACGACGACCTGAAGCGCTCGGAGAAGGAGATCCAGACGCACACCGACAAGTTCACGGCCGACATCGAGAAGAACCTCAAAGCCAAGGAAGCCGACCTGAAGGGTTAATCCGCAGTCTCCGTCCCGTTTCCATGAATATCCACGAATACCAAGCCAAGGAACTCTTCGAGAAGTTCGGCGTCGCCGTGCCCAAGGGCGTGGCGGTCACCTCCGCCGCCGAGTTCGAAGGCGCGCTCGCCAAGATCGAAACCTCCGGTGGCATCATGGTGAAATCCCAGATCCATGCCGGCGGTCGCGGCAAAGGCACCTTCACCGACGGCTTCAAAGGCGGCGTGAAGTTCTCGCCGACGAAGGAGAAGGCCCTCGAGAACGCCAAGGCGATGCTCGGCAACACCCTCGTGACCGCCCAGACCGGCGAAGCCGGTCGCAAGGTCCAGACGATCTACTTCACCGAAGCCGCCAACCTGGGCAAGCGCCCCGACGGCCGCGACGACGAATACTACCTCGCCATCCTCCTCGACCGCGCGACCTCCTTCCCGGTGATCGTCGCTTCGACCGAAGGCGGCATGGAGATCGAACACGTCGCCCACCACACCCCGGAGAAGATCTTCAAGGTGCAGGTCGACCCCGCCGTCGGCCTCCAGGCCTTCCAGGCCCGCCAGATCGCCTTCGCCCTCGGCTTCTCCGGCGACCTCTTCAAGCAGTGCGTCACCCTCGTGACGAAGCTCTACCAGTTCTACTGGGAGAAGGATTGCGCGATGGTCGAAGTGAACCCGCTCCTCGTCACGAAGGAAGGCAAGCTCCTCGCCCTCGACGCCAAGGTGTCGTTCGATGACAACGCCCTCTTCCGTCACCCTGACGTGGTCGCCCTCCGCGACCTCAACGAGGAGGACGCCAAGGAGATCGAAGCCTCGAAGTTCGGCCTCTCCTACATCGCCCTCGACGGTAACATCGCCTGCCTCGTCAACGGCGCCGGCCTCGCGATGTCCACGATGGACATCATCCAGCACTTCGGCGGCAGCCCGGCCAACTTCCTCGACGTCGGCGGCGGCGCGACGAAGGACCAGGTGACGGCCGCCTTTAAGATCATCTTGGGCGACGCCAACGTGAAGGGCATCCTGGTGAACATCTTCGGCGGCATCATGGACTGTAACGTGATCGCCACCGGCATCATCGAAGCGGTCAAGGAGACCGGCCTCAAGCTGCCCCTCGTGGTCCGCCTCGAAGGCAACAACGTCGAAGCCGGCAAGGCCACCCTCGCCGCTTCGGGCCTGACCATCGTGTCGGGCGATTCGATGGCCGACGCGGCCCAGAAGATCGTGAAGCTGGTCAACACCAAGTAACCCCTCACCGCACACTCTCATGTCCATCCTCGTCAAAGAAGACACCCGCATCCTCGTCCAAGGCATCACGGGCGACTTCGGTGCGCGCCACGCCCGCCTCTCGCTCGATTACGGCTCGCAGGTCGTCGCCGGCGTCACTCCGGGCAAAGGCGGCCAGGTCTTCGAACACGCCGGCAAGAAGGTTCCGATCTTCAACACCGTCGCCGAAGCCGCCAAGCAGACCGGCGCCACGGTCTCCGCGATCTTCGTCCCCCCGCCCTTCGCGGCCGACGCCATCCTGGAATGCTTCGACGCCGACCTCGATCTCGCCGTGGCCATCACGGAAGGCATCCCGGTCCGTGACATGGTCCGCGCCAAGCGCGCCATGGCCGGTCGTCGCACCCGCCTCATCGGACCGAACTGCCCTGGCCTCGTGACCCCTGGTCGCGGCGACAAGTCTTCCGGCGGCTGCCGCATCGGCATCGCCCCGGGCTACATCCACCGCCGCGGCAACGTCGGCGTGGTCTCCCGCTCCGGCACCCTGACTTACGAAGCCGTCTGGCAGCTCACCTGCCGTGGCAAGGGTCAGTCGACCTGCGTCGGCATCGGCGGCGACCCCGTCAACGGCACCTCGCACCTCGACGTCATCAAGCTCTTCAACGACGACCCGGAGACCGAAGCCATCATCATGATCGGCGAAATCGGCGGTAACGCCGAAGTCGAAGCCGCCCGCTGGATCAAGGAGCACTGCAAGAAGCCCGTCGCGGGCTTCATCGCCGGTGCCACCGCTCCGGCCGGTCGTCGCATGGGCCACGCCGGCGCCGTCATCGGCGGAGCCGAAGACACGGCCGCCGCGAAGATCAAGATCTTCCAGGAGTGCGGCATCTCCGTCGCGGCCACGCCGTCCGACATGGCCGACGCCCTCCTCCGCATCTGGAA
>JBILHF010000015.1:0-31986 GCA_044350605.1 Opitutales bacterium
CGGCGGTCCTGGCCACGGAGTCGGCACCTTCGAGCAGGTCCGCGATGGGGTCCCACTTGCCGTTGACGAGTCCGTCGCGGGCGGAGGCGGCGATGCTGGCCTTCCAGGTCTTGGCGCCGGCGGAGACGGTGAGCTGAGCGACGTCGACGGTGACTTCGACGTCCGGGTTGGCGCGCACGAAGGCATCGCACTCGGCGAGGTCTTCCTTGGAGAGGGTCACGCAAGGCACGCCGAGGGTCGTGGAGTTACCGAAGAAGATCTCGGCGAAGCTGCCACCGACGAACGCGGTGAAACCATAACGCCAGAGGGACTGCGGGGCATGCTCACGGGAGCTGCCGCAGCCGAAGTTGAAGCCGACGACCATGACGCCCTGCTTGGCGGCGGCGATGCGGGCGGCCTGCGCCGAGTTCATCGGATGCGGGCGCTCCTTGCCGTCGGGACCGGTGCGCTCGTCGCGGAAGGCGTGCTCGCCGAGACCGTCGAAGGTCACGCAGCGGAGGAAGCGCGCGGGGATGATGCGGTCGGTGTCGATGTCGTCGCCGGGGACGGCGAGGGCGAGGGCTTTGACCTGGGTGATTTTGGCGAGGGACATGGCGGATTGAAAGGGGTTCAGGCGGCGACGGGACGGCGGATGACGCAGACGGGCATCGCGAGGGCGGCAGCCAGGGAAGCGAGCCGTTGTTCGGCGACGGAGGCGGCGACGGTCTCGTCGGCCAGCAGGATCGCGTGTCCGTCCACGACCCACGGCAGGGTCACGGTGCACACGGGCTTGCCGTCGTAATGGGCGTCGACGCTCACGTCGCGCTGACAGGCGAGGCCTTCCGCCGAGCAGGCCGCGGCGACGTCGTCGCCTTGGGCGATACGTTCGAGCACGCGGTCGACTGGCGCGGAGGCGGACATCAGACCTTGAAGACTTCGCGGGCGTCGGTGACCTGACCGGTGATGGCGGCGGCGGCGACCATGAGCGGGCTCATGAGCACGGTACGACCGGTCTGAGAGCCCTGACGGCCCTTGAAGTTACGGTTCGAGGAACTGGCGCAGAGCTGGTCGCCGACGAGCTTGTCGGGATTCATCGCGAGACACATGGAGCAGCCCGCGCCGCGCCATTCGAAGCCGGCTTCGATGTAGATCTTGTCGAGACCTTCATGCACGGCCTGGATGGCGGTGAGCTGCGAGCCCGGGACGACGATCGCCTTGACGCTCGGGCTGACCTTGCGGCCCTTGAGATACTTGGCGACTTCGCGAAGGTCGGAGATGCGGCCGTTGGTGCAGGAACCGAGGAAGCAGACGTCGACCTTGGTGCCCTTGATCGGGGTGTCCGGCGCCAGCTTCATGTGAGCGTAGGCGTCTTCGGCGGTCTGGCGGTCGGCGGCGTTGAGGGTCTCGAGCGCCGGCATCTTCTCGTCGATGAACACGGCCTGGCCCGGGGTGATGCCCCAGGTGACGGTCGGACGGATGTCTTCGGCCTTGAAGACCTTGACGTCATCATACTGGCAACCGGCGTCGGAAGCGAAGGAAGCCCAGCGAGCCACGGCGGCATCCCAATCGGCGGCCTTCGGGGCGTAGGGCTTGCCCTTGATGTAGTCGAAAGTCTTCTGGTCCGGGTTGACGTAACCGCAGCGGGCGCCGCCCTCGATGGACATGTTACAGACGGTCATGCGCTCCTCGAGGGAGAAACCGTCGAAGGTCGTGCCGGCGTATTCGTAGGCGTAGCCGATGCCGCCGTTGACGCCGAGGACGCGGATGATGTGCAGGATGACGTCCTTGGCGTAGACGCCGGGGGCGAGCTTGCCGTTCACTTCGATGCGACGGACCTTGAGGGGGCTGAGGGCGAGGGTCTGGGTCGCGAGGACGTCGCGGACCTGCGTGGTGCCGATGCCGAAGGCGATCGCGCCGAACGCGCCATGGGTGGCGGTGTGGGAGTCGCCGCAGGCGATCGTGGTGCCGGGCTGGGTGATACCCTGCTCCGGGCCGACCATGTGGACGATGCCCTGGGTGCCAGTGGTGGTGTCGAAGAAGCGGATGCCGTAGTCCTTGGTGTTCTTACGGAGGGCCTCGATCATCTCCTGGGCGATCGGGTCGGAGTAAGGCTCCTTGAGCTCGTTGGTCGGGACGATGTGGTCGACCGTGGCGAAGGTCCGCTGCGGATACTTAACCTTGAGGCCGAGGTCCCGGAGCATGCCGAAGGCCTGGGGGCTCGTCACCTCATGGATGAGGTGCGTGCCGATGAACAATTGGGTCTGCCCGTTAGGCAGCTTGCGCACCGTATGCGCTTCCCAAACTTTCTGGAACAGGGTCTTGGCCATCTGAGTAAAAGGTGAAGGGTCAACGTAGGACGGGACGAGGGCTGGTCAATCCCGCAGGCGAGCCGTCCACGGGCATATTTCCCGATTAATCCGCCGCCGTGCCCGGGCCGATGCCGCCGTGTCTTGACCCCTACGCCCCTCCCCTTCCATCCTCGGAGCATGGCCCGCACCCTGACCCTCAGCTTCTCCTGCCCTGACACCAGCGGCATCGTGGCCGGGGTCTCCGCATTCGTCGCCGGCCACAAGGGCTGGATCACGGAAGCCAGCCAGCACACCGAGACCGAACTCGGACGGTTCTTCATGCGCGTGGAGATCCGGGCCGAGTCCCTCGACTTCCCCGCCGAGGAGTTCGCCGCGCGCTTCGCCCCGATGGCCGCGCGGTTCGGTATGGACTGGAAAGTCTCCGACTCCGCCCAGCCCCGCCGCGTGGTGCTCCTCTGCTCCAAGCAGGAGCATTGCCTCTACGACCTGCTCGCCCGCCACGTCGCCCAGGACTTCCCGTTCGTGATCCCTTGCGTGATCTCCAATCACGAGAACCACCGCAAGGTCGTCGAAGCCCACGGCATCCCCTTCCACTTCGTCCCCGTGACGCCAGAGACCAAGCAGGCGGCCTGCCGTAAGATGGAGCAGCTCTTCCGCGAGGCCCAAGCCGACCTCATCGTGCTCGCCCGCTACATGCAGGTGCTCGACGAACAGATGTGCCGCGATTTCGCCGGCAAGATCATCAACATCCATCATTCGTTCCTGCCCTCCTTCGCCGGCGCCAAACCCTATCACCAAGCGCATCGCCGCGGCGTGAAGCTCATCGGCGCGACCTGCCACTTCGTCACGCCGGACCTCGACGAAGGACCCATCGTGGAACAGGACGTGATCCGCATCGACCATTCGGACACGCCCGAGGACATGGCGCATCTGGGGAAGGACATCGAGAAGGTCGTGCTCGCCCGCGGCCTCCGCGCCTTGGTGGAAGATCGCGTCCTGCTAGCCGGCAATAAGACCGTTATCTTCCGTTAAAAACCGCCCATTCGGAAGGGTTTGGCATTGGCGGCAGAGAAAGCGAAAGCCAACGTGGGACCACCCCTCCCCATGCGTCTGCTTTGCGCCTCCCTGCTCGCGGCTTCCGCCGCGTTCGCCGCTCCTTCGGTCGAAGAAATCACGCCGACGAAGAAGGCTCCGTTCCTCCAGCCCGCCGAAGCCGACCGCGCTGAACTGCACACGGCCATCAAGAACTACATGGCCAAGGAGCCGGGCACCTTCGAAGCCCACGCCGCTGCCCGCGACTTCCCCGGCATCGTCGAGTCCAAGGAACGCGTCGCCCGGACGGTCGCCTATGATTCCAATCTCGTCCACCGCTGGGATACCACCAACGGCGGCGCGCCGAATCTCTACACGAGCCCTGACGTCTGGCAGGAGACCGGCCTCTACGCCGCACCCGGCGAAGTCGTCATCGTGAAGGTCGCCTCGCTCCCCGAGCATCGCACGGTGAAGGTGGTCGTCGGCTGCCACCGCGACAGCCTGCTGAAGCTGGCGAAATGGAACCGCTTCCCGGTCATCGCGCGGACCTTCGAACTCAAGGTCGGCGAGAACAAGATCGCCAACGCCTTCGGCGGCCAGCTCTTCATCCAAAGCTCGCACAAAGACTGGCGTAAGCCGATGAAAACTTCGCCGGCCACGCCGCTGCAGTTCAGCAACGCCGTCGCGATGCCGACCTACGTGCTCGGCAAGGACACCCTGGAATCCTGGGCGAAAGCCAAGCTGCTGCCGGCCCCCTGGGTCACCCTCTCCGGCAAGCAGGTCATCCTGCACGTCCAGGCGTCCGCCGCGAAGGAGCTCACTGACCCGAAGGCCCTGCTGGAATGGTGGGACAAGTCGATGGCCCTCGAAGACGACCTCATCGGCCTCCGCCGCCTGGCTCCTGAGCGCGTGGTCCCTGACCGACAGATCTCCGCTGGCTTCATGCACTCGGGCTATCCGTTCATGTGCTGGATCGATCCGTCGCAGCAAGACAGCGTCGACCTCCCCAAGCTCATGAAGGAAGGCAACTGGGGCTTCTTCCACGAACTCGGCCACAACCATCAGTGCTCCGCCTGGACTTTCGACGGACAGACGGAAGTCACCTGCAACTTGTTCTCGCTTTATGTCATGGAGAAACTCGTCGGCAAGCCGCAGGGACGCGGCCATCCGGCGATGGAGAAGATCGATGAGCTCCTCGCCAAGCGCTTCGCCGCCGAACCGAACAAGGGACCGTTCGAACAGCTCGCGACCTTCGTCGTGCTGATCCGCGCCCACGGTTGGGAACCCCTCCGCGAGACCCTCCGTTCCTACGCGACCGACGCCGCCCCCAAGGGCAGCACCAAGGAACAGCTCCAGAGTCTCTTCGCCTTGCGCTACGGGAAGGCCGCCAAGGCCGACGTGAGCGAGTATTTCGAGAAGATGGGCTACCATGTCGAACCGACGACCAAGTCCGCCCTCCGAGGCCTCCCGGCCTTCCGGCCGACCCTGCCCGCGTCGGCTAAGTGACGTCATGACAAGGGTTCGCCGGGCGACGCCTTCTGCCTCGCCCTGCGGGCTTATTTAAACTTAATACGTCTTCGTCGGCCCTCGCGGCCGCCTTTCGACCATGTCCCTCATTTCCCGCCTTTCCGCTCGCCTCCAAAACCACCCCAAGCGCATCGTCTTCCCCGAAGGCTCCGACGCCCGCGTGATCCAGGCCGCCCGCCAGTTCGTCGTGAAGAAGCTCGGCGTCCCGATCCTCGTCGGCGACCGCCAGCGCATCAAGGTCAACGCCGCCCGCCTCAACATCAGCCTCGAAGGCATCCGTGTCGTCGAACCCGAACGCAGCGACGAGCTCAAGGGTTTCGCCGAGAAGCTCGAGTCGATCCAGCGCTACGGCAATACGAACCTCCAGGGCGACCCGGCCGAACTGGCCCTCAACCCGAACTACTTCGCCTGCCTGATGGTCGCCACCGGCGGCGCCGACGCGCTCATTTCCGGCGCCACTACCCACGCCTCTTCCGGCCTCCGTGCCATCCTGCAGGTGATGCCCCGCCAGGCCGGCGTCGAGACGGTCTCCTCGATGCAGATCCTTGAATCCGAAGAAGGCAAGTTCGGCATCGACGGCGTCCTCTTCCTCGCCGACTGCGGCGTCATCCCGGAGCCGACCGCCGAGCAGCTCGCCGACATCGCCGTGACGACCGCCGGCCTCGCCGGCCACCTCACCAACACGACGCCGAAGGTCGCGATGCTCGCCTACTCGACCCACGCTTCGAACCCTCGCCTGGCTTCGGTGAAGAAGGTCCAGGTCGCCACCGACCTCGCCCGCCGCAAGGCCCGTGAACTGGGCATCACCTGCGATATCGACGGCGAGATGCAGGCCGACGCCGCCATCAATCCCTTCGCCGCGCAGTCCAAGGAAGTCTCCGGCGCCGTCGCCGGCCGCGCCAGCGTGCTGATCTTCCCCGACCTCAACTCGGGCAACATCGCCTCGAAGATGGCCCAGCATATCGCCGACATCCCGGCCTACGGCCAGATCCTCACCGGCCTCGACCGTCCCGCCGCCGAGATCTCCCGCGGCGCCAGCGCGCACGACATCTTCGGCACCGCGGTCATCGTCGCCGCCCAGGCGGTCGACAAGTCCTACCTCTTTCCGAAGCTGAAGGACGGTCCCGCCGCCTGAACATGCCCCCACGCAAGCGCTTCGCTGACAACGTCCCCGGGCTGCTGCTGCGCCCGATGAACCTGGACACGCGACGGATCTTCGTCGCGGCGACGCGCATGAACGATGGCAAGACGACCACCTGCCTGGGGCTCACGGCTGCCCTGCAGGCGATGGGCCTGCACGTGGGTTACATCAAGCCGATCGCCCAACGCGTGGTGATGTCAGGCGAAGACCAGGTCGACGAGGATACGCTGCTCATCGACGGTCTCTTCGACCTCAACGTCCCGATCGCCGCGATGTCGCCGGTGGCCATCGGACCGGACTTCACGAAGCAGTATCTGGAGAATCCCGATGAGATCGGCCCGCAGCTCAAGGACCGCATCTGCCGCGCCTTCGACCGTACGGCCTACGGCAAGGACATCGTGGTCGTCGAGGGTTCGGGCCACGCCGGCGTGGGTTCCGTCTTCGGCGCCTCCAACGCCGACAACGCCCGCGTGCTCGGCTCCAAGGCCATCATCGTCGCGGCCGGCGGTATCGGCAAACCGATCGACGAGATCGCCCTCAACAAAGCGCTCTTTGATAAGGCCGGCGTCGAGGTCGTGGGCGCCATCCTCAACAAGGTGATGCCGGACAAGCTCGAGTTCATCCGTGATTTCGCCGGCCGCGGCCTCCGCAAGCTCGGCGTGCCCCTCCTCGGCGTCGTCCCGCTCCAGGAGACGCTCGTCTACCCCAATCTCGACCAGGTCGCCGACGAGACCAAGGCCCGCTGGATCCATCAGCCGGCCGGCCTCCGTCGCGTCCGGCGCGTGGTCATCGGGGCCATGTCCGCCCGCCGCTCCGCCGAATACCTGCGCGTCCCCGGCACCTTGGTGATCGTCCCCGGCGACCGCGAAGACCTCCTCGAGGCCTTCATCGCGGGCGTGGGCGCCGCAGCCCTCTCCGGCGTGCTCTTCTCGAACGGGCTGCTGCCCAACGACGAGATCGTCCGCCGCCTCAAGGAGGCGGGCATCGCGATGGCCGCCGTCGAGGCCGAATCTTTCGCGGTCACCGCACGCATCAACAACATGACGGTGAAGACGATGCGCCAGGACGCCGACAAGATCCCGATCATCCGCAAGATGATCTCGGACTCCGTCGACATCCAAGCCCTGCTCCGCTCGCTCTGAGCGGTCAGACCTTCCGCAGCACCTCGTCGAGACGCGTGAAGTGGGCGTCATCGAAACCCATGGCACGCTTCAGGAACGCGTCGCGCTCGATGAGATTGGGGATCTTGGCCGCTTCCCGCCACTGGGCGGTGGTGATGAGTCCGCGCAAGCGCACCCAGAAAGCCCCGACGGGCACGGGATAATCGCTGCCATGCAGGAAACGCCCGAGGCGGCCAGATTCTTTGACCTGCTTGAGGACGCCGCTGCGGATCGGGCTGTTGAGGGCGCTCGTATCGGCATACATCTCCGGGAATTCGTCCATGAGCTTGATGAGCTCGCCGAAGTAGTTCTGGTCGAAGAAGTGGCTGTTGCCCGAGGAATGGGCGGCGATGACCTTGACGCCCAGCTCCAACGGGCGACGGAGGATGCGCGGATCCTGGTAAGCCCGATTGATGACCGGCACGGTCATTTCGCCACCGGTATGGCAGAGGAACGGGAGGCCGGCGGAAGCCATGCGTCGCCAGAACTCGTCATACTGGGGCAGCGAGCAGTTCACGTTCTGGCAGTTGGGCAGCAACTTCAACGCGCGGGCGCCGGACGCCAGGCAGCGATCCAGCTCTTCCAACGCGTCCTTACGCCCGGGATGGATCGAGACCGCCGGCACGAACTCCGGATTCTCGCGGCAGACCTTAAATAAGTAGTCGTTCGGCACATGGAACGACCCGAAGTCCATCTTCTTGCCCTCTTCGTCGTAAACCTCGTCCTGCGCCAGCAGCAAAGCCTTGTCCACATAGGAGCCCCGGATGAGCTCACGCAGGGCCTCGACGTATTTCACGTCGAAATCCTTGTGCGTGAGCGGCAAGGGCATTCCGACGGCCCGGCGCATGACCTCGCTGAGGGCGCGCAGCCAGAGGCCTTCGATCCGCAGCCAGCAACCGCTCCCGTCTTGGCCGTTACCGACGAGGTGGACGTGACAATCATATCGTATCGTGTTCATGGAAAGATCAGTTCTCCTGCTTGGCTGCGCTGATGCGGCCTTAAAGCCAGGCGATGCCGAAGATTGCGACGACGGGGGCTCCGTAGTCGCAGGTCACCGCGCAGAGGCCAGCGGGGTACATGCGGTTAAGATAAGCCTCATTCAAAGGTAAGCGAGGCTTTGTGTGTGCCACGCATCGATAAAATCGATGTGGCCGGACGCTATTCGGACCGGACGCCTCGTGACCAGACACCGACCACCTGAGGAGCGTCCGCGCCGCCATCCCACTCCAAGGCGACCAAGTCCGCCGGCTGACCGACGGCCAATACTCCCCTGCCCCCGATCACCCGACCCGGCGCGCTGGTCATCAATGCAACGGCTTCCCCGACCGTCAGGCCGACCTGACCGACCAAGACCGGTATCGCGGCAAGCAACGGCAAGGCGGCACCAGCAAGGTAGTTACCCGTGCCGTCGTCGATCGCCAGGAAGCCGTCGGCCCGTAACTCGACCTTGCCCCCGATCGGGGTCTGATATTTCCCGGCAGCCAGGCCACCCAAGGCGACGGTGTCCGAGACGACCAAAGAACGACCGAGGTCCTTGGCGCGGAGCATGACCTTGAGCTGGGCAGCCGTGAGGTGATGTCCGTCGGCGATGAACATAGCCGTCAGGCGATCATCCGCCAGCTGCGGCCAGAGATGGTTATGACGGCGGTTCAGCAGCGCATGCGAACCGTTGCCAAGGTGGGTTGAAAGCGTCGCCCCCGCATCGACCGCGGCGGCGATCTGCGCGGCGTCTGCGGAGGTATGGCCGAGCGAGACGACCACGCCGGACTTCACGAGATGACGGATATAAACCGGGGACTCCGGCCAGTGAGGCGAAAGCGTGACGAGTTTAACCAGCCCGCCGGCAGCCACTTGCCAGCGGTCGAATTCGGCGATGGCCGGAGCGCGCACGTCTGCCGCCGGATGCGCTCCGCGCGGTCCATCCTCCGGAGCGATGTGCGGCCCTTCGACATGGATGCCCGCGACCATCGCGGCGACTTCCGGATGCTGCGCGCAGGCCTCACGAATGGTCCGTAAGGCGGCGATGATACGCGACTCTGGCGCGGTGATGATCGTCGGCAGGAACGTCGTGACGCCGACCTTGAGCAGCGCCTGGCACAGGGCCCGCACGGTCGCAGCATCGAGGGTCAGTCCATTGAGATCATGTCCGGCGTAGCCGTTGACCTGCAGGTCCACGAACCCGGCGCAGAGCCAGCGTCTTTCCCCGTGTTCGGCGAATTCGATCGCCTTGATCACGCCGCCTTCGATCTCCACGGCCAGACCGCGCCCCGTGACGGGATCGCGACCAAGGAGACGCTGGGAGGTGGCGGACACGGGATCAGCGGGCGAGTTCGGTCGCCGCGGCGTCGTCGATATACAGCGTGCAGTCAGCGTGCCGTTGGACGATCGAAGCGGGACAGGTCGGCGTCACCGGTCCTTCGACCGTACCCTTCACCGCGACGGCCTTACGACGATCCGGGACCGACAAGATGATGCGCGCGCTCTTCATGATCTGGCGGATCGACATCGACACGGCCTGCTTGGGCACGTCGTCAAAGGTCGGGAACCAACCCTCGCCGAACTGCTGCTGGCGGCAGGCCTGGTCGAGGTTCACGACGATGTATGGCACCTCGGTCTCGAAATCCGCGGGCGGATCATTGAAGGCGAGGTGGGAGTTCTCGCCGATACCGGCGAAACAGAGGTCGATCGGACAGGCCGCGATGCGCGCGTTGAGACGCTTCAACTCGGCGGCGAGATCCGGCGCGTCGGCGTCCACCGGGACGAACTCCGCCCGGGCCGGCAGTTGGTCGATGAAGCGTTCGCGGAGATACTTACGGAAGCTCGCGCCATGCGCCTCCGGGAGGCCGACGTATTCATCGAGGTGAAAGATCGTGACCTTGGTCCAGTCGATGCCCGGCTCCTTCACGAGGTGCTTCAGCGTCTCGAACTGGCTGGCGCCGGTGGCGACGATGATGTTCGCCCGGGGCTGGCGGGCGAGGATGGCGCGCAGTTCGCGGGCGCCGTGCGTGGCCGCGGCCTGGCCCATGGCGACGGCGTCCTTATGCTGTTCGATCTTCATGGCGGGGTGCAGCAGACTGCCCTAGCCCGCCCCCGGCGGGCAAGCGCCTAACGCCGCCCAAACGGAGGCTTTCCGGCGATTAGCCGACGAGGTCGAGGCCGCGAAGGGTGCCGGTAGACGAAGCGAACTTGTCCGCCTCGATGCCCATGCGCTGGAGCATGGAGACGTAGAGGTTCGGCAGCGGGTAATTGTTCTCGGTGTCGAAGACGTGGTGCTGGCCGTGCTTGAAGCCGCCCCCCATGAGCAGGGTCGGCAGATTCGTCGTCGTATGGGCGCTGGCGTTGCCGAGATTGCTGCCATACAGGATCATCGTGCGATCCAGCAGGGACTGTCCGTCTTCCTTGGCGGACTTCAGGTCGGCCATCAGCTTGGCGAGCAGGGTCATGTGCATGCTGTCGATCTGCTTGAGCTGCGCGAGCTTCTTGGCCGACTTGCCGTGGTGAGAAAGGCTGTGGTAACCGTCGGTCGTCGTGTGGACGTGGTCGATATCGAGGGCCGGAGTGTTGACGCTATCCAGCATGAGCGTGACCGCACGCGAGGAGTCGGTCTCGAAACAGAGGCGGGCCATGTCATACATCAGCCGGACCTTATCCATATACTCCTTGGGGCTGCCCGGGTCGCGCGGGGCCGACGTAGTGGCCACGGGGCGCGGCTTACGCTCCCACTCCTTGGACATCTGCATGCGCTGCTCGAGCTCGCGCACGCTGGTGAAATACTGGTCAAGGCGGTCGCGGTCGCGCGCGCCCATCGTACGGCGGAGTTCGCCGGCCTGGCCGCCCACGGCGTCCAGGATGCTCTGGCCGAGCTGCAGACGGCGCTCCTGCGCCCGCACTTCGGCCTCGGAGCCGCCCATGAACATCTTACGGAAGACCTCCGAGGCGCGCTCTTCGGTCGGGATCATCACGCCCCCGGCGGTCCAGGAAAGACTGCGGGAACCACGGGCGCAGTTCACGCCGAGGGTCATCGAAGGGAAGCGTGTGAGGTGGCCGATGCGCTCGGCCATGAACTGGTCGAGGGAGATCGTGTTGCGGAAACCGCCGCTGCTCGGATGCGGGGCCGCGGTCAGGAAGCAGTTGTCCGCCGGGTGGCCGCCGTCCACGTCCGGGTGCGATACGCCGGAGAAGACGCTGAAGTCGTTACGGTGCGCTTGGAGCAGCTCGAGATACGCCGACGGCTTGTAGTCCTTCCCCTTGCCCGTCGGAAAGAAGTAGTCAGGGACGAGACCGAGATTATTGCAGATGCCCAGCATGCGCCGGGGCTTGGTGGCCGGCGCGGGGGCCGCCGCGAAGGCCGGGGTCATGGCATCGAGCATCGGCAGGGCCAGCAGCACGCCGGTGCCGGCCAGGAAGCGGCGACGAGAGATGGCGCGCTTGAACGCGACGAACGGAGCTTGGGAGGAACGGAAAGGAGCCATCGGGGTAGGTTTACTTGTTAAGGAAGAGTTCGCTGGTGACAAGTCCGCGGACCAGGTCGCGGACGCCGTAACGGCCCGCCTTGGCCCCGTCGAGGACGGCCTCGACCTTGGCGCGGTCGGCAAAGCCCACCGGGGCGCCGGTGGCGTAGACGGTGAACTGCCCGACGAGGTTGCGGGCGAGCTGACGTTCGTCGGCGGCGACGAGGCGCTTGAATTCACGGATGTCCTTGAAGGCTTTACCGTCGAGTTCGCCATAGGTCTCGATCACCAAGGCGTTATGGAAGGCGAAGGCCTGGCCGTTCTTACCGATACCGACCTCCGGAATCTTGCCATCGAGGGCGCGGTAACGGTCGCGGAAACCGCCCATGACGTCGAAGCTCTCGAGCGCGAAGCCAGGCGGATCGATCTGGGTGTGGCAGGACGCGCACGATTCGAGCGTGCGATGCTTCTCAAGCTGCTGACGGATCGTCACAGCGCCACGGGTGTCCGGCTCGACGGCGGGTACGCTGGGAGGCGGGGGTGGCGGCTTACGGCCGAGGATGCGCTCCATGACCCAGGCACCACGGATGACGGGCGAAGTCGTGGTGCCATTGGCGGTGACCTTGAGCACCGCGGCTTGGGTCATGAATCCGCCGCGTACGCTGCCAGCGGGCAAGGAGACTTTGCGTAGCTTCACGCCTTCGACGGGCGGGAGCTGGTAGAGCGAGGCGAGACGTTCGTTGACGAAGACGAAGTCCGCCTCGACGACGGCACGGGCCGGGAGGTTTGCGCGGAGGAGTTCGGCAAAGGTGGCGTGGCTCTCGTCCCGGGCCGAATCCAACAGATGGTCGTCGAGATAGTAATCAGGATACAGCAAGCTGTCGGGGTCGTTGGCCCCGGCCTTGCGCAGTTCGAGCCAATAATCAGTGAACGATTCGACGAAACGCCGCGAACGGACGTCGGCGAGCAGACGGTCCGTCTGGGTGCGGAGGACGGCCGGATCACGCAGCTTCTTCGCGTCCGCCAAAGCGCGGAGCTCGGCGTCGGGCGGCGAGTTCCACAGGAAGAAACTCAGACGGGAGGCCACGGCGTGGTCGTCCAGCGCCCCAGGTGCCTCACGCAGGTAAAGGAAGGACGGAGAGCAGAGGACGGCGGCATAGCCCGAGAGCATCGCCTCAGCGAAGGAGCTGCCCGACTTCAGCGCACCTTGGATGATCGGCAGGAAGCGGATCTCTTCGGCGGCGGAAACGGGGCGACGGTAGGCGGAGCGGACGAAGCGACGGAGCAGTCGCTCGGCGTCAGCAGCCTCATCACGGGGAGTCACGGCGTAAGGCAGGCTTGCTCCTTTCGGAGTAGGCTTGACCGGTAAGTCGTCGAACAGGACCGCATAGGGTGCCGACGGCCATTGCGGGGCGACGGGACCCTTCACGTCGATCCAGCGCATGACCAGGCCAGGCTGACCTTCGGGCGTGGCGAGGGGATTCTGCGCCCGAGAGGCACCCGGACGGGAACGGAAGAAACGGGTGACGTCGATCTGGATGCTCTCGCCGGCCTCGAGCACGACGTCGAGTTCGGCGACGGTGACATCAGGTCCGAGGTCGATCGTACCGATGCGACGCAGGACGCGCGGGGGCGTGAGCGCGTAGACCGTGACCGGCTCGGAGCGGCGGCCCTTGGAGATGTCGTCGAGGTCGGGGATCTGCCAGCGTACCTGCCCCTTGGACTTAGTCTTACCTGGCCCGACCCAGACCGAATGGCCGCAAAGCTTGATCAGGTAGCGACCGTCCTGCGGTGCGCGGAAGGTCCCGAACCAAGGCTCGACCGGCTCATAAGCACCGTGCACGACACCGACGCCTTCCTCCTCACGCAGCACGGGATTAGCCTTCCCCACGGTGGCGGGAGCGTTGCCCGCACGCACGTCCGGCTGTCCTTTGAATCCCAAGGTCGGGAAGGTCGCCCGCTCGGGCGACATGTTGAACTCGGAGAACTTCATCTTGCCGACGTAGCTCCCCTGCTGGCGCGCGTAATGCCGACGGCTGCCGGTCTCGCTCGGCGCGACGGAGGAGATGAACGCCGAACGCAGAGCCTCTTCGGCCGCGCCAAGGGTGCGTTGGAGTTGGACGTGCGAGACGTCCAGGGCTTCGCCGCTCTTATTGTAACGATGCGCCTCGGTGTCCTCTGGCAGCGACTCTTTGATGTCGAGCCACGGCGCCTGCAGCAGGTCGCGGACGGCGTTCTCGTATTCGAAGCGGTTCATGCGTCGCTCGACCGAACGCCCCTGGGCGGCGATACGGGTGACGTCCTCACGGAGCAGGGTGGCGGCAAGAGCGCCGAGGTAGGCGGACTGCTCGCCGGCGGCGGGGCGAGCCTTCTTCTTCGGCGGCATCTCGCCGTTGGCAGTGCGGTCGTGGATCTTGACCCAAGCGGCAAAGGACTTCGGATCCCGGAGGTCCGACTTCAGGGCGGTCATATCCAGCCCACCTTTCTTCGTTTCGGCGTCGTGGCACTCGACGCAGTTCTTCTCCAGGAAAGGCGCCAACGCCCCCGAGGAACCGAGGGGCAGCAGAAGGAGACCGAGGATGGCGGCGCGGAAAGTCATGCGGAGCAGTTATTCAGACAGCGGAACGTGGGCTGGGTTGCCAAGGCAATCCTCCGGGGAATGGGCGGTTTTGCTAGGCTTTGAGCCCTAGGCGTCGGGGATTGTGCCCCGGGCGACGACCGCCTGCCCTTCGGTATGCTTTCCGTCATCCGTTCTGCCGCATTGGTCGGCGTAGAAGCCGTGCCGGTCGAGATCGAGGTGAACACCGGCGAGAAGGGCGAACTCGGCCTGTGGCTGGTCGGCCTACCCGACGCCGCGGTCAAGGAATCCGAAGAGCGCGTCCAGTCCGCCCTGCAGAACAGCGGACTCCGACTACCGGAGACCCGCACCACCATCAACCTCGCCCCCGGCGACCTGAAGAAAGAAGGCGCCATCTACGACCTGCCCATCGCCCTCGGTATCGCGGCATCGACCGGCCAGCTCGACCGGGCGTTCTTGCAACACTACCTCATCGCCGGCGAATTAGGTCTGAGCGGCGCGACGCGGCCGGTGCGCGGCGGAGTGGCGATGGCGATCCTTGCCCGGAAGTCTGGCCTCCGCGGAGTCATCCTGCCCCGCGCATCGGCGGAAGAGGCCGCGCTCGTCGTTGGAATCGAAGCGATTCCGGCCGACACCCTTGACGGCGCCCTGCGCTTTCTGACGGGCGAGAAGCAGGTCACCCCGCTCGCGCCGCCGCCGTCCGAGTCCGCCACAAGCGAAGGTCAGCCGGATTTCGCAGAAGTCAAAGGGCAGTTGGCGATCCGCCGGGCGGTCGAAGTCGCCGCGGCGGGCGGCCATAATCTACTGATGATCGGACCGCCGGGCTCGGGCAAATCGCTCATCGCGAAACGTATCCCGACCATCCTCCCTCGGCCGGACGCGGAGGAGTTCCTCGAGATCCTAGGCGTGCATTCCGCCGCCGGCGCGGGACTCACCGACGGCCGACGCGGCTGGCAGCGGCCGTTCCGTTCGCCGCATCATACCATCAGCGATATCGGACTGATCGGCGGAGGCAGCATTCCTGGGCCCGGGGAAGTCTCGCTCGCGCATCTCGGCGTGCTCTTCCTCGACGAGCTGCCAGAGTTCCGTCGCTCCGCGCTCGAAGTGCTTCGTCAACCGCTCGAGGACGGTCAGGTCACCGTCTCACGCGCGGCAGCCAAGGTCACCCTGCCCTCACGACTGATGCTCGTGGCGGCCATGAACCCGTGTCCCTGCGGCCACCTCGGCGACCGCCGACGCGAGTGCACCTGCTCGCCGATGCAGGTCCGTAAATACCGGGGCAAGATCTCTGGCCCGCTGCTCGACCGCATCGATATCCAGGTCGAAGCGCCGGCGCTCTCGATCGACGAGCTCCGCGACGCCGCGCCGGGCGAGCCCTCGGCGACCATGCGCGTCCGGGTCGAAGCCGCCCGGGCCAGACAACGACAACGGTTTGGCGGGCGGACCGGCGGTTGCAACGCACTGCTCGGCGGGAGGGAACTCCGCGAATACTGCGCGCTCGAACGGGCTCAGGGCGACCTGCTCCAGCAGGCGATGGAGAAACTGGGCCTCTCCGCCCGAGCCTACGACCGCATCCTCCGCGTCGCCCGGACGATCGCCGACCTCGCTGAGGCGGACCGCATCGCCACCGCCCACCTCTTGGAGGCCATCCACTATCGTTCACTGGACCGGCAATGAAAACACTCGCCCGGCCATGGGAAATGGGTCCAATGAGGGCCTCCCCATGAAATCCCTGCTCCAGCTCGGGCTCTTCAGCCTGCTCGCCCTCCTGACCCTACCCCTCGAGGCCGCCGATAAGATCCGCGTCCTCATCCTCGACGGACGCAACAACCACGACTGGGTCCGCACGACCGAGGCCACCAAGGCCACCCTCGAGGCCACCGGTCGCTTCACCGTGACCGTCGCCACCGCGCCCGCCGGCTTCGCCAAGGCTAAGCCTGGCCGCCCGAAGGCCGGTGACGCCGCCGCCAAGAAAGCCTTTGACGCCGCGATGAAGGAGTGGAACGCCGAGGAAGCCGCCTTCGTCAAGGCCCACGCCGCCGAATGGGAGCAGTGGGCTCCGAAGTTCGCCGACTACCAGGTCATCGTGAACAATTACAACGGCCCGGAATGGGGCACCGCGATGAAGGACTCCTTCACCGAGTTCGTCATGAACGGCGGCGGCCTCGTCAACGTGCACGCCGCGAACAACGCCTTCACCGGCTGGGACAACTTCAACGAGATGATCTGCTGCGGCTGGCGCGGCGCCACCTTCGCCAAGCGTATCGCCGTCGACGACAAGACCGGCCAGGCCGTCGCGCTGGTCGACGCCGAGGAGAAGATCCAGGGCAAGGGCTTCGGCTCCGGCCACGGGCCCAAGCACGTCTTCACGCTCAAGACCCGCGACGCCGCCCACCCCGTCATGCAGGGTCTGCCCGCTGAATGGCTCCACGCCACCGACGAGCTCTACCACCGCATGCGCGGCACCGCCGACCACATGCACGTCCTCTCCAGCTCGTTCTCCAAGCCAGAGTTCGGCGGCACCGACATGCATGAGCCGATGGTCTGGTTCGCCCCGTTCGGCAAGGGACGCGTCGTGACGACCTCGATGGGACATATCATGGCCGCCGACACCAGCCACGACGCCCTGCATTGCGTCGGCTTCCAGACCATCCTCGCCCGTTCCACCGAATGGGCCGCGTCCGGTAAGGTCACCCTCGCCGTGCCGGAAGGCTTCCCGACCCTCGACAAGACGAGCGTCATCGAACCGTCCAAGGTCGTCTGGAAGAAATAAGCCCGCCATGCTCTCCGACGAAGGCCCGCGCAAGCGGGCCTTCTGCTTTTCAGGCGAAGCGACGCATCGCCACCGCCACGGTCGCGCAGATCTGCTCGGGCGTAAGGCTGATACTGACGTGCAAGCACTTCTCGGAGGCAAGGTTCGGACGCTCTAGCGTGGCGAGCTGGCTGCCCAGCAGACCCGGGGGCATGAAGTGTCCCTTTCGCGCGTCCATCCGCGCCTGCAGGAGTTCCCGACTGCCATCGAGGAAGACGAAGAAGAGGTCCGGGTCGCCTTGGCGCAGGCGGTCACGATAGGCCAGCTTGAGGGCAGAACAGGTGAGGACCATCGCTTCACCACGGGCCTTGCCCTCGGCGAGCCGATCCGCCATCGCGGCCAGCCAGCCGGCGCGATCTTCGTCGGTCAACGGCGTGCCCGCGCTCATCTTCGCGACGTTCTCCGGCGGATGAAAGACGTCGGCTTCGATCAGCGTGGCGCCGGTGCGCTGCGCATAGAGTTCGGCGACGGTGCTCTTGCCGCAGCCGCAGACGCCCATGAAGACGAGGTTCGGGTGCGCCACCGGCGTTCAGAGATTGATCGTGCGGCCTTCGCGGAAGGACTGATCCGCCGCGGCGACGATGCGCATCGAGTTGACGGCGTCGTCCATGTGCGCGGTGAGATCGAGGTCCTCGCGGATAGCCTTTTCGAAATAGACCTGTTCACGTTCGCAGAGGCCGTCATGACCGGGGTCGGCCTCGGTCGGCACGATCTCGTCGGGCTGGGTGAACTTACCATCGGGACCGAGCTGCGAAGAGTGCACCTTGAGGGCCTGCGCGGCGGAGTGGGAATCGACGTCGGCGGAATTACCGGCCTGCGAGGCCTTGCCGGCGACGATCGAGACGCAGCCCTTCGGCCCGATCACGTCCTTCACGAAGAAGGCCTCCTCGGACATCATCGGACCCCAGCCGGCTTCATACCAGCCGACGGAACCGTCGGCGAAGGTGACCTGCAGGTGGCCGTAGTTGATCTGACCGGCCGGCATGTCCTCGGTGAGGCGGGCGCCGATGCCGGAGACGCGGACCGGGCGGCAGCCGGTCATGAGGCACATCACGTCGACGTAGTGCACGCCGCAGTCGACGACGGGACTGCAGGTCTGCAGGAGGGACTTATGGGTCTTCCACATGTCGCCATAGCTCTGTTGATTCAGATTCATGCGCATGACCAGCGGCTTGCCGAGCGTCTGCACGGTCTTGATGAACTGCGTCCAGGCCGGGTGATGGCGGAGGATATAACCGATGACCACCTTGCGCTTCACGGCCTTGGCCTTGGCGACGATCTGTTCGGCCTCGGCGACGGTGACCGCGAGGGGCTTCTCGACGAAGACGTGGCAACCGGCTTCAAGCGCGGCGACGGCGTATTCGGCGTGCGTATCCGGATAGCTCGAGATGGAGACCGCGTCGGGCTTCGTCGCCTCGAGCGCGGCATGGAAGTCGGCATACTCCGCGTAGCCGCCGCCGAGTTCGGCGTTCAGCTTGGCACGGGATTCCGCAGAGCGGGTGACCAGACCGACGATCTGGAAACCCGGGAGCTTATGGTAAGCGAGGGCGTGCGAACGGCCCATGTGGCCGGCGCCGACACAGAGGACACGGAGAGGGGTCTGGCTCATGCGTCGAGCATCACCCTTCCCTCTCCCGCTTCAAGTCGGGAGAAGGCGTCGAACCGAAATTAATCGCCCGATCAGTTAGGCAAAGGCTGCAGCACGCCCTTCGCCCGCTGGGCTTCCAGCAGGGCCTTCAGCCGGGCGACGACTTCGGGATGTTCCTTGGCGACGTTATTCCGTTCGCCGGGATCCGCCTGCAGGTCGAAGAGACGAGGCCCGGCCTGGTCACGGCGGTCATTGGCCTGCTCGGCTTCGGCGCCCAAGAGGTCGACGAGCGGGCCCTGAGCCTTCTTGCCTTTGCCGGGCGCGCCGACGCCGGAGATGAATTTCCAACGGGCATCACGGATGGAAAGCACGGCGCCTTGCGTGCTGGAGATCAGCGTCTCGCGGCCCTGTCCGCCCGTGAGCGCCGCGGACGAGTCAACGGAGTCGAGCTTCAGGAATTCCGCCGGATCACCGCCGGCGACCTTGGTGAAGACGGCCGGAAGATCCACCTGCGAGATCAGCGCGTCGGAGACTTTGGCGGCGGGCGTATGGCCGGGCCAGCGGGCGATGAAGCCGACGCGGGTGCCACCCTCGAGGATGCTGTATTTGCCGCCGCGGAACGGACCCGCCGGGGCATGCGCCGCGGCCTTATTACGCTCCACCGCCTGATCCTTGTAACCATCGTCGAGCACCGGACCGTTATCCGAGGTGTAGATCACCAACGTGTTCTCGGCGAGACCCTGCTTGTCGAGTTCGGCGAGGATGCGGCCGACCTGATCGTCGAACGCGACCACCGCGTCGCCACGCGGGCCGAGAGGGGTCTTGCCGGCGTAGCGCGGATGATGGACGCGCGGGACATGGTTCTCGTGCGAGGCGTAATAGAGGAAGAACGGTTTGTCCTTATTCTGCGCGATGAAGCCACAGGCCTTGTCCGCGAAGGTATCGCCCATCGTCTCATCGTTCCAGATGGCGGACCTGCCGCCCTTCATCCAACCGATGCGGCCGACGCCGTTGACGAGGGCCATGTTATGTCCGTGCGACCAATCCATCTTGAGCTTCGCGCGCTCGGCATCGGTCTTCAGGTCGGGATCGCCCGGGTAAGGCTGCTTGTAGCTGACCTCGATCGGATCCTTCGGATCGAGACCGACGACGGAGCCGTCCTCGACGAAGACCGTCGGCACGCGGTCGCCGGTGGCGGCCATGATGAACGAATAGGTGAAGCCGATCTGGTTGGGGGACGGATCGATCCGCTTGTTCCAATCGACGTCGCCGGAGCCCAGGCCGAGATGCCACTTGCCGACCACGCCGGTGGCGTAGCCGAGTTTAGCGAGGCTGGCCGCCATCGTGGGACGACCTGGCTTGATGATGAGACGGGCGTCACCCGGCAGCACGCCGGTGCCTTGTCGACGCCAGGCGTATTCGCCCGTCAGCAAGGAGTAGCGCGACGGCGTGCAGGTCGCGGAAGTGCAGTAGCCCGAGGTGAAACGCGTGCCCTGCGCGGCCAGACGGTCGAGGTTCGGTGTCGGGATGACTTTAGCGCCATAGCAGCCCAAGTCGCCCCAGCCGATGTCATCGGAGTAGAGCAGCACGATGTTCGGCGGACGCTTCTCGGCCGCGAAGACCGTGAGAACGCAGGATAGGGCAACCAGGGGCAGGAGGCGCATGGGTGGTTTGTAAGCCCGGCCGAGGCGGAAACCAAGCCGACAGATAAGCCACCCCTTGCTTGCCAAACCCGCCCCGAAAGCCCAATCAGAACACGACCATGCGTTTCGCCAAATACCACGCCCTCGGCAACGACTACCTCGTCCTTGAGCCCAAGGACTGCCCCGCCCTCTTTTCGCCGGAAGCCATCCGCAAGGTCTGCCACCGCCATTTCGGCCTCGGTTCCGACGGCATCCTCTACGGTCCGATCGAACGCACGGACGGCACCTTCGGCCTACGCATCCTGAACCCGGACGGCTCCGAAGCCGAAAAATCAGGCAACGGCATCCGCATCTTCTGCCGCCACCTCCTCGAGACCAAGCGGATCAAGGAAGGACAGGAGTTCAAGCTGCACACCATCGGCGGCATCGTCCGCTGCGAGGTCTTCGACGGCGGCAACCGCATCCGCGTCGAGATGGGCAAGGTCTCCTTCCGCGCCCCGGTCATCCCGCACGTCGGCGCCGACCGCGAAGTCCTCGGCGAAGAAATCACCGTCCTCGGCAAGACCTTCAGGTATTGGGCCGCGACCGTCGGCAACCCCCACTGCGTGATCCCGGTCGACGACCTCACGCCCGACCTCGCCAAGACCTACGGCCCGCACCTCGAGACGCACCCTAATTTCCCGAACCGCACCAACGTGCAGTTCATGAAGATCATGGACCGGAAGAACGTCCGCATCGAGATTTGGGAACGCGGCGCCGGCTACACCATGGCTTCCGGCTCCTCCTCCTCGGCTTCCGCCGCCGTGGCCCGTAAAATGGGCCTGGTTGACGCGGATTTGACGGTTAATATGCCCGGAGGTCAGATTATCATTGGCATCGGTGAGGATTATTCCATCGTGATGACAGGCCCGACGACCCCCGTAGGCATCTTCGAGATGCACCCAGGAGTCCCGGTCCAAGACGTCGCCGTCTAGGCGATACGTCTTCCCGCTAGGTTTTCCCTCCTTTGGCGCGTCCTTTCGGACGACGCTTTTCACCGCACACCCTCACCATGGCGCCGCGTCAGCCGTTGCCCAACATCTCCGAAGACGATCTCATCGATCTCGCGGGCGGTGCGACCGTGCTCCTTGCCAAGGAGCTGGTGGCCAAGGGCAAGGTGAAGAAGGCCCTCTGGACCCCTCCGGTCGCGGAGGCCCTCGTGGACGACGGCACCGAATCCCGCGAAGCCCGCTGGAACCTCCGCTCGGTCACCTTCCAGCGCAACGAATGCGGCTGTGACGTCTCGGTGGGACGAAGGAAACTCTGCGTCCACTCCGTCGCCGCCTACCTGGTATTAGCGACCAAGGAAGGTTACTTGAAAGCCGAGCCAGTGACGCCGGCCAAGCCCGCCGCTCCGCCTGGCAAACCGCCGACGACGGCGGTGACCAAGGAGAAGACGACGGACACGAAGAAGGAAAAATCAAAGCAAGCGGAGACGACCCCGGCAGGACCCCGGCTCAAATCCCTCACCCTTTCGGAAAAACGCGGCACGCCCATCGAAGTGCGTTTCATCGTGCCGCCGAACATCGCGACCGCCGCCGTGCGCGACGAGATCATCTGCCGCCTCGAACTACGCGTCGACGGCGCGCAGGTCGCTCCGGAGAACCTCGACCGCAGCAAGGCTTGGACCATCGAGCCCGACACGGTCTTCTTCCTGGCGATCCTCGAGAACCTCTGCCACGGCAAGCTGCAGGGCATCCTGCCGCTCACCCGCCGCCACCTGCGCCAGCTCCTGGCCATCGGCAAAGGCCTGCCGGTCTTCCGCATGGCCAACGCGCCGGAGTCCCCGCTCGCGTGGGACGGCGACCACCTGGACAAGGTCCACGAACACCTCGACGAACCGGTCGCCACGCCACAGACCAACGCCGCCGGCGAGACGCCGGACGACGGCCCCGAGGAGCAGGAAGTCCGCTCCCAGGAACGCGGCCGTGACGACCGCCCGTGGGTCGACGGCTCGATGAAGTGGCTGCGCATCCGCCTGCCCCAGCAGTCTTCCGGCCCCGTCGCCGAACTGCGCGATGTCCTGCAACGCAGCGGCTTCACGCTCGAGACCACCACCCGCGAGTGGTATCTCGCCGGCACCATCCAGGTGCTCAACTTCCTCGCCCGCCATCATAAGCTGCTGATGACGGACAACGACGCGTTCTTCACGCACAACCTTTCGCACTCCCTGCGCAACGTCGACCTCGCCAAGGCGAAGTGCGACGCGTCCGAAGAGAACGACGGCTTCCGTTTCGCCATCGGCATCGACCCCGAAGGCAAGTCCCCGAAGGTCATCCAGGAAGCCCTCTCCAGCGGGCGCATGTTCTTCTACACCGACCGCGGCCCGCGCCTCATCACGCCGGAGCTGATGGAATCGATCCGCAACGCCCAGCGCCGCATCACCGGCGAGGCCAAGCGCGACGTGGACCTGGACCTCAACCTGAAGATCGGCTTCGCGGACCTCGCGAGCGCCGACGCCATCGCCGAGGAACTGCAGGCCGCCTTCGCCCCGCCCGAGACCTGGAGCCAGCGCTCGTCCGCGATCCGCAACCTCTCGAAGCTCCAGCCCGCCCCGATCCGCGAGGACCTGAGCAAGATGCTCCGCATCTACCAGCAGGTCGGCGTGGCCTGGCTCTGGCATATCCATAATCATTCGCTCGGCGGCCTGCTCGCCGACGAAATGGGCCTCGGTAAGACCGTCCAGGCGCTCGCCTTCATGGAGGCCCTGCGCCAGCACCGCCCGGAAGACGGGCCTTGCGTCGTGGTCTGCCCGGCCTCGCTCGTCGAGAACTGGCGCCGCGAAGCCCGCCGCTTCACCCCTTCCCTGAAGGTCCTCGCCCACCACGGCCAGAACCGCTTCACCGCGCCGGATTACCTGCAGCGGTTCGACCTCGTCATCACCTCCTACGGCACCCTTTCCCGCGATATCGCGGCCTTCACCGCCGTGGCGTGGGGCGCGGCGATCTGCGACGAAGGTCAGAACATCAAGAACCCGCGCGCGCAGTCCGCCAAGGCGGTCAAGCAGCTCGTCGCGAAGGGCCGCTACATCCTCACCGGCACGCCCGTCGAGAACTCCCTCGAAGACCTCCGCTCGCTCTTCGGCTTCCTGATGCCGGGCTATCTCCCCAAGCCCGAAGAACGCGTCCAGGCCGAGGAACGCAAGTGGCACGACGACCGCCTCCTGCAGATGGCCGCGCCGTATATCCTCCGCCGCTCCAAGGTCGCCGTCGCCCCTGAGCTGCCCGCGAAGATCGAGCAGATCGTCTACTGCGACTTCGAGGACAACCAGAAGAAGATCTACGACGAGATCCTCGAGTCCACGCGCCAGGAGATCTTCGAGATGGAGATGGGCGGCGCCACGCAGGCCCGCATCCAGATGGCGGCGTTCAACCAGCTGCTCCGCCTCCGCCAGATCTGCGCCGACCCGCGCATCCTCGACCCGAAGTTGGCCGAAGCCGATTCGGCGAAACTCCAGGCCTTCCTCGAGCTCGTCGAGGAATCCAAGGACGCCGGCCACCGCATGCTGGTGTTCTCGACCTTCGTCACGGCGCTCCAGCTCCTCAAGGAAGCCCTCGAAGACCGCGACATTCCCTATTGCTACCTCGACGGCTCCACGAAGGACCGCCAAGGCGTCTGCGACACCTTCAACTCGACCCCGACCATCCCCGTCATGCTGATGTCCCTGAAGGCGGGCGGCACCGGCCTGAACCTCACCGGGGCCGACACGGTCATCCATTTCGACCCCTGGTGGAACCCCGCCGCCGAGGCCCAGGCGACGGACCGCGCCCACCGCATCGGCCAGACCCGGACGGTGACCAGCATCAAGCTGATCGCGGCCGGCACCATCGAAGAACGCGTCATGGAACTCCAAAAGTCCAAGTCTGAGATGTTGCGTAAGCTCCTGACCGAATCAGACTCCGTTTCGTCCGGCCTGAGCCTTGACGTCATCAAGGACCTCCTTCGCAAGGACTGACCCTACCATGCTTTCCTCCCTCATTCGCCGCAATAAATCCAGGAGCGAGATGTCGTTCATGGAGCATCTGGACGACCTCCGCATTTCGCTCATCCGCGTCGTCACCGTCTTCGCTGTCGGGATGGTCGCCGCCCTGATCTTCTACCGGGAGACCCCTGTCCTGCTGAGCCTGCCCCTCGAATGGGCGAAACACCCCGAGACTTCTCCCTTGGCCTTCGCGCTCAGCGAGCCCGGCCCGGGTCTCGTCAACATGGGTGAACTGAAAGAATTCACCTTCATGGGCGTATGGAAAGTGCTCATGTATGCGGCTTTCGGCGTGGGCGTAGCCGTCGCCTCTCCCGTCTTCCTCTACGAGACCGCCCGCTTCGTGGGCCCGGCCCTCTCGGAAAGGGAAAAGAGCGGCCTGGTCCCCTTCTGCGGAGCCGCCCTCGTGCTCTTCCTCTTGGGAGCCGCCCTGGCTTTCTACTGGCTGAGCCCGATGTCCATCCAGATCTGGCAGCACTTCGCCGAAGGGATGAAGATGGAGGTGACCTGGCAGGCGTCGGATTACTACGCCTTCGTGGTGATGATGTGCCTGCTCACGGGCCTGACCTTCCAGTTCCCTCTCGCGCTCATCGTCCTGATGTGGCTCGAACTCGTCCGCCCGAAGACCCTCCTGAAGTCCTGGCGCGGGATGCTGGTCGGCATCATGTTGCTGGTCGCGCTGATCACGCCCATCGCCGAACCGATCTCGTTGATCGTGATGACCAGCGTGCTCTTTGGCTTCTACCTCGCCGCCGTCGGCGTCGGCACCGTCATCGTGCGCCGCAAGCGCGTCGCCCGCGGAGATAAGCCCAACCCGGAAGACGATGACCTCCCGGACGACGACGAGGACGACGATCGCGGCGACGACGGCTACAGGCCGGCCCGCTCCTCCAAGCCGGTGACTCCTTCGACCCCGGCCCTCGGCTCCTCCGAGCCCAGCAAGCCTAAGTCCACCCCGCCGCCCGCCGAAGGCGACCTAAGCTCCCTCGACTAAGCCCATGAAGTTCCGACTCCTCCTCGCCCTCCTCGCCCTCCCCCTCGGCGCTCAGACGAGCCCGTTCGGCACCAAGGTCGGCGAGCCAGCGGCCACCCCGGCCGCGACGCCTACCAATGCGGCCGCTCCCGCCGCGGGCGGCATCTCGGACGAGTTCGTGGACAACTCGGTGCAGATCTCACCCTTCCGCCCGACGCTGCTCCCGGAGGCGAAATCGACCCGGACCTTCCAGCTCTCGAAGCTCAACCGCCTCGGCTCGACGGAGACCACCAAGGAACTGCAGCGCCTCTATTCCGCGTTCGCCACCCAAAGCATCATCGACGGCTCGCCCGCCGGCTCCAGCAAGGCCGTCGGCTACGTGACCACGGTCACCTACGCGATCCTCCAGGACCTCGGTGATAACCGCTACGTCGCCAAGGCCGCCTGGCCCGCCGCCGGTCCGAACGAAGCCCTCGCTGCCGGCGTCGACACGATGGCGCTGCTGCTGCTGGAGAAACCCGCCAAGGTCGGCGACACGGGCAAGATCACCGGCATGCATGTCGGCACCGTCGCGGTGCTGTTCACCCCTGACTTCGCGCCGTTGAAAGGCCGTCGCCTGACCCTCCGTCGCGAGGCCTTCCTGGAATGCGTGACGCTGGAGGAATCGCCGGCCGGTCTGCAGCGTTTCGTCGAAGCGATCAACGCCGGAGCCGAGCTCAGCGCGACGACCAACGAGACCAGCCCTTGCAAGAAGTGCGGCGGACTGGGCTTCACGCGTGAAGCCCAGAAGGGCCAGCTGGTCGACAAGCGTATCCCGTGCGCCGACTGCGCCAGCACCGGCAAGCAGATCATCTCGGTCGAGACGAAGTTCGTCCCCTGACCGGGACAATCCGTATCCTGCGCTTGCGCACGGGCTTTTTCGTCGGCACATTGCGGCGTGTCCTCCCCGCTGCACGTCGGCCTAGAAGCCCATTTCGCGGCCCTCGAGCAGTTCCTCGCGGCGCAGGAACTCGCGTTCGAGCCTGAGGTCCGCCCGATGGTCCGCGACGTGCTCGCCCATCCGGGCAAGCGCCTCCGCCCACTCCTCGCCTTCGGCGCCGGCGCGGGCGGCCCGCCGCTTCCCGCTTTGGTGCGCGGCGCCGGCATCATCGAACTGGTCCATCTGGCCACCCTGGTCCACGACGACGTCCTCGACGGCGCCGACACCCGTCACGGCAGCGCCACCCCCAACCGTACGCACGGCGCCCACGCGGCGGTGCTCTTCGGCGACGCGCTCTTCGCCCACGCCCTCGTGCTCGCCGCCGACCACCCGACCCCGGAGCTCTGCCGCATCGTCGCCCGCGCTTCCCGCGAAGTCTGCTCCGGCGAGGTCTGCCAGACCTTCTCCCGCGGCCAGGACGATCTCTCGCTGGAAGACTACACCCGCCATATCCGCCTGAAGACGGCCGAACTGTTCGAGGGCGCCTGTCGGATCGGCGCGCTCCTCGCCGACCGCCCGACGGAACACGTCGAAGCCTGCGCGCTCTTCGGACGCCACCTCGGCATCGCCTACCAGATCTACGACGACCTGGTCGACCTCCTGCAGGACGATGCCAAGGCGGGCAAGACGCTCGGCACCGACGCCGCCAGCGGTAAGCTGACGCTGCCGATGCTCCTGGAACGCGACCTCTCAGGCAAAGACTTCCTGACGCCCCTCCGTGCCGGCGGCGACGCCCGCCAACTGATCTCTGCGGCCGCTTGGCGTGAATCGTTCCGCCGCCTGGACGCCGAGATCGCCGCCGCCGAGCAAGCGCTTGAGCCGATCGCAGGCTCTCCCTCCCCCTTCTTCCTCCTCCGTCTCACGGGCTTCCTCCGCGAAGCCGCCGGTCGGCTCGCTCCGCGCGCATGAGAATCTTCCGTACCACTTCGTCCGAAAGAATGGCGCTCGCCTTCGTGCTGCTCCTGCTCGCCGGCGCCGCGGGCCTCCTGTTCCTCTGGCGCTCGCTCTGAGCTCAGGGCAGGAACTTCTTCACGTCGAAGCCTCGGTCGCGGACGGCCGACCGGAGATCCTCCAGGTTGACCTTGTCACCTGGCTTGACGCCGAAATCGCGGAACCAGCCGGCGCGCATCTCGACCGCGAAGCGCGCCTCCTTCGTGACGGAAGTGGTGGTCTCGGTCTCACCCGCGGTCATGGTGCGGACCTCCAGGACCGTGCCGTCGCGGGCGACGAAGGCGATGTCGAGGTCGATCAAGGTGTTCTTCATCCAGAAGCTCATCTCGCCGTCCACATCATAAAGGAAAGCCATCCCCTGGGCTTCCTCCAGTCGAGCGACGCCCATCAGTCCACGGGCCTTCTCGAGGTCGGAGATGGCCAACTGCAGCTGGGTGAGCACCACGCCCATGCGGACCGGGAAGCGGGTCTCGAGGCCCAGTTCACGAGCCGGGGCGACCTCCGGACGACGGCTATCGCAGGCGACGAACCCGAAGGCCAAGGCAAGGAAGAGCAACCTGAACATGCGGGCGAGTGTTCCTGCGATTGCCTCGGAGGCAAGTTTCGCTTGCTTGGCTTGATGGAACGCGACCCGCAGGCCCACTGGCTCGAGACCGAGACGGCCCTGCACTACGCCCGGGCCGCGGTCCGGGTCGGTCTCTGGGCTTCGGAACGCGTGCTCATCGAACGTCACCTCCCGAAGTCAGCCCGGGTGCTCGAACTCGGCTGCGGCGGCGGACGCGTGGTGCTCGGACTCCGACAGGCCGGCTACCACGGCGTGACCGCCACGGACTTCTCACCGATCATGGTCAGCCTCGCCCGCGCGGTCCTGGCCGACCACGACGAGAGCTGGGAGCACTGCGTCGAGCAGCAGGATGCCACGGCCCTCACCTACCCTGACGCTTCCTTCGACCACGCGATCTTCGCCTTCAACGGCCTGATGTGCCTGCCTAGCCGCGATCATCGGCTCGCCGCCTTGCGCTCGATCCACCGCGTATTGAAACCGGGTGGCGTCTTTCTGTTCACGGCCTCCGATCGGGAGAAAGGGGCCAACGCCGCCTACTGGGCCCAGGAAGATCCTTCCGACGAGGAAACCCCCGGTGACCGGTGGCACGAGAGCGACACTTCGCCGGTGTTCATCCACAGCAGCACCGAACAGGAAACCCGCGATGAATTGTCGGCAACAGGCTACGTGGTCATCGAGTGTCCCTTGAGCACCGACATCGCGGCCGATGGACCGCTTGTCCGCGAGTTCGCCGGCGAGACCCGCTTCTACGTCGCGAGAAAGGCTTGAGGGAACTGTCCCGCGGCGGTGTTGTCGGGATGACTATGTCTTTCTGTCGCCTCTTGCTACTCGGGTGCCTCTTGCCTGGCTCCGTCCTGGCCTTGGACCTGCACGTCAGCCCCGAGGGTGCTGACAAGGCCTCTGGCCGGGCCGAGGCCCCTTTGGCCACGCTCGAAGGCGCCCGCCAGGCCGTACGCCGACTGCCCCGCCCCTTGGCCGAGCCGGTACGCGTGATCTTCGCCGCCGGGACCTACCGGGTCACCCAGGCCGTCGCCTTCGACGAGCAAGACTCCGGTGAAGCCGGCCGGACCATCTCCTATGAGGCCGCCCCAGGCGCCAACGTCGTGATCTCCGGGGGAGCCGAGCTGCCCTCTTTCCAGGTCGGACCCGACGGCCGCTGGACGCTCCAGACGCCGCCCGGCACCGAGCGCTTCGAACAGCTCTGGGTCGGCGATCGCCGAGCCACCCGAGCCCGCACCAGCCATCCCGGCACCCGCTTCCTCCGCAACGTCGAAAACGAATCCGCCCTTCCCGGCGCGAACCCCGCGCAAGGCATCACCGAACAGACTATCCGCATCGACCCGAAGGAACTCAGCGCCTTCGCCGAAGTCGGCCCCGCGGAGACGCAGGATGCGGTCGCGACCTTCTATCATAAATGGGACTCCACCCGGAGCCGCGTCGAGTCGGCCGACCCTTCCGCCGGCGTATTGAAAGTCCGTGGCCCGGCCCAGAAGGCTAATACCGCCTTCGACCATCATACGGGCGTCGTCATCGAGAACCTGCTCTCGCTCCTCGACGAACCCGGCGAGTGGTTCCTGAGCCGTTCCGGCCGGCTGACCTACCAGCCGCGCCCTGGCGAAACCATCGCCGCCGTCCGCGGCACCACCCCGGTCGCGGAAAAGCTGCTGACCTTCATCGGCAAGCCCACGGACAAGGTCCGCCACCTCGTCTTCCGCGGCCTCGCCTTCCGCCACGCCAAAGGCGTGCCCTCGCTCGCGCTCGCCGTCCCCAATCAGGCCGCGGTGCGCACCGTGGACGGCGTGGTCACGCTGGAATATGCGACGCAGGTCGTCTTCGCTGGCTGCGAACTCGCGCATGTCGGCAGCTACGGCTTCTCCCTCGGCCGCGGCACCCGTGAGGTGACCATCGAGAAGTGCCTGATCACCGATGTCGGCGCCGGCGGCGTGAAGGTCGGCACGCTCAACGACGAGGCCAAGCCGGAGAACCATGCGAGCCATCACCGGATTCATAATAATATCATCCGCGACGGCGGCCTGACCTTCCCGTGCGCCGTCGGCGTCTGGGTCGGCAGCTCGTCCGACAACCAGGTCACGCACAACGAGATCTCGGACTTCTTCTACTCGGCCGTCTCGGTCGGCTGGCGCTGGGGCTATGCGCCCAGCAACGCCAAGCGTAACCGGATCGAATGGAATCATCTCCATCACCTCGGCAAAGGCCTGCTCAGCGACATGGGCGGCGTCTACACGCTGGGCCCCTCCGAAGGCACCTCGGTCAGCCACAACCGCATCCATGACGTGACCTGTTTCACCTACGGCGGCTGGGGCCTCTACACCGACGAAGGCAGCACCGGCATCACGATGGAAGGCAACGTCACCTACGATACCACCGACGGCGGCTTCCACCAGCACTACGGCAAGGAGAACGTCATCCGGAACAACGTCTTCGCCTTCTCCGAGGAATATCAGGTCAAGCGTAGCCGGGCCGAGGAGCACCTCTCCTTCTCGTTCGAGAAGAACATCATCGTCTTCGACCGCGGCGCTTTGCTCGGCAGCAACTGGACCGGCACGACCGCGAACTTCCTGAACAAGGATAACCTTTATTGGGATTACTCCGCGCGGCCGGTGACGTTCACCGAGCAGAAACTCTCCCTGACCGACTGGCAGAAGAAAGGCCAGGACGTCGGCTCCGCCATCGCCGATCCGCTTTTCGCAGACGCCGCCCAGCGCGACTTCCGCCTCAAGCCCGGCTCGCCAGCCTTGGCCATGGGCATCAAGTCCATCGACGTCTCCGCGATGGGCGTGCTCCACGACGATCCGGCGTGGCGCAAACTGGCGGACACCTTTGAACGCGGCGCCCCGGCCGTGCGCCCGCCTCGCCCGGAAGCCCCGGCCCTCAACCTCCGCCAGACCTTCGAAGGACGCATCATCGACCAGCAACGTCCTTTCCCGCACGCGTCGCCCGCGCTGTCCGTCCTGCGTTCCGCGCCGGGTAAGCCGCGCGTGAGCCTCGGCGACGCGCTGCGACTGAGCCCGGCCAAGGCGGCCGAAGGTAAGCAGTCCCTGCTCTTCCAGGACGCCCCCGGCCTGCCGGCTCATTATTACCCGATGCTGTCCTTCCACCCGCATCACCAGACCGGCACCTCGACCGTCAGCTTCGCGCTCTACCTCGAGCCCAAGGCGATCTTCATCCACGAATGGCGCACCAAAGGTAATCCTTATCGCACCGGCCCGGTCATCCATGTCCAGAACGGCCGCCTCACCGGCGTGAAGGGACTCGATGTCGCCCTGCCCGTGCAGAAGTGGATCCGCTTCGAACTCTCAGCCGTCATCGGCGACGCCGTCACGGGTCGCTGGAATCTCAAGGTCACGCCGGAAGGCGAACTGACCAAGGAATTCAAAGGCCTCCCCTGCCGTCACCCGGACATGAAGACGCTCGATTGGGTCGGCTTCATCAGCAACGCCAACGAGCAGACCGAGTTCTATCTCGACGACCTGAGGATTCTGACCGACGAATCCGCCCGCTGATCACTTGGCGGACTTCGGGTTCTCCTTGAAGAAACGGACGATGAGCTCGGTGGAACCTTTGGCGTATTCGTGGCCGCCTTCGTGGAGGGCCGTCACCAGCGGGGCACCCTTGCTGGAGGCGTAAAGCGTCGCGTCGAGGACGCCTTCCTTGGCCCATGCCTGGCCCTCTTCAGAGCAGCCATTGCTCCGACGGACGGCGGCGAAGGTCGCCTGCTGCCAAGCGAACTTGACCAAGGGGTCATTCTTCCCGGCGACGTGGATCACCGGCAGGGGCGTCGTGGGCTTGCCGTCGCCGCGCATGCTGCCGGCGACCGAGCCGATGGCCGCCAGGACTTCCGGTCGGGCCTGCCAGAGCAGATAGCTGAACGCCGCGCCATTGGAATGGCCCATCGAGTAGATGCGACGGTCATCGACCGCATGCTTCTTCTTCAGGTCGGCCAGGATCACGTCGAAGAGGCGCATATCACGTCCGCCTTCGCTCGTGACGGACGTCTGCCAGCCCGGCATGCGCCCTTCCTTGTCGACCAGCGGCGAGACGGTCGGAAGCCCCTGCGGGAAGACCAGGATCGAAGTCTTATCGATCTCGGTGTAACCCCAGCCTCTGGCGGAGTGCGTGGAGCGGCCGCCGTGGCCATGCCAGCAGAAGACTACGGCCAGCGGGCCCGTCACACCGCTCGGCACACGCACGAGGGCCGTGCGCTTCACTCCGTCGACGTCCCAGGACTGCTCGACGCAGCCCTCCGGGGCCTTGGCCAT
>JBILHF010000107.1:0-4579 GCA_044350605.1 Opitutales bacterium
GCCGACGAAGACGGACCTGATTTCACCTGGGCGTTCGAGAACGCGCCGGAAGACGCCGCCCCGCACGAGGAGAAGCTCCCCAAGGCCGAGGGCGTCGCCGTGAAGATCCTCGCGCCGGAGACCATCGGGGCGATCCTGCTCGGCGGCGTGGCATCGGAAGAACCGCTCGCGCGCCTGCGCTTCTACCCGGACGGCACGTGCGACCGCATCCGCCTGGACATCCGGCGCAACGATGACCGGCGCGTCCTGCCGATCGACCCTCTCACCTGCGCGCCCTTGCCGGCGATCGACGCCAAATGAGACGCCGCGGCTTCACCCTCATCGAAGTGCTCATGAGCCTCGCGATCTTCGCGCTGGCGGCCGTGAGCCTGGGCGCCGCGTATTCGAACGTCCTCATGAGCCGCCTCGCGCTCAAGCAGGATGAGCAGCGGCTGGACGACCAGGCGCGCTGCCGCGCGGCGCTGCTCGAGACCCCAGGCTTCGACGACGTCGAAGCCGGCGGCGAGATCCATCTGCCGGGCGACCGCACCGCGCGCTGGCAGGGCAAGATCGAGGCCACCTCGGTCAGCGACCTGTTCGCCGTGCAGCTGACCGCCGAGATCGAACCACCGGACGGCGGCGAAGCCGAAGAATTCACCGAGACGCGCATGCTCCTGCGCCCGACGTGGTCGATCCCCGCGGACCGGCAGAAGATCCGCGACGAAGTCCGACAGCGCCTCCTGCAGGAGCGCGGATATAAGGAATCGGACGGCAACTCCGCCTTCATCAGCACGCCCACGCGCGGCAAGAAACTCGTCCCCTCGAATCCAGGCTCCAAGGGCGCGGCCGCGCGGCCGCCCGCCTCGACCGCGCCCGGCGGCAAAGGCGCGCCCAGCAGAGGCGCCCCGCCGGCCCGCGCGCCCGCTCCCGCCCCGGCCCCGGCGCCGCGTCCCGCCCAATGAGCCGCCGACTCTTCCGCCGCGGCTTCTCGCTGCTCGAGATGCTCGTCTCGCTCGCCTTGCTCGGGATCCTGATGGTCACGCTCAACACCTTCCTCTTCTCCATGAGCGAGCTCTGGGGCGGCGGGCGGGACAAGCGGCTCTTCGATCAGCATACGCGCGCCGCGACGGCGCTCGTGAAGCGGGCCTTCGCGGAGGCGACCCTCGGGCCCGGCGCTTCGGGCGTCGCGCTCAAGGACGTGGACAACGGGGCCGGCACCACCGAACCGCGCCTCGGCTTCCTGCTGCCGGACGCCGGCCGCCTGGCGGACTGGCCGGAAGCGCCGCTGCCCGACGTGGACTTCACCGTCTACGTCGAAGAAGGCCGCGGCCTCGTGTTCCAGTGGCAGTCGCGCCTCGAGCTCGAGCGCGACATCACCGACCGGCACGAGACCGTGATCAGCCCCTTCGTGACCGGGCTGAAGTTCGAATACTTCGATCCGGAGCTCAAGACCTGGACCATCGAAGACGAACCCGTGCAGGAGCCCGCCAGCACCGCCTGGCGCAAACCCGCACGCGTGCATTTCGTCTTCGAACGCGGCGCGCTCAAGTCCACCAAGGTCCTCGACCTCCCCATCAAGCGCTCCGGCGCCACCGCCCCATGAAGCGTCGTCGCGGCTCGGTCATCATCGTCGTCCTCGTGCTCATCACGCTGGCCTCGCTGCTGCTGGCCCGGTTCATGGAGGATAATTCGCTCGAGCTCTCGATGGCCACGCACGAAGCGGACCGCCGGCGCCTGCGGGCGGACGCGCAGAGCGAGCTCGAGCTGGCCTTGGCGGTCATCGCCGAGATCCGTTCGATCGACCTCAACAAGATCCACGCGCCGTCGCAGGGCTTCGATGACCCGCACGCCTACGCCGGCTTCCCGCCGCGCGACGGACTCCAGGTGCAGTTCGAATACGAGGACGAATCGGCCAAGCTGCCGCTGAGCGTCCTGACCAAGAACGACCTCATCCAGCTGCTCTACTCCCTCGGCATGGAGCAGCGCGATGCCGAGCGCGTCTCCGACGCCATCGTCGCTTGGCAGAGCAAGTCATACGAGTCGCTCGAAGAGGAGGCCTCCGACGCCGCCTACCAGCGCGCGACGCTCTCCTTCCGCCCGGCGCGCCGACCGATCCGCAGCTTCGAGGAATTCCGCAGCATCGGCGTCGCCAAGGAGATGTTCTTCGACGAGCGCGGCCGGGCCACGCCGATCTTCCAGGCCTTCAAGGCGTGCGTCAGCCTCTACACTTTCCCGCAGGCCAACATCAACACCGCGTCGGACGCCGTGCTCCTCTCCCAGGGCTTGGATGAGACCCAGCTGGGCCTCATCCGCGAGCGGCAGAATGAGATCGGCCGGCGCATCGTCGGCACCCCGCCCTATTTCCGCGTCGCCGACGAAGTCCGCCGGCTCATCGGCGGAGGCGCCCCCCTGCAGAAGTTCGACGACGAAATCATCCTCATGTGGGTGCGGGTGACCGTGAAGGAAGGCCTGTCCAAGTGCCGTGTCAGCGCGCTGGTCGCCATCCGGGAGGATGTCGCCTACCCCAGCGCGGCGGCGAATCCCGACACCAACCCCGACATCGGCCTGAACGGGCGCTCCCCGACCGCCACGACCCCACGAACGACGGGAACCTCGACAGCCGCTCCGCGGTCAACTACGAGAACCCCCACCCCTTACCTCACCCCCGGCATCGAACCGCCCGCCAACCTAGGCAAGTCGACCATGAGCGGCCGCGTCGCCAGCAACACGATCGCCTACCCCTTCCAGGTCCTCGCCTGGGAAGAAGATAACGGAGCGCCGCCCGAACCGAAGCCCCTCGCCGAAAATCCTGAATCCGCGGCCCCGCCGCCCCCCACCAAATGACCACCCCCCTCCAGCGCATGTTCCCCGGCGCCCACACCCAGGATGCCGCCATGCTGCCCGGCAACCGCTTCTTCGTGCGCCGCCTCGCGGTCGAAGGCGAAGACCTGCCCGGCCAGGTGAACCTCGCGCTCGAGGCCGTCTCGCCCTTCCCGCTCGAGCAGATGCTCGTCGGCTTCGTCACCTCGACCGACGGCAAGCAGGTGCTCGCCTACGCCGCGCATCGCCGCCGGTTCACCGCGGAAGAAAGCTTCGCGTGGCCGGAAGACTGTCAGGTCGTCCCCGAATTCCTCGCGCTGTGCGGTCACCGGCCCGCCGGTGACGGCGTGATCGTGCACCGCGGCGAAGACCGCCTGACCGCGCTGGCCTGGAAGGCCGGCGAAGAACTCCCCGCCGCGATCGCGGTCGCCGAACTCGCCGACGCCGATGAAGCCGGCCTGGCGAAGGAAGCCGCCGCCCGGGCCGGCCTCCCGGCCGACGCCGCCGTCGAGACCGTCGAAGGCGCCCTCTCCGGCGCGCTCGTCGAAGGCGCCCTCGTGCTGAAGCGCGAAGGCAACGGCACGTTCACCATCCCCAAGAAGGGCTTGGACGATTCGGATATCCGCGACAGCGACTTCCTCGCCGAGCGCCGGAAGAAGGAGCGCCTGAACATGATCCTCTGGAACGCCGCGCGCCTCGGGGCCGCGGTGCTGGTCATCTCGCTCCTGCTCGACATCGGGGGATTCGTCATCGGCATGCGCTCCGGCACGCTGGAGGCCGCCAACGAAGGCCGTCGCCCGCTCGTCGAAGACATCGAAGAGTCCCAAAAGATCACGAACCGCATCCTCGAACTAGGCGTCAAACGCCTGCTCCCGATCGAGATGCTCGCGCTCGTGAACGAGAAGCGCCCCGCCACCGTCGAGTTCACCAACGTGCACTGCGAGCTTAAGAAGCCCAAGGACAGCGTGCTGACGAAGCCCATCATGACCGTCGACGCACGCACGCCGAACGCCGGCGACATCTCTGACTTCCTCAAGGCCGTGCAGACCCTGCCGGAAGTCGAGTCCGTGACGAACAGCGAGCCGCGCGTGCGCGATACCTCGACCACCTTCCGCCTCGAGATCACCTTCCGCCAGGCCGCCCTCCTCAAGACGGCCGAAGCACCCCCCGCAGCCCCCCAAGCCCAATGAAACATTTCTTCTTCAGCCTGAAACCCCGCGAACGCTTCATGGCGCTCGCCGCCTTGCTCGTGGCCGCGACCCTGTGGTCGACCGGCGCGTGGAGCCGCGTCCAAGGCGGCTGGGACGCCTGGCGCCTCCTCGAAGAGGACGCCATCGCGCAGAAGGAGACGCTCGCCAAGGAACGCGAAGTCCGCAACGCCACCGCGGTCGCCGTGCAGGGACTCGACTCCGGCCATGGCTACGATCCGGCCAAGCTCGTCGCCGAAGCCGTGAACGCCACGAACGAAGCCGGCCTGAGCGCCAACACCGACGCGCCCAAGACGACCAAGGCGGGCAAGTTCGCCGTGCACTCGCTGCAGTTCAGCTGCCGCAAAGCCGACATCGGCAGCATCCTTCGCTTCTACGAGAGCGTGAAGGCGCGCGCGCCTTATCTCGCGATCGGCGACATGGTCATGACCACCGAACGCGGCGGCAACGGCACCGTGACTTTCAAGGCGACGCTGACCGCGCTCGAACTCATCGGCCAGATCCCGAGTGGGGTGAAGGCGGAGGGAGCGGAGCCGGAGGCGAAGTGAGCGCGGCGTAAGCGCCGCGAGGGG
>JBILHF010000108.1:0-4543 GCA_044350605.1 Opitutales bacterium
AGGCGTCGGTGCGCCGTGCCGACCAGCGCGGCATGGCGGTGGAGGAAGAGGTAGGCGTAGGCCTGGCGGTTGAAGCGGCCCACGCGTCCGCGCAGCTGGTAGAGCTGCGCCAGGCCGAATCGGTCGGCGCCTTCGATGATGAGGGTGTTGCAGTTCGGGATGTCCAGGCCGGTCTCGATGATGGTCGTACAGACGAGCACGTCGTATTCGCCGGCGACGAAGGCCGACATGACTTCCTCGAGCTGGCCGGCCGGCATCTGGCCGTGACCCACGATGATGCGCGCCTTGGGCACGAGCGCGGCGAGGCGTTCGGCGACGGCCTGGATGGTCTCGACGCGATTGTGCAGGTAGAAGACCTGGCCGCCGCGGGCGAGCTCGGCCTTCACGGCGTCGCGGACGAGTTTCTCGTCGTAACTGCGCACGATGGTGCGGATGGGCAGGCGTTCCCGCGGCGGGGTCTCGATCACGCTGAGGTCACGCGCGCCGACGAGCGCGAGGTAGAGCGTGCGCGGGATGGGCGTCGCGCTCATCGCGAGCACGTCCACCTCGGTGCGTAGCTCCTTGAGCCGCTCCTTGTGGCGGACGCCGAACCGGTGCTCTTCGTCGATGATGACGAGGCCGAGCCGGCCGAAGCTGGTGCCGTCGGAGAGCAGGGCGTGCGTGCCGACGACGACGTCGACGGTCCCGGCCGCGGCGCGCGCCCGGACGTCAGCCTTCTGCTTGGCGGTGCGGTAACCGCTCAGGAGTTCGACGGAGACCGGCCAGCGGGCGAGGCGTTCCTTGAAACTTTCGAAGTGTTGTTGCGCAAGGACGGTCGTGGGCGCGAGGATCGCGACCTGGCGTCCGCCAAGGACGCATTTGAACGCGGCGCGGAGGGCGACCTCGGTCTTGCCGAAGCCCACGTCGCCGCTGACGAGCCGGTCCATGGGCGCGGGGCGCTCCATGTCGGCCTTCACGTCGATGATCGCGCGGGTCTGGTCCGGGGTCTCGCGATGCGGGAAGGACCGTTCGAATTCGCCCATCCAGGCGTTGTCCGCGTCCTTCGGGTGCGTGATGCCGGGCTTGGTCGAGCGGGCGGCCTGCATGGCCAGCAGCTGCGCGGCGAGGTCGGCGGTGGCTTTCTCAGCGGCCTTGCGCGACTTCTCCCAGCCGCCTCCGCCGAGCTTGGAGAGCTTCGGGATGGCCCGGCCGATGCCGATGTAGCGCGTAAGGAGATGCGACTCCCGCACGGGGAGGTGCAGCATCGATTTCAGGGCGAACTCCAGGCCGATGAAATCCTCGGTACGTCCGTTGTGCTCGTGCGCCTTGATGCCCCGGAAGAGGCAGACGCCCTGCGTGGCGTGCACGAGCGCGTCGCCGTCGGCGAGTTCGCCGAAGTCGAGCGCGCGGCCGACGGCGGCGCGGATGGCGGTGCGGCGGCGCGGCAGGACGGCGAGCGGGCGCTTGCGGCGGCCGAAGAGCTCGCGTTCGGTCAGCAGGAGCAGGCCGTCCTTGAGCAGTCCGGGCAGCTTGTCCGGGGCGATGATGATGCCACCGCCGAAGCGTCCGTGCGTGATGCGCGGCGCAAAACCGCGGATCTTGGCGCTGGCGACTTCGGCGTTGAGCCGATCGACGGATCCGTCGGTGTCGCCGGTGAGGAGGCAAGGCCGTCCGTCCTTGGCCAGCGAGGCCGCGGCCCGGAGGAGGGCGGGGCGGGTCTCGGTGCTGTCGGTGGCCGATCCGATCAGCAAGGATTCGGCAGGCGTTGAATCGAGTGCGTGTGCGACGTAGCCGACCGGAGCATCATCGGTCTCCTCGAGTACGAGTTCGTCGACCTTGGCCGGGTGCAATTCCGCGCAGAGGACGTCCTCGTGGCAGCGGTCGACGGAGATGATGAGCGCGTCGTCCGGTAGGTGCCGGAAGAATGGGGCCTCGGGGGACGAGCCGGAATCGTCGCGGGGGGCGCAGATGACGAGGCCGTCGACCTCGCCTTCGCTGCGCTGCGTCGCGGGATCGAACGGTCGGAGGGATTCGACGGTGTCGCCGAAGAGGTCGATGCGCACGGGCATCTGCGCATTCAGGGGATAGACGTCGAGGATGCCCCCGCGAAGCGCGTATTCGCCGGGCTGCTCGCAGAGGGCCTCATGGGCGTAGCCGAAATCTTCGGCGAGGCGTTTCGCGAAATCACGCAGGGCGAGCTTCTCGCCCTTGCGGACGACGATCTCCGCCTTGGCCGTGGCTTCGGGGGCGGGCGAGCGCCGGGTGAGCGAGCCGGGCGTGCAGGCGATCAGCAGCGGCCGTTTCGCGTCATGGCCGCCATGGCGCAGGAGTGAGAGGACTCCGAGCAAGTCGCAGTCAGCTTCGAAGGCCGGGACGGCCGCGTCGGCCTCGGTCAGCGTGCGGGCGACCGGCTGGGCGGCGTTGAGCAGGGTGAGCAGCTGGGCGGTCTCTTCGGCGAAGGTCTCCGCCGCGCCCAGGTTGGAGGCCAGGAACACGATCACGCCACGCTCGGCGCCTTCCGAGCAGGCGCAGGCGGCCCAGGCGTGCGAAGGCACGCCGGTCAGGGCACGGCGTGACTGAGCGGACATGCGGCTATCGAGGCGGGAAGGCCTGATGCGTCAAACCCAACCCCTCACTTAAGGACCTCTTCCGCGATTTCTTCCCAGAGTTCGTCGATCTGCGACGGTTTCTTCACCGGTCGCCCCGCTTCGGCGAACCAATAGCGGGCGTTGCCGAGGTCGCCTTCGATGAGATGGAGCAGGGCGTGGAGCCAGGAGCCCGTCGGAGTCTCGATGTCCTGGGCGATATCGTGGGCCGCCTCCCAGTCGCTCTTCTTGATGAACCAGAGCGACTGCGCCTCGGGCGAAAGTCCGCGCGGCGGCTGCGCATCGGTCGCGGCCGAGCTTTTCAGTTGGGCCGGCGTCATGATCATCGTCCCGGGTTCAGCCGGGCCAAGGCATCTGCCGACTCGGTCGGCAGTTCGGAGATGATCTTGGCCGCGGCTTCCTGTCCGGCCTGCACTTCGGTCAGGGCCATTTGCTTTTCCACGGCCCCGAGTTTGGCGACGTCATCGGGGTCCTCCTCGAGTTCGATCAGCACGAGTCGCCAAGCGTAGGCCTGCTTGAGGTCTTTGGGGGTCTTTTCGCCCGATTCGTAACGGTCGGCTAGGATGCGGATCGCTTTCACGTCCCTGCGCATGGCGGCACGTGTGTAATAGTCGAGGGCGAGGCGGTAATTCTGAGGCATGCCGGGCTGGCCCGTCTCGTAGGCCTTGGCGAGTTCCCTGAGGCTGTGGCGATCGCCGGCATCCGCACCCCGACGGTACTGCTTGAAGGCCTCGTCCAGGTGCTTGTCTCGAAGCGCGAGCTGGGACTTGAAACTTGGGGATTTCTTGTCGGGCTTGACGGCGTCGGCCTTGGCCTTGGCGAGGTCGCCGAGGACGCGATAGCCCATGGGCTGACCTTTGTCCGCGGCCTTCGTCGCCCACCCCGTCGCCTTCGTCTCGTCCTTCGTGACGCCGAGCCCGCGGGCATAATAGAGCGCCACCACGCTCATGGCCCTGGCATGACGGTTTTCCGCCGCCTTGTTCATCCAGGTGAAGGCGACCAGCGGGTCGTCTTTGATCTGCAGGTCCGCCGGCGCGTAGATGGTGTGCCGTAGCGCGAGGATGTATTGAGCCTGCGAGTTGTCGGCTTTGGCGAGGGCGAGGAGTTCGGCTTCCGGGGCGTCGGCCTTGAGCTCGCTTACGTAGCGGTCGTGCACCTCGTTGGGCAGCTGGGTGATCGGCACCTCCCATTGGTTAGACAGATCGATCACCAAGATCGTCCCAAGGGCGGATGCGATTAGGTAGGGTTTCGCTTGGGCGAATTGACGGCGCATAGGCACATCCAATCCATGGGATGTCGCGTGGCAAGGGACTAAGAAGAAGCCATTAGAAACTTGGTCGGAGGGCTTGCGTGCGACCGCCTGCGGGCTAGTCATCTTTTACTCCCATGCGCCTGCTCGCTTTGTTCTGCCTCACCTCGCTCATCGCCCAGGAACAGACCGTCGTCCTCGGCCATGGCGCGGCTCGCTACGCCCTCGACCTAGCTTGGGCGAAGGCCGATCCGGCCGTCGCCCCGGTGGTGAATTCCCACGCCCTCGCCGAAGACAAGGCCGGCCGCATCTACCTCGTGACCGACCACCCGAAGAATGACTTCATCGTCTTCGAGAAGGATGGTCGCTATGTCCGTTCGATCAGCGCCGGACTTGGTGGCGGCCATGGGCTCGAGGTCTTCGAGCAGGACGGCGTCGAGTATCTCGTGCATGTCGACTCCGGCTGGCACATGGCCGCCGAGGGATGGAACCCTTCCGCGGTCGAAGGTCGCGTCACGCTGCTGACCACCGACGGCAAGGTCGTGCGCAAGTTCCCCACGCCTAAGGAACTTGGTTTGAGCGACGGTAAGTTCATGCCGTGCGATGTGGCCCGGACGCCGGCGGGCACGCTGCTCGTCGTCGACGGTTACGGCTCCAATCTCATCTACGAGTTCTCCCTTGAAGGTAAGCTGCTCAAGAAGTGGGGCGG
>JBILHF010000110.1:0-4512 GCA_044350605.1 Opitutales bacterium
GGACGGTCAGTCCGTCGGTGTTGGCGTGGACTTGGATGCTGCCGGGGCGATTGAAGACCAGATTTTCAAACACGATGTTCCGCAGCGTGCCAATGCCAGGGCTGGCCCAGAGCAGATACTTGTCCGAGGCCATGATCTTGAACTGTGCGGCGCGACCCGCCGCCGAAAGGTCAAAGCTCTTCCTTGCCATCAGGTGCCGGTGGTAAGGCGTGGCCTCGCCGTCATCCCAGATGAAGCGCCCGACCCACCGCCACGCATAGCCTTGGGCGACCGTTATGTCAGGCAGCAGACAGCAGGCGAGGATCGTAGTCAGCAGGGTGGTTTTGAATCTCATTGTTTCCTCCCAGCCAGTTCTTGCAGCCGCTTCACGGCTTCATTCGGTGACAACAGTCCGGTCTCGGCCAGCCTCTCGGCGGCGCTCGCCTCGACAGCCGGCCACACAGAGGCACATTCCTGCGCATGGCGTTTGAGAATCCCAACCTGACTCGGATGAACGAACGCCCATTGGAACGGATCGCCGTGACGGCCCGCGCCAACGTAACGATGCACTTGCCACCACCGAAGCAGTGCAGCGGCTCCGTTGGCGAGACTATCGGCTGCCTGCGCCGCGTTGCCCGGCTTCACGGCGACCGCCTCAAGCAGTCTCCGCCGCGAATCAACTTGTGCAGCCAGAATCTCGACATACCGCGTTGGACCACCTGGGATTTTCTTCGCGAAGTCGGTATCGAGCTTCAGCGCGCGGACTTTTTCGGCGAGATCAGCGGGCAATTCGCCGAGCGAGAGTTTCAAGCAGGACCATGCCGCGACGAGCACGCCTGTCTTGTCACCCAGCTCGCGGGCTAGATCCGCAAGGACTTCGTGATCGGGCTTGTCCAAGTAGCTGAGGTCAGCGGCGGCGCGGCCAAAGAAATAGAGGTTCGGCAGCACAAGCACGGCAGTCTGGCAGTTTCCAAACACGCCGTGCGCAGCGCTGGAGAGCTTGCTTTCCTGCTTCAAGACCTGACGGATGACATCAAATTGAAGCACAGCGGCTGGCGGGGTCGGCTCGAACTCGATGGCTTCATAGCACATGACGGTCGAGCGCGGCATCAGGCCGGCCCGTTCCGTCTCGGCGACCGGGATCCGGCCGTTGGCCCAGCCTTCGCGATGACTGCGGCCGGGCAGCAGTTCCCATTCGCCTGTCATTTCTTTCTTCAAGGCTTCCAACGACGCACGCACGGGCGGCGACACCGGCGCGGACCAGAACCCCTTCGAGGTGTCACGCCCCCAGCCGCTCCACAGCCAAGGAATCACTCGCTTCCCCGGCACGGCTTGCTGATCGCTCTTCAAGATGCGCAGATACTCCTCGATGGGCGCGTCGCGGTAGCCGCCGGGATCGCCGTCAATGACCACGTAAGCATCCGCGTTGTCGACCAATCGCAGCACGGATTGGCGATGCTTGAGATACGACTGTGTGATGGCCTCATCGGTGAGGCGGATGACCTGGGTCGAGGCATAAAGGCTGCGCTCTTTCCAAGGCAGTGGGCGGACTTCGTCCTTGGAGATGACATTCGGGCAGTAGGTGAACCAGCACTCGAGGCCCGCCGCCTTGGCGTCGTCGATCACCGGGCGATAACCGCGTAGCGTGGCGGCGTCTTGCTCAGAAAGCGGCATCGGCGCCGTCTCCGGCGTGGGCCAGAGCATCACGGTGTTGTAGCCCAGGTGCTTGAGCAGCTGGAACATCTGCACAAAGTCCTGCCGCTCCCAGGAACGCACGGAGAAAGGGTGCTCCATGACCCAGGAGCCGTGGAGATAGAAACCGCGGCGCTGAAATCCCTGTTTTGCAAGTTGCGGCGCATCGGCTGCCTGCACTCCAGCCAGCGGTGCGAGCAGCAAGGCGGTGAGGAGGGTGAGGAAAGTGAGGGTGGGTTTCATAATGAGTATTCCTGTCATTTCTTCTTGGGTGTGGCTGCGACTGCCGTTTCGGCGTTGACCGACTTGAGATAGGCGATCAGGGCGGCGGACATCTCGTCGGCTTTCCCGGGCATGGCCTCTGCCAGATTATGCTGTTCGCCGATGTCCTTGGCGAGGTTGAACAGCTCGCGGCGCGCGATCTGACACGGGCCAGACCAGGTGATGACCAGCTTGAAATCCCCCATGCGAATGGTGTCCGCCTTCAGCAACTAGGTGACGGTGGAGACCTTCGGGTCAAGAAAATCGGCCGTGCCAGACTTTTCGTTTCGCGCGCCGCTGATCGCCGTATGGAGGCGGGGTTTCACGTTTCTATGACAAAGACACGTTAGGATAGTTACAGTCTTTCCCTTAAAATGGACGTTTTCGGCTGAAAAATACACAGTCCGGTGGCTGGCCAACAAAAAGGCCCGCCAGACGGATCTGGGGGGCCTGAGGGCCGGGATGGCTGGCGGCTTACTTCTTGGCGAGGTCGAAGCGGTCGAGCTCCATGACCTTGGTCCAGGCGGCGACGAAGTCCTGGAGGAACTTCTCCTTGGCGTCGGCGCTCGCGTAGACTTCCGCGAGGGCGCGGAGCTGCGAGTTGGAGCCGAAGACGAGGTCCACCGAGGTGGCGGTCCACTTTACCTGGCCGGTCTTGCTGTCGGAAGGATGGTCAGCCGTGGGAATAGGCTGCCGCTGCTCTCAACGACGCACCTCGTCCTTCGCCGGGTCGCCGGGGACGTCGAGGAGCTGGACTTTGCTGATGCTGACGAAGCGGGCGTGGTCGGCGAACTGGCGGACCACCTTCCTGTTCGCATCCAGCTCGAAGAACTGCGCGGTGGTCCCGAGGTGGCCGTGGCCCAGCCAGTTGCATACGACCAGGTGCCCGTCGGGCAGGATCTGGAAGCCTGAGATGAATCGCAGGGGGTTGCCGGGCAGTTCTTCCGCTCCCAGTCGCCAGACGACTTTGCCGCCGGCGTCGAGTTCGATGAGGTCGTGTCCGTCGCCGCAGGCGACGAGCAGGTGGCGGTTCGCCAGCTCACGCACTTCCATCGTGTCGCCGGGCACCTTGATTTCGCGGAGCAGCTTCCCGTCGGCGCCGAGTTCCAGCACCGTGCGGCTCGCGTTGGCGGAGATCAGGTAGCGGCCGTCGGGGGTCCGTCGGCAGCCGCGCAGCTGACCGTGGGTGCTCTGCTGCTTGATGGGCACCGGGATCTCCCGCGCGATGCGGCCGTCGCGACCGACTTCGAGGAGCCGCTTGGTGCCGCATTCCGCGACGAGCACGCCGCCGTCAGGCAGGGGCTGGCAGCTGTGTACTTCCGTGTTCTCCGGGCTGACGTACTCCCACGCGACCTCTTTGTTCATCGTCACTTCGCGGGCTCCGCGCAGGTGGCTGAAGAGCACGTTGCCGTTCTTGAGCATCCACACGTCCTGAGGCTTCTCGGCGGGGAACTGCCACTCGACGGTCCCGTCCGCGGCGACGATCGCGACCTTGTCGCCGCTGAAGTCGGCCACCAGGACCCTTCGGCCAAAGGGCTTCGCCTGCGCCGAGCTGAGCGGCGGCTGAAGGCGGTCCGGAACGCTGTTGTTGTCCCGGTCGAAGGGCAGCGGGTCGTCGTAATCCCCGCGTCCGTCGCCGTCGTCGTCGCCCCCGGGCCGCAGCCAGGAGCCGCCCTCGGGAAGACGCTCGCCGCCTTCCTGCAGCAGGCGATAGAGGAAATCCACGCATTCGGCGCGGGTCAGCGGCTGTTTGCCGTTCAGCAGCAGGGAGCGCGGGGGAGCGAAGCCTAGCCGCCTGAGCCACTCATGGAGGGTCGCGCATGTCGCCGTGGCGTCGGGGGTGAAGTTTTTGCCCAATGGACTGAAACTGCCCCAAGAGACCATGGCCTCGATGAAAGGCCGGTCAGGGTCGTCCGCGCGCACGTCCCCGTAGAGCGGGTTGGAGACGGTCGGCCACTCCTTGGCTCCCGGCAGGGAGCGGCAGAGCCGGGCGACCGCGCCCGCCAGTTCGCGTCGTGTCACGGCCTTATGGGGCCCGAAGAACAGGCTGTCCGCCTCCGGTCTCCAGATGCCGGTGACGGCGAGCATGTTGGCCGCCTCGAAGTGAGGGTCCTCCGGACGCACGTCGTGCCAGGGCCAGATCAGGGTGCCCGGACCTTCGCTGCCGCGCAGGAGGGTGCGCTGCGCTTCGCGGACGTGCAGGAACGAGGATGCGATCGCGCGAGGCTGGACGCCCTCCCGCAGGGCCAGCGCCGCCACCGTTCCGACGGCCGTGCCGACGTGCATCATCTGTCCCTGCAGTCGCAGCGACGACTGCACCATGCTGGTGACGCCGATGTTCTTCGAGCAGCCGAGCAGGCCGTCGGTCTTCACCGGTATCATTCCGCGCAGCGGAAGCATCGCGCGGTCGGTGTGGGCGGACCAGTTTCTGGTGCCGTAGTGCTTGGTCTGCCACGGCTGGGCGGGATCGTCGCCCACGAACTTCCGCCGCGTGGGGTGGAAGTCCATGTTGAACTGGTAGCCAAGGATGCCGTCAGGAACCATGACCTTGGCCCAGAGCGGCGTGTTCGCCTCGGTCCG
>JBILHF010000172.1:0-2737 GCA_044350605.1 Opitutales bacterium
TCCTGCTGGTGGAGCCGATGAGGTTCGAACTCACGGCCTCGTCATTGCGAACGACGCGCTCTACCAACTGAGCTACGGCCCCAAACAGCAGGAAGTTAAGGCAAGCCGTCCCGACGGGGGCGGTCAAGGTTTAGATGCCTGTCGCCTTGCCTCGGACCGGAATGGCCGTAGATTCCACGCTCCTTAACACCATGCGCGTAGCCAAAGAAACCGTCGTCGCCATCGAATACACCCTGAAGGACGACCAGGGCAACATCATCGACGCCTCGGGCGATCGCGGCCCGATGGAGTATCTCCACGGCGCGCAGAACATCATCCCCGGCCTCGAGCAGGGCGTCGACGGACTCGTCGCCGGCGACACCAAGAACGTGCTCGTCCCGCCGCAGCTCGGTTACGGCGAATACAGCGACAAGCTGCTCCAGCTCGTCCCGCTCAGCGCCTTCGGCGCCAACACCCCGCAGGTCGGCATGCGCTTCCACGCCGAGACCAACCTCGGCATGCGCGTGCTCACGATCAAGAAGATCGAGGGCGAAGAAGTCACCCTCGACGGCAACCATGAGCTCGCCGGCAAGACGCTCCACTTCGACATCAAGGTGGTCTCCGTCCGCGCGGCTGAGCCGACCGAACTCGCCCACGGCCATCCGCACCAGTCCGGTGGTTGCTGCGGCGGCGGCGGTTGCGGCTCCGGCGAAGCTTCCGGCGGCGGCTGCTGCTCGACCGAAGAAGGCTCCGAAGGCGGTTGCTGCTCCACCGAAGAACCGGCCGCCCAGAAGCAGGGTGGCTGCGGCTCCGGTGGCTGCGGTTGCTCGTAAGCCTGGACTCCGATGTCGCGACAAGGCCGCCCGACCGGGCGGCCTTTTTCGTATCCTGCGGGCCGAGTATAATGACCCTTCGTTTTTATTTTATATATACATTGAAGACGAAGGGGCGGAGCCCATTGAGGGAGCCACATGAGATCCTTCGTCCTCCTGCTCCTCGCCACCACCTGTGCTTTCGCCATCCCCAGCCAGCGGGATGCCCTGCTCTCCGCGAAGCGGGAAGCCCAGAACGCCTATACGGCCGCCCAGCGGGCCAAGGACAAGGCTCAGTTCATAGCCGCGGCGAACGGCTTCCAAGCCGTCGGGCAGAAAGTCGCCGCGGCGAACCGTGCCTTGGTTCGGCGAATCGAACAGAATGGCAGCCGCAGGGTGGAGAAAGACCACCTCCGCCCGCTGAACACGTCGATTGAAAGCCTAGGTAACTTCATCCTGCCGACCGAACTCAGCCCGGAGTCCATCCGCTCGGTCGACCGCTATATCCGCGAGATCGACCAGGCCATCGAAGCGCACCACGCCGCCAGCCTGAACATCCGCTGAGCGCGGTGGAGCCGCGAGGGGGCGCTTACGCGAATTAGTTGACCCGTTGACCAGTGGGCCGGTTGGCCAGAGGGCGCGTGAGGGGGCATACCGTCGCGAGGGCACGGGGGTCTTGGGTTGCCCCGGCAGGAAGGCCACGCAGGCTGAGGCACACCCCCGCGCATGCGCCCTGACTCCGTCCATGCCCGTGACCTGACGCCCGGGCAGACGCGCGTGTCGCTCGCGATCGTGGCGGTGCTGTTCTTCATCTTCGGCTTCGTCTCGTGGGCGAACGCGATCCTGATCCCCTACTTCAAGATCGGCTGCGAGCTGACGCACTTCGAAGCCTACCTGGTCACGTTCGCGTTCTATATCTCCTACCTCGTGTTCTCGTGGCCGGCCGCGGGGCTGCTCCGCCGGACCGGCTTCAAGCGTGGGATGATGATCGGCTTCTGGGTGATGTCGCTCGGCGCGCTGCTCTTCATCCCCGCGGCTTACGCGCGCGCCTACCCGGTCTTCCTCGGCGGATTGTTCACGCTCGGCGCCGGTCTCGCGATCCTGCAGACCGCCGCGAATCCTTACGTCACCGTGCTCGGCCCGCAGGCCTCGGCGGCGCGACGCTTCAGCCTGATGGGCATCGGCAACAAAGGCGCCGGCATCCTCGCGCCGATCCTCTTCGCCGCCGTCGTGTTGCGCGTCACGGACACCACGCTCTTCGCGGCGCTGCCGACAATGGAGCCCGCGGCGAAAGCCGCCGCGCTCGACGAACTGATCCGGCGCGTGGTGATGCCTTACGCCTGCGTCGCGGCCGTGCTGGCCGTGCTCGGCCTGCTGGTGCGCTGGTCGCCCCTGCCGGAGATCGACACCGACCACGAGACCGACGACGTCGCGGAAGCCAACGCGGGCAAGACCAGCGTATTCCAGTTTCCGCAACTCGTGCTCGGCGCCTTCGGCATCTTCCTGCACGTCGGCACGCAGACCGTGGCCGTCGATACCATCATCGGCTACGCGGACACCATGGGCATCCCGCTCGCCGCGGCGAAGATCCTGCCTGGGTGCGTGCTGGCCGCGATGATCGTGGGCTATGTCCTCGGGCTGGCGTTGATTCCGCGTTGGGTCTCGCAGGTCACGGCCTTGCGCGCGTGCACGGTGCTCGGAGTCGTCGGCACGCTCGGCGTGCTCTTCGCGCCGGGCCAGCTGACGTTCCTCGGGCTGACCGCCGATGTCTCGCTCTGGTGCATCACGCTCCTCGGCCTCTCGAACTCGCTGACCTGGGCAGGTATCTGGCCGCTCGCGCTGGACGGCCTCGGCCGCTTCACCAAGACCGGCGCCTCGCTCATGATCATGGGCCTGTGCGGCAACGCGCTCATCCCGCTGGCTTACGGATGGCTGGCGGACGGATA
>JBILHF010000111.1:0-4447 GCA_044350605.1 Opitutales bacterium
CGATGGTCTCCGGCGCGAGGATCTTCACGGCGACGCCCTCGGCCTTGGGGAGCTTCTCCTCGTGCGGGGCGGCGTCTTCCGGCGCGTTCTCGAACGCCCAGGTGAAATCAGGTCCGTCTTCGTCGGCTGACTCCGCGGGGAAAAGTTCCAAGATCTGGCCGCGCTCGACGGCCTTCCGGCGCAGGGTCTGCAGCATCGCCATGAGGGCGTCCTCCGGATCCGAGCGCGCGGTGCCCTTGAGGAGCTGCGCCGATCCGCCCACGAGCACGGCCGCCAGCATGCTGATCAGGCCGAGGACGAGGAGCGTCTCCAGTAAGGTGAAGCCGCGGCGCTCCGGCTGGCCGGATCGATGCTGCGCGTCCGACTTCACCAGTTGCCGATGTCGTCTTCGGTGTCCGGCTTCTTGTCGCGGCCCGATGAGAACAGGTCGTAGCTCTCGGTGTTCTTGGTGCCCGGGTAGCGGTATTGGTATTCCTGGTTCCACGGGTCGAGCGGCGCGCGCCCGCCCTTGGCGTCCATGTAAGGTCCGCGCCACTTGTCCGACTTGCCTTCCGGCGCGCTGATGAGGGCCTTGATGCCTTCTTCGGTCGACGGGTAGTCGCCGAGGTCGATGCGGTAACGCACGAGCGAAGTCTTGAGCGATTCGTTGACGAAGAGCTTGGCGACGCCTTCCTGACTCTGGCCGAGGATCTTGTCGGTGTTCGTGACGGCGAGGCCGACGAGCATGCCGACGATCGCGACGGCGATCAGGATCTCGAGCAGGGTGAAGCCCTTGCGCAGGCGGCGGGCGGTGGTTTTCTGGACGGTGGTCATGGAGGGAAGTTCAGCGGACCTTGGGGGTCTTGGGGGGCTTGGTGGTCGTCGGCGCCGCGTTCGTCGTCTTCGGGGTCTTGTCGTTCGTCGTGGCGTTCGTCGTGGCGTCGCCGCGCGTGCGGCCGTCGGTCGCGCCGTCAGGACCGCGGCCCTTGCTGAAGCGATCGCGCATCTGCTGGCGGAAGGCTTCGACTTGCTCCGGCGTCAGGTTTTGCGGCATGCCGCCGGTCGGGCCGCCGCCGACGCTCGTCGACGGAGCCGCCGCGGCCGAGACGGCCGCGAGCTGCGCGGGGCTCGGGCCTTTGTAAGTCATGACGACGGCCTGGTGGAGCGCCATCTGCTGGGGCTGCCCGCCGTTGTCGACGGTGAGGGTCTCGTTCACGGCGTCGAAGCCTTTGATGACGACGGGGACGTTCGTCGAAGGCGCTTCGCCTTCGGCCACCCAACTCGACTGCTTGGTCAGGGTATTATAGATGCTGTAGTAGTTCACGCCGCCTTCGGCATACATGCCGCGGAACTCCAAGGTGCTCGGGGCCGCGCCCGGTCCGGTCGCGGCGCCGGTGCCGCCGAACGGCGAGTTCTTGGTCAGGCCTTCGAGGTCCAAAGCGAACGCCGGGAGGCCACCCAAGATCGCCGCCATGAGCAGGGCAGAAGTGGGTCGGGTAAAGGGACGCATCTTATGAAGGGGAGAGGGGGTAATCTTGAAACACCAAGCCGAGGCTTAGGTTGCCAATTTAGTGCCCTATCTTGGGGGGCGAGAGGCCTTGAATCGAGGCATAATGGCCTTTCATGGGGGGCTTTGCCCGTTTTCGGACCTGAAACACCCTCAACGGCTCTTTTTTCAATTATAATCAATTAAACACCAATTAGTTACGCATTTTTACCATACTTTTACATCTTTTTGACGGATTAGGCCTTTGGTTTGCAACCTTACCCGGTCGGTTTTGTCTGTTTCCTAGATGCTGCTCTCGGCCCGCCAGTTGGTTCGGCCTTCCCCGTTCGTCGCCGTTTTCGGGGTGGTCGCCTGCGTCTGGTCCGCCGCCGCCATCGCCCAGGATTTCCAGAAGGACATCGTGCCGTTCCTGGACAAGTATTGCTACGAGTGCCACGACGCCGAACTCGAGAAGGGGCACCTCAATCTCGAGGCCTTCAAGGACGACTCCCGCTTCTTCCGCGATCAGCGCGTGTGGCGCGAGGTGGTCAACCAGGTCACCTCCGGCGAGATGCCCCCGGCGAAGAAGAAGACCCGCCCTTCTTCCGCCGAGGTCGAGGCCCTCCAGACTTCCGTCCATAAGCTGCTCGCCGCCGCCATCGCGAAGTCCAAGACCGACCCGGGCGACGTGACGATCCGCCGCCTCAACCGCGCGGAGTTCAACCACACGATCCGCGACCTCTGCTTCCTTGACGAGAACTTCTCCGCCGACTTCCCGGCCGACGACACGGGCTACGGCTTCGATAATATCGGTGATGTGCTGACGTTCTCGCCGGTCCACCTCGAGCGCTTCCTGTCCGTGGGCGAAGCGATCGCCGCCAAGGCGATGCCGACCAAGCCGACCGAACCCGAGGGCACGGGCTTCGCGATGATGGACATGAAGCCACGCGGGAAGAACGACAGCCAGCAGCGTTACTTCGATCCGGCCCCTTATCTCGTGGGACCGATGACCGCCTCGCGCGATGGCGACTATGTGATCTCGGTGGCGCTCCGCTCGACGGGCGGGTCCGGTGATCCGCCCCCGAAGGTCGCCTTCCTCGTCGATGGCCGCGAGGTCGGGACCTATCAGTTCAAGAACGTGAAGAAGACCGAGGTGGCCGAAGCCAAGGTCAAGCTGACGGCCGGCCAGCACGAGTTCACGCTGAAGTGGCTTAACCCGCCCGCGAAGATCCCCGGCAACGCCCGCACGCTCTCCGGCTTGCGGCTGCGTCTCCTCGGCCCGAGCGACACCCGCACCGAACTCCAGCGCCGCCTGGCCGTCGTCGCCGGCAGCACGACTGGCGAAGCCCGCGCCCGCCTCGTCGCCAATTCCTTCGTGAGCCGCGCCTTCCGCCGTCCGGCCACGCCCGCCGAGATCACCCGCTACGTGAAGGTCTTCGTCGAGGGCGAGAAGAACGGCGGCAACTGGGAGTCCGGCGCGCAGGCGATGATCGCGGTCGTGCTGGCTTCGCCGAAATTCATCTTCCGCGCCGAGCAGGACGAGACCCCGACGGCTAAGGACGCGCATCCGATCAGCGAGTTCGCCCTGGCTTCGCGCCTCAGCTATTTCCTCTGGGGCTCCATGCCCGACGACGAGCTCTTCCAGCTGGCCTACGCGAAGAAGCTCTCGGCCAACCTCGAAGCCCAGGCCCGTCGCCTGCTCAAGGACCCGCGCTCGCGCTACCTGACCGAAGGCTTCGGCCTGCAGTGGCTGCAGCTCCGCCAGCTCTCCACGGTCTCGCCCGATCCGACGATGTTCCCGGGCTTCAACGACGCGGTGCGCACGTCGATGGTCAAGGAGACCGAACTTTTCTTCGCCGAGATCGTCCGTGAGGATCGCAGCGTGCTCGACCTGATCGACGCCGACTTCACCTACCTCGACCGCAATCTCTCCGCCTTCTACGGCATCCCGGTCGACCTCCCGCGCGGCCGCGGGCCTTCGCCGTTCGTCCGTGTGACGTTGCCCAAGGGCGAACGCGGCGGCATCCTCACGCACGCGTCGATCCTCACGGCGACTTCCAATCCGACGCGCACGTCGCCGGTCAAGCGCGGCAAGTGGATCCTGGAACAGATCCTCGGTTCGCCGCCGCCGCCCGCGCCGCCCTCCGTCCCGACCCTCGAAGGCCAGCAGCTCAAGGGTAACCTGCGTCAGCGCATGGAGCAGCATCGCGCGGATCCGGCCTGCGCTTCCTGTCACTCGCGCATGGATGCCATCGGTTTCGCGTTCGAGAAATTCGATGCGGTCGGCCAGATCCGCCAGAAAGACGAAGGCCAGCCGATCGACCCCTCCGGCAAGCTGCCCGACGGTCGCTCCTTCGCCGGCGCGGGTGAACTGAAGAAGCTGCTCCTCGCCGACAAGGAGAAGGTGGTCCGTAACCTTTCCTCGAAGCTCCTCACGTTCGGCCTCGGACGGGGCCTCGATTATTACGACGGCCCGGCGGTCGATAAGATCACGGAATCCGCCCTCAAAGCCGACAGCCGCTTCTCGGCCCTGGTCCTCGGCGTCGTCCAGAGCGACCCTTTCCGCCTCCGCCGGGGAACATCTCAGGTTGAAGGCGGGTCAGAATCATCTAAGAAGAAGTAAGCACCCCGCCATGAAGTCCGACCTCCTCCATCGCCGCACGGTCCTCAAAGGACTGGGCACCGTCATGGCGCTGCCGTGGCTTGAGGCGATGGGTCTCCAGACCGGTTGGGCCGCCGGCAATACGCCGACCAAACAGGCCGCGCCGAACCGCATGGCGATCCTGTACGTCCCCAACGGCGTGAATATGGACGGCTGGCGCGTCGGCTCCGAAGGCGCCCTGCCTTCCAAGCTGCCCGCGATCCTCGCGCCCCTCGCGGCGCACAAGTCCGACTTCTCGGTGCTCACCGGCCTCACGGCCGACAAGGCCCGCGCCAACGGTGACGGCGGCGGCGACCACGCGCGCGCGATGGCCGCCTTCC
>JBILHF010000112.1:0-4432 GCA_044350605.1 Opitutales bacterium
GGAAGGCGGCCATCGCGCGCGCGTGGTCGCCGCCGCCGTCACCGTTGGCGCGGGCCTTGTCGGCCGTGAGGCCGGTGAGCACCGAGAAGTCGGACTTGTGCGCCGCGAGGGGCGCGAGGATCGCGGGGAGCTTGGAAGGCAGGGCGCCTTCGGAGCCGACGCGCCAGCCGTCCATGTTCACGCCGTTGGGGACGTACAGGATCGCCATGCGGTTCGGCGCGGCCTGTTTGGTCGGCGTATTGCCGGCGGCCCAACCAGTCTGGAGACCCATCGCCTCAAGCCACGGCAGCGCCATGACGGTGCCCAGTCCTTTGAGGACCGTGCGGCGATGGAGGAGATCGGACGACATGGCGGGGTGCTTACTTCTTAGCAGGTTGTGACCCGCCTTCAACCTGGGAAGTTCCCCGGCGGAGGCGGAAAGGTTCGCTCTGGACCACGCCCAGGACCAAGGCCGAGAAACGGCCGTCGGCCTTGAGGGCCGCTTCGGTGATCTTATCGACCGCCGGGCCGTCGTAGTAATCGAGGCCCCGTCCGAGGCCGAACGTGAGGAGCTTCGAGGAGAGGTTGCGAACCACCTTCTCCTTGTCGGCGAGGAGCAGCTTCTTGAGCTCACCCGCGCCGGCGAAGGAGCGACCGTCGGGCAGCTTGCCGGAGGGGTCGATCGGCTGGCCTTCGTCTTTCTGGCGGATCTGGCCGACCGCATCGAACTTCTCGAACGCGAAACCGATGGCATCCATGCGCGAGTGACAGGAAGCGCAGGCCGGATCCGCGCGATGCTGCTCCATGCGCTGACGGAGGTTGCCCTTGAGCTGCTGGCCTTCGAGGGTCGGGACGGAGGGCGGCGCGGGCGGCGGCGGCGACCCGAGGATCTGTTCCAGGATCCACTTGCCGCGCTTGACCGGCGACGTGCGCGTCGGGTTGGAAGTCGCCGTGAGGATCGACGCGTGCGTGAGGATGCCGCCGCGTTCGCCCTTGGGCAACGTCACGCGGACGAACGGGGAAGGGCCGCGGCCGCGGGGGAGGTCGACCGGGATGCCGTAGAAATCGGACAGATTGCGGTCGAGGTAGGTGAAGTCGGCGTCGATCAGGTCGAGCACGCTGCGGTCTTCGCGGACGATCTCGGCGAAGAAGAGTTCCGTCTCCTTGATCATCGACGTGCGCACCGCGTCATTGAAGCCCGGGAACATCATCGGATCGGGCGAGACCGTGGAGAGCTGGCGGAGCTGCAGCCACTGCAGGCCGAAGCCTTCGGTCAGATAGCGGGAACGCGGATCCTTGAGCAGGCGACGGGCCTGGGCTTCGAGGTTGGCCGAGAGCTTCTTCGCGTAGGCCAGCTGGAAGAGCTCGTCGTCGGGCATCGAGCCCCAGAGGAAATAGCTGAGGCGCGAAGCCAGGGCGAACTCGCTGATCGGATGCGCGTCCTTGGCCGTCGGGGTCTCGTCCTGCTCGGCGCGGAAGATGAATTTCGGCGAAGCCAGCACGACCGCGATCATCGCCTGCGCGCCGGACTCCCAGTTGCCACCGTTCTTCTCGCCCTCGACGAAGACCTTCACGTAGCGGGTAATCTCGGCGGGCGTGGCCGGGCGGCGGAAGGCGCGGCTCACGAAGGAATTGGCGACGAGGCGGGCGCGGGCTTCGCCGGTCGTGCTGCCGATGACGACGGCCAGGCGGCGTTGGAGTTCGGTGCGCGTGTCGGCCGGGCCGAGCAAACGGAGGCGGAGACCGGAGAGCGTGCGGGCGTTGCCGGGGATCTTCGCGGGCGGGTTGAGCCACTTCAGCGTGAACTCGTGCGGTCCGGCCTTTAGCTTGACCTTCGCCTCGGCCACTTCGGTCTTCTTCACGTTCTTGAACTGGTAGGACCCGACCTCGCGGCCGTCGACGACGAAGCCGACCTTCGGGGGCGGATCGCCAGACGCGCCCGTGGAGCGGAGCGCCACGGAGATCACGTAATCACCGTCACGCGAAGCCGTCATCGGACCCGTCAGGTAGGGGGCTGGATCGAAGTAGCGCTGCTGGCTATCACGCTTCCCCTTCGGCTGCATGTCCATCATCGCGAAGCCCGTGCCTTCGAGTTCGGTGGGCTTGGTCGGCATCGCCTTGGCGGCGATGGCTTCGCCGACGGACAGGAAGCGCTCGAGGTGGACGGGCGAGAACGTCAGCACGTCGCCGATGTTGTCAAAGCCGTAGCCCGTGTCGTCGGCTGGGAAGTCGGCGGAGAAATTCTCGTCGAGGAAGCAGAGGTCGCGGATCGTGTGGTTGAACTCCGCGCGGTTGAGGCGACGGATCGTCACGTCGCCCGGGTCGGTCTTCGACTTCGCGATGGCGGCGGCGAGCAGCTTATGGACGGAAGTCTGGAGGGCCTCGACCTCGGCGGAAGAAGGGCGGGTCTTCTTCTTCGCCGGGGGCATCTCGCCGGAGGTGACCTGGTTGACCACCTCGCGCCACACGCGCTGATCGCGGAAGAAGCGGGAGTCGTCCTTGAAGGCCTCGAGATTGAGGTGCCCCTTCTCGAGTTCGGCGTCGTGGCACTCGTAGCAATACTTGTCCAGGAACGGCACGATGTCCTTCTGGAAATCCTGGGCGATGGCGGCGGCGGACCAGACGCAGGCGACCACCCCGAAAACGGCGACGAACGGGGAAGGCCGAACCAACTGGCGGGCCGAGAGCAGCATCTAGGAAACAGACAAAACCGACCGGGTAAGGTTGCAAACCAAAGGCCTAATCCGTCAAAAAGATGTAAAAGTATGGTAAAAATGCGTAACTAATTGGTGTTTAATTGATTATAATTGAAAAAAGAGCCGTTGAGGGTGTTTCAGGTCCGAAAACGGGCAAAGCCCCCCATGAAAGGCCATTATGCCTCGATTCAAGGCCTCTCGCCCCCCAAGATAGGGCACTAAATTGGCAACCTAAGCCTCGGCTTGGTGTTTCAAGATTACCCCCTCTCCCCTTCATAAGATGCGTCCCTTTACCCGACCCACTTCTGCCCTGCTCATGGCGGCGATCTTGGGTGGCCTCCCGGCGTTCGCTTTGGACCTCGAAGGCCTGACCAAGAACTCGCCGTTCGGCGGCACCGGCGCCGCGACCGGACCGGGCGCGGCCCCGAGCACCTTGGAGTTCCGCGGCATGTATGCCGAAGGCGGCGTGAACTACTACAGCATCTATAATACCCTGACCAAGCAGTCGAGTTGGGTGGCCGAAGGCGAAGCGCCTTCGACGAACGTCCCCGTCGTCATCAAAGGCTTCGACGCCGTGAACGAGACCCTCACCGTCGACAACGGCGGGCAGCCCCAGCAGATGGCGCTCCACCAGGCCGTCGTCATGACTTACAAAGGCCCGAGCCCCGCGCAGCTCGCGGCCGTCTCGGCCGCGGCGGCTCCGTCGACGAGCGTCGGCGGCGGCCCGACCGGCGGCATGCCGCAAAACCTGACGCCGGAGCAAGTCGAAGCCTTCCGCCAGCAGATGCGCGATCGCTTCAGCAAGGGCCGCGGTCCTGACGGCGCGACCGACGGACGCACGCGCGGCGACGCCACGACGAACGACAAGACCCCGAAGACGCCGACCGCGGCGCCGACGACCACCAAGCCCCCCAAGACCCCCAAGGTCCGCTGAACTTCCCTCCATGACCACCGTCCAGAAAACCACCGCCCGCCGTCTCCGCAAGGGCTTCACCCTGCTCGAGATCCTGATCGCCGTCGCGATCGTCGGCATGCTCGTCGGCCTCGCCGTCACGAACACCGACAAGATCCTCGGCCAGAGCCAGGAAGGCGTCGCCAAGCTCTTCGTCAACGAGTCGCTCAAGACCTCGCTCGTCCGTTACCGCATCGACCTAGGCGACTATCCGTCGACCGAAGAAGGCATCAAGGCCCTCATCAGCGCGCCGGAAGGCAAGTCGGACAAGTGGCGCGGACCTTACATGGACGCCAAGGGCGGACGCGCGCCGCTCGATCCTTGGAACCAGGAATACCAATACCGCTACCCGGGCACCAAGAACACCGAGAGCTACGACCTCTTCTCGTCGGGCCGCGACAAGAAGCCGGACACCGAAGACGACATCGGCAACTGGTGAAGCCGGACGCGCAGCATCGATCCGGCCAGCCGGGGCGCCGCGGCTTCACCTTACTGGAGACGCTGCTCGTCCTCGGCCTGATCAGCATGCTGGCGGCCGTGCTCGTGGGCGGATCGGCGCAGCTCCTCAAGGGCACCGCGCGTTCGGACCCGGAGGACGCCCTCATGGCGCTGCTGCAGACCCTACGCCGCAAGGCCGTGGAGCGCGGCCAGATCCTCGAGCTCGTGACGGCGGACACCGCCGACGAAGACGGACCTGATTTCACCTGGGCGTTCGAGAACGCGCCGGAAGACGCCGCCCCGCACGAGGAGAAGCTCCCCAAGGCCGAGGGCGTCGCCGTGAAGATCCTCGCGCCGGAGACCATCG
>JBILHF010000113.1:0-4401 GCA_044350605.1 Opitutales bacterium
TACGGGCCCTTCTGCTCGGCGGCGAGGTCGACGGCGTGGCAGGCCACGCAACCCTGCTGGGTGAACAGGCGCTGGCCGTTCTTCACGTTGCCACGGCCCTTGAGGGCGGCGGTCGCGACGACCTTGGCGTCGAGCTGGGCGATCTTCTTGCCCTTGCTGGCGGCGGCGAGCTTACCTGCGGCGAGCGCGGCCTTGGCGGCGTTGATCTGGAGGACGTTGTCGCCCTTCATGCCTTCCTGGAGCTGCTTGTCGAAGCCGGTGAGGCCGAGGTCGGCGATGGCGTGGAAGAAACCGAGGTCGCGCGGATTCTTGTCCACGTGGCCGCGGACGGCCTTCTTCTGCTGCTCCTTGGTGAGCGGGCTGCTGAGGACGTTGAGCAAGGCCTTCCAGAGGATCGTGGAGGCCGCGTCTTCGGCCTTGTTGGCCATCGCGCGGAGCTTGTTCACCTGGTTGCCGCGTTCGGCCTCATAGATGAAGTCATTGATGGCCTGCGTGGCGGAGGCGGGCGCCTGGGCGTCCTTGGACCAGACGGCGAGGACCTTCACGCGCGGCTCGAGGCCGGCGTCACCTTCGACCTTCAGGAGCGCCTTGTAGCAGTCGAGGCGCTCTTCCCACTTACGGGAAGACTGGAGCGCGGCGTCGACGAGCAAAGCCTGATCAGCCGGACGCAGGGTCTGCGTAGCCATGGCGAGGCGGAGCGGGTCGAGGCCTTCGAGCTTGAGGTCGGTGATCGCGATGCGGTTCTTGGCGAGGATCTCGAGCGAGGCCATGCGCAGGTTGCCCGGCAGCTTGGCGTAGGCGGCTTCGATGCCCTTGTGGATGCGCGGCGTGGCGGACCAGGCGGCCGGTTCGAAATACGGACCGCGGTCGTCGGGGCGGGTGCTCCACCAGTCCTTGTAGTTCCAGGGCTTCTCGACGTGGTAGAGGCGGGCGAGCGCGGAGACCGCGCCGAAGCGGACGGATTCGTCGCCGCTCAGGCTGAGGGCGATGAGGCCGTCGACGGCTTCGTCGGAGTGGATGCCCTGCAGCGCGCGGAAGGCGACGAAACGCTGGGCCGGATCGGCGAGCGCGGCGAGGCAGGCCTGGGCGTTGCCGAGACTGCGGAGGGCCGCGATGGCGGTGTGCGGGAGGCGGTAGTGCTCGCCTTCGCCGAGCTTCGACTCGTCGGCCGGCCACGAGCCGGCGGCGGCGAGGATGGCCGGGGCGGCGTCCTTGGCACCGAGGCGCTGGAGACCGATGAGGGCCTGGAGGCGGACGCGCGGATCAGCATCCTTCAGCGCGTCGACGAACAGCTGCACGGGCACGCCTTCGAGCTGCGTGGTGCGGTCGGCGAGCGCGCGCAGGGCGAACTCGCGGACGGCGGCGTCTTTGGCGAGACCGGCGAGGCCGGCGTTGGCCTTGGCGCCGAGGAGCTGCTTATAGGTGAAGATCGCGGCGACGCGGGCGTAGAGGTGCTCGGAGCCGGACTGCGCGATCGCGAGGACGGGCTCGCCGAGCGCGGGCTTGGCGCGGTCGAGGATCTGACGCTGGGTCTCAAGGCGCTGGACGGCGGACTTCGAGGAGAGCTGCTTCACGAGGTCGGCGTCGGAGAGCTTGGTGACATCGACGTAGACGTTGGGCTTCACGTCCTTGGCGGTGATGATCTGGACGGTTCCGTTCGGGTAGTAGATCGGCTCTTCGACTTCCTTGCCGTCCTTCATGACCTTCTTGGTCTTCGGCTTGTTGTTGCCGAGGTAGCTGAAACCGCCGCCGCGCCAGTCGGCGAGGAAGAGGCGGGAGTTGCCGTCGACGTCGAAGTCGGTGGCCTTGGCGACCTTCTCGAAGGTCTCCTGCTTGGCCACGAAGGTGGACTCGAAGCGGGTGATCGGGTGGCGGTGCAGCGTGCCGGTCGTCCAATCGCAGGTGAAGAGGGATTCGCCGAAATCACCGGGGAAGCCGGGCTCGCTCAGGTAGAGGCCGCCGGTGCCGGAACCGCCGCCGTAGTCAGCGAGGGGATGGGAGATCTCGTCGGCGAAGTTCTTATACAGACGCGGGTAGCCAGCGTCGGCCAGCGAGGTGAAGTGGTGGAAACGGGTGTTCCAGCCCTTGCCGTCGTTGGTGTTGTCGCGGGAGAATAGGTCGAGGGTCGGCGAGATCGCGACGTCGCAGATGTTGCGGGTCATCACAGTGTAGTTCTCGAGCTCGGTGCCGTCGGGACGCACGCGCATGACGCCGCCGCCGTAGAGGGTGACGCGCTTCTTGTCGCCGAGGCCGATGGCGCCGTCGTTGTCGCGCAGGAGGCCGGCGCCGAAGTCGCCGACGGCGATGTAGAGCCAGCCGTCGATGCCCATGCGGGCGCCGTTGGTGGTGTGGTCGGCGCCGCGGGGGTGCTCGATGCCGCCGCCGAGACCGTCGACGAGGAGCGTGCGCTCGGTGTTGTAATCAGCCTTACCGTCGCCGTCCTTGTCCTGGAACTTGGAGAGGAAGGGCGGGTGGACGAGGTAGAAGACGCCGCCGACGAAGTGGCCGCCGCGGGGGCTTTCGACCTTGGTGTATTCGATGACCTGGTCGGCGACGCCGGCGCCCTTGGTGTCGCGGGCGATCAGGATGCGACCCATGCCCGGGACGTGGCCGAGCGAGCCGTTCTTGTCCGAGGAGACGTAGACGTCGCCATTGGCGGCGGCCGCCACGGCGGTCGGATAGATCTCAGGCACCTGGGCGTTGCCGAGGAACTCGCGGATGACGAACCCTTCCGGCACGGCCTGGGCGGCCGCGGCGAAGAGGAAGAGTCCAAGGGATGAGCGTGCCATGGGTATGCGGGGTAGGGGCATAAGATGTAGGCGGTCGGACGATTGTTCCAAGCGGGAAGCGAGCTTTCCGGACCCATCTTAGCGTCTTGCCCGTCGGCCCGCGGGGGCTAACCCTCGTGCCATGGCCCTCCCGGTGCTCAAGTTCTTCCCCCGTCCGAGGGAACTGACCCTCCGTGGAGGCTGGCTCAAGGTGCCTGCCATGCCCCACCCGACGGCCGCCTTCATAGAGAGTCTCCCGAAGACCATGGCCGAAGCCCACGCGGCCTTAGCCGGTCCGGCCGAAGGCGCCTGCCGGATCGTCCACAAACCTGAGCGGGGTGCCGAAGGCTACCACATCGAAATCCTCGCGAGCGGCGTGCGCCTCAACGCCGGTGACGCGCATGGCGTGCTCTACGGCGCGCAGACGCTCCGGCAGATCGCGGCGCAATACCCGGACGAGCTCCCGCACCTCGAGATCACCGACTCGCCGGACCTGCCCGTGCGCGGCTTCATGCTCGATGTCTCGCGCACGCGCGTGCCCACGCAGGCCGAACTCCTCGCGCTCGTCCGCGCGCTGGGCCGGCTGCGCGTCAACCAGCTCCAGCTCTATATCGAACACGCCTTCGCCTTCCGCGGACATGAAGACGCTTGGAAAGACGCCTCCCCGCTGACGCCGGCGGAGATCCGCGAGCTCGACGACGCGTGCGCGGAGGTCGGCATCGAACTCGTCCCGAACCTCAACACCTTCGGCCACATGGAGCGGTGGCTCCGTCATCCACGCTACCGCGCGATGGCCGAATGTCCCGAAGGCTGGATCCATCCGCTGACCGGACAGTTCAAGGAATTCCCCGGCACGCTGCGTCCCGACCAAGGCTCGCTCGACTTCGTGGCGGGCCTCCTCGACGACTACCTCCCGAATTTCCGCAGCCGCCAGGTGAACATCGGTGGCGACGAACCGTGGGAACTCGGCCAAGGCTTCAGCAAGCAGGCCGTGGCCGAACGCGGCAAGCATCGCGTCTATCTGGATCACCTCAAACCGCTCTGCGCCCTCGGACGTGACCGCGGCCGCACCGTGCAGTTCTGGGGCGACATCCTCCTCGAAGACCTCGCGCTCGCGCAGGACGCGCCGGCCGACGCCGTGCCGGTCGTGTGGGGCTACGACGCCGGCCATCCTTTCAAGGAACAGTGCGGACGACTCCGCGAACTCGGCCGCAACTACCTCGTCGCACCGGGCACCAGCGCGTGGCAGAGCTTCACCGGCCGCCTCGACAACGCGCTGACGAATCAGGCCGAAGCCGTCGGCGCCGCCGTGCGGCACGAAGCGCGCGGCATCCTGCTCACCACTTGGGGCGATAACGGTCATCACCAACCTTGGCCGACGTCCTGGCTGCCGATGGCGGCGGGACTCGCGCAGGCCTGGGGCTTCGCCGCGAACGCCAAGACCGACTTCGCCGCCGGCTGCGCCATCCTCGGCGGACTCAGCGACGCTGACGGACAGGCCGTCGCCGCGGCGCTCCATCAACTCGGGACGCTCGACGGACAGATCGCCAAGGCGAACCGCAACAAGAGCCTCACCTGGGATTTCCTCACCGCCAAGCCCGACGCCCTCGCGAAGTTCACCGACGGCGTCACG
>JBILHF010000115.1:0-4392 GCA_044350605.1 Opitutales bacterium
TGGGTAGGGTCGGGACCGCGTCACGACATAGCTGCTGCTGCATGGAGGACTGAATTGAGGACTGAATGGATGATGCCTGCCGGATGATTGGCTGGGGTGGACAAATCGTTTTCAGGTCTCAGGTCTCGGCCATCGGGTATCTGGTCCGGGTATTCAGGTTCAGGTCCAGGTCCCGGGCCTGATTCCCGAACCTGTGCCTGTACCCGTACCTGCAGCCGAGACCTGTGACCCGAGAATGCCTCCGGTCCCAGTCCGTTTCGGCGCCTTGTCTTTCTCTAACCGCCAACCGCTAGCCGTCAGCCGCCTACACCTGGTCCATTCAGCCCTCGATTCAGCCCTCAACTCAGTCCTCAATACAGCCCTCCCCATGATCTTCCGCCTGATTGCTTCGCTCTGTGCCGTCTCCTGCTTGGCCGCTGATATTCCTTCGGCTGGTCTCCTGGTCGACCTGGATGCCGCCAAGGGCGTGACGCTCGATGCGCAAGGACGCGTGACCGTGTGGTCGAATCAAGCGGGGCCGGATGCGACTCGTGCGTTCGTCGGTCAGCCGAAGGGACGCACGGAGCCGACCTCGGGTCTGCCGTCAGTCGTGAAGGAACCCCGCGCGGCTCTCTCGTTCCGTCAGCAGGAACTGGTCTGTCATGATGAGTCGGCCTTTGACGGACTCATCCGCGGCTCAGGCTGCACGTGGGTCGCGGTCATCAAGGTCTACCCGCAGCGCGTCGGCCTGAAGGACGTGAATTCTTTTTTCGGCAATCTGCGTAACGGCCAGAAATACGAAGGCCTCTGGGGCTGCCTCGATGACGACAACACCGTCTGGTGGGGCGGGCGTAATGGACTCACCTTCGGCCGCTTCGACGTCAATAATCCCAAACTGGTCGGGCCGAAGCTGGAGGAAGGGCGTTTCCATTTCCTGGCCGGACGCATGGGCGCCGGACAGATCGAGGTCGCACTCGAATTTTTCGTCAACGATCTCAAGCCCTGCGCGACCGCGCGCTTCCCCGTCAACCCCAAGGCCGACGCCTCGAAACTCGCGATCGGCCAGGAACGCGACGCGATCCAGCATCCCGGCAAGGAATCCTTCGACGGCGAGATCGCCCGCTTCCTCCTCTGGGACCGCCCGCTCACGGACGCCGAGTTGAAGGAAGTGTTTGAGAAGGTGAAGTGAGGATCGATGACAGAGGACTGAATCGATGACGGATGGCAGTGCTAAAACGGATCCCCCAGCCAATCATCCGGTTTCCGGTCTCCCTTTGAGTTAATGCCTCGAGGTAGGGACGTGATCACCATCACGTCCGTGGGCGGACGGAGGTTGGTATGGTCGAAGATTATGCCCGGTGCTCGCACGTGCGTCCTCGAACGGCGGTCATGGCAATGACCGCCCTACCCTTGACGGGTGTTAGCGGTAAGCGGTTGGCGGTTGGGCGAAACACTCCAGGTCTCAGGTCTCGGCCGGCGGCTATCTAGTACGGGTGTTCAGGATCAGGTTCAGGTCCCGGGCCTGATTCCCGACCTGTACCCGTACCTGCAGCTGAGACCTGTGACCCGAGAATACCTCCGGTCCTTGTCTGCTTCGGCGCCTTGTCTTTCTCCAACCGCCAACCGCTTACCGCCGGCCGCCTAAACCTGATCCATGCAGTCCTCCGTCATCGACTCAGCCAGCTTCCCGGGCGCGTTGCTGCGTCACTTCTTGCCCTTCTTGAAGCCTTGGCCGCCGCGCTGTTTCATGCGTTCTTCGACGACATCCAAGACCTTGTCGACGACGTCGCCGGTAACTTCGTCATCGGCGGCGAGGATGGCTTCTTTGGTGGCTTTGCGGATGTCAGCCATGGCTTCTTCGAACTGCGGACGGAGGTTCTTCTTCTCGTCGTCGGAAGCATACTCGGCCTCCTTGCGGAGTTCGTTCAGTTTTTCGCGCGCGGCCTTGACGCCGTCATCCTGGAAAGCCTTGAACATCGCGACCTTGCACTTGTTGAGCTGCTCCGGCGTGACGCCTTCGATCTCTTCGGGCAGGATGCCGCCGGTCTTGCCGCCGAACTTCGGGGCGCCGTCCTTGCGGGCGGGATCCGCTGCCGTGGCCTGGCCGGCGAACGCGGGGCTGGGAGTGGGGCTCTTCTCGGCGACGACCGCGGCGGCCGGCTTCTGGTCGGACGACGATTTGGCGTCCATGACGAAATAGGTAGCGGCCGAACCGACGGCAGCGGCAAGGAGGAGGGGGAAGAGTTTTTTCATGGGTATGGGGTTTCAAAGGTAACCCCGCGGCAGGCAAGAAGTTGGGCTAAAATGGGCCAGGGTGGGGGCTAGTGCCAGCAACGCATGCATCTGGTGGGTGGTTCAGGTGCGGGGCCTAGGCCTGATTTCCGAACCTGATCCCGTATCCGTACCTGCAGCCGAGACCTGTGACCCGAGAATGCCTCCGACCCCAGTCTGTTTCGGCGCCTTGTCTTTCTCCAACCGCCTACACCTCGTCCATTCAGCCCTCCATTCAGCCCTCTATTCAGTCATCAACTCAGTCCTCTTCCGACTATTTCTTCTCCCCGAACGGGAAGGGCTTCAGCGGGGTTTTGGTGCCGCCCTTCGGACCCGCTTTGGCGGCGGCCTGCCGGGCGCGGTCTTCGACGACGTTGAGGATCGTGACGATGGTTTCCTTCGAGAGGGAAGGCGCCGCCTCGGCGAGGGCGGCTTCCTGCGCCTTGCGCATGTCGGCCTGCAACGCTTCGAATTCGCCTCGGAGGTTCTTCTTCTCTTCCGGTGAAAGGAATTCGGCTTCCTTGCGGAGCTGCGTCTGCTTGGCCTTGAGCTCCTTGAGCTTCGGGTCGCGCTGGGCCTTGAGGGCGGCCAGGCGGAACTTGCGCATGTCCTCGGCGGAGACGCCTTCGACGTCGGCGAGCAGTTCGGCGGGGGTTGGCGCCTTGGGCGCTTCGGGCTTCGCTTCGGCGGCGGGCGCTTCGGCGGCTTTGGCGTCCTTGTTCTCCTTGGCGGCGGCGCGTTCGGCTTCGCTGGCCTTGGCCTGCGCGGCCTTGGCGGCTTCCTGTCCGCGCTTCTTGATCAGTTCCTCGACGGCGTTAAGGGTGAGCACCAGCGGGTCTTTCTCGATGGCGGGGTCGAATTTCTGCACGGCCTCGAGCGTGGCCTTCACCATCGCGTCGCGTCCGGCTTCGAACTCCAGCCGGAGGTCTTCGGCCTCGTTGCGGCCCTTGACGAAGCGGCTCCGCTCCTTGAGGTCGGCGAGGCGTTTGCGCGCGGCGGCGATGGCCGGGTCGGCGTAGGTCGCCATGAGCGCGCGGCGGATCTTGGCGAACTGTTCGTCCGGGACGCCGGCCACGCTTTCGGGGAACCCGGCGCCGGGGCGGGCGACTTTCTTCGCGGGCTTGGCTTCGGGTTCATCGGCCGCCTGGACGCAGGGCGCGAGGAGGGCGAGGGCGAGCAGGGAAAGGAGGCGCATGGGAGTGATACACCGGGAACCGAGAAAGGTTTTGGCGGATGGATGAGACACGCAAAGAGTATGGAGTATAGAGTATCGAGTCTAGGGGGAGTGCTTGCCTCGGGGTAGGGCAGCACCACGTGCTGCCCTAGTTTGCCTCGGCTGTGTTCCCAACCGCTAACCGCTAACCGCTTCCACCTCGCGGCTCCGCCGCGCTGGGTAGGGTCGGGACCGCGTCACGACATAGCTGCTGCTGCATGGAGGACTGAATCGATGACAGATGACAGAGGACAGATTTCCCGAACCTGCACCCGAACCAGGTAGCCGATCGCCGAGACCCGAGACCTGAAAACGGCTCCCCCGCCAATCATCCGCTCTCCGGTCTCCCTTTGAGCCAATCAATCCCTGGCCAACCGGCCAACGGATCAACTTATCTAGCCCTAGCTCGAGCCCAAGCCCTGATCCTCACCGCCGCTTCGCGGCGGTGTCACTTCTTCTTCGGCTTTCCGGCGACGTCCTGGCGCTTCTGATGGGTCGAGGCGACGTAGTCGCGGATGACGTCGACCTTCAGGCCAGGCTCGGCCTTCTGCATCGCCTTCACGCGGGCGGCATCGATGGCCTCGCGGGCTTCCTTGGCGTCGCGGGCTCCGCCTTCCTTCTTCTCGCCCTTGCTCTTCTTCGGCTTCTCGCCGGCGCCACCGAGCTTGGCTACGGCGGCTTTGAATTCTTCGTCTGACTCCGCCTTCAGCCAGGCTTCCTGGAGCTTGACGCCGTCCACGAGCGAGACGCCGGCCGGGATCTCCGGGGCTTCAAGGCCCTTCTTCTTCTTTTTGACCGCCGGCTCCGCCGGCTTCTCCGCCGGCTTGGTCGCGGGGACTTCGGGCTTCTTCTCGTCAGCCGCGAAGAGCGGGAGTGAGGCGAGGAGGAAGCAGAGCAGGGCAGGGAAGCGCATACCGATGGAACACCGG
>JBILHF010000009.1:0-37756 GCA_044350605.1 Opitutales bacterium
TCGGTGTCCGCCGCCTTCCGCTACTAAGCGGCAGGGAAGGGCGCCCGGCATGCCGCCAAGTCTCCGTCCGCCCGGCCGTCGCCTGGCTTCCTTGAGGGAGCCGGGCGATGTCTTTACGGGCCCTGCCGACCTCCCGCCCCCTGCGGGACCGATTGACCCGGCCCGGCTTCCTGCTTACAGTCCTCTTATGACTTCCGCCCTTCATCGCCTGCTCGGAGTCGGCTGCCTCGCCTTGCTCCTTACGGCCTGCGCGGCTTCTGACGGCGCGGGCTTCTCCTCCGGCGCCCTCGAGCCCGAGAACGTGCTCACCATCGGTGCCGGCGCTTCCGAACCGGTCGCCGCCGCCTACGCCCCCGCGGCCGTCTCGGCCGAAGCCGTGAAGCCGGTCGCCGCACCCGCGGATTACGTCGTCGCGACGCCGACAGTGCAGGCCGACCCGGCCGACGGTCAGAACAGTTACCGCCTCCGCCCGCGCGACTTCGTCCGCATCCTCGTCATCAATCAGCCTGACACGCAGATCGAGCGACGCATCAATTCCGACGGCACCGTCGACATTCCCTTCCTGAAGAAGCTGGTGCCCGTCGCCGGACTCACGCTCACGCAGGCGCAGGTCGAACTCGCCAACCAGTTCCGTCAGTTCTTCAAGAAGCCGCAGGTGGCCATCTCCATCGTCAGTTACGCCGAACGCCGCGTATATGTCTCGGGCTACGTCGGCAAGCCCGGCCCCGTTTCGATCCCGCCCGAAGAGACCCTCACCCTCGGCCGCGCCCTCGCGATGGCCGGCGGCGTCCTGCCGCGCGGCAACCGCTCGGAAGTCACCATCAAGCGCAACCGCCCGGGGGCGCCGATGGTCATCACCAAAGACGTCCGTCGCATCGACGACGGCGACGAGCCGGATTTCGTCCTCGAGGACGAGGACCAGATCTACGTCCGCGACAGCCGCATCTGAGCCCACATGTCCACGCCCGATCCCGCTTCCGCAGGCCGCCCGCCTGAACCCGCCCGCGGCGGCTCCCGTGGCTATGGTTCGTATGGCTACGGCGGCTACGGCGCCGGCCAAGGGCAGGGTTACGGCTACGGTTCCTACGGCACCGCCCCGCGGGGCGGATCGGCCAACCCGATCATGGGCTACCTGCTCATGCTGCGGGAGCGCTACTGGTGGGTCATCCTCGCCGCGCTCGTCTTCCTGACGCTCGCCCTGCTCAATACTTTCAATACCACCGCGGAGTATCGCGCCACCGGCCGGCTCCGCGTCTTCCGCCTGGCCCCGAACATCAACGGCGGTTCCTCGGCGGCCGATGATAATTTCAAGATCGTCTCCAACGACGACTTCTTCACGGCGGTCGAGGCGATGCGCAGCGCGAACATCATCGAGGGCGTCTCGCGTCGTCTCACCACGGCGGAACGCAAGCTCGTCCTCGAGCCCTACCAGGCCGGTAACATCTTCTCGGGTCCGCTCACCGAGCAGGAAGTCTTCGCCAAGCAGCGCGGGATCACCCCGCAGCGCCAGACCCTCGTCATCAACGTCGACTTCACCCACCCGAACCGCGACCTCGCCCGCCAGGTCGCCCGGCTGTTCTGCGAGTCCATCCAGAAATACAGCGAAGATGACCGCCTGATGGTCACCAATCCGCTCGTGGAGAAGGCCCGCATCGAGATCGAGACCCTCGACGACAAGGTCCGCCGCCTCTACGAGCAGAAGAACGAGCTCATCAAGAACCAGAAGCTTCTTTCGATCGCCAAGGACACCAACACCCTGACCACCGAGCGTTCCGTGCTCGTCAAGGACCGCGAGGAGACCCGCAAGCAGATCGACGAGAATGAGATCCTCGTGGCGGTCATCGCCAGCTACGAGCAGTCCGGTCGCCCCGTCGGCGACATCCCGCAGATCCGCGCCGACACCGACGTCGCCGTCGTCCAGACGGCCCTCAGCGCTTCGAAGGTCCGCATCAGCCAGATGATGGAGGAGCTCACCGACCAGCACCCGAAACTCATCGCCGAACGCGAGGCCCTCAATCAGGTCGAGCGGCAGCTCAAGGAAGCGGTCGCTCAGGCCGTCAAATCCCGCCGCGCGGCCCTGGAGAACGCCAAGGCCCGCCATGAGGCCATCCTCCGCAACCTCGTCGCCAAGGAGGAGGAGATCTCCAAGTTGCAGGCCGCGAACGTCGAGCTCGAGCGCGTCGACAAGGACATCCGCGCGAATGAGGAATTCCTGGGCCGCCAGAAACTCAATTACGAAGAGGCCAAGCTCCGCTCCTCGACCTCCGGCACCAGCACCTCGATCCGCATCCTCGACATGCCCGCCGTGTCGGACAAGCCGATCAACAAGAACTATTACTTCAGCGCCCTCGTCGGCCTTGGGCTGGGCCTCGCCTTCGGCGTGGTCCTTGTCGTCGTGCTCGGCACCTTGGATGATCGGATCAAGTCCGCCCAGGACGTCGAAGGCTCCCTTGGGCTGCCGCTCATCGGCACGATCCCCAGGGTCGTCACCACCGCCGGGCCCGACCGCGCCCTCCTCGCGCGCCAGGACAAGGACCGCATCGCCACCGAGGCCGTGCGTTCGATCTACTCGGCGCTCAAGGTCAACCCCGCCGTCGCCAAGACGCGCGTCTTCCTGGTGACCTCCACGCGCCCGAGCGAAGGCAAGACCTTCGTCGCCACCAATCTCGCGCTGATCTTCTCCCAGCATGCCGAGCGCGTGCTCGTCATCGACGCCGACCTGCGCCTCCCGAACGTCGGGCCGTCGTTAGGTTTCACCGGCGATGCCGGCCTCAGCCGCTGGTTCAACGGCGAGGTGTCGTTGGACGAGTCCATCGTCCATGACGTCGCGCCCGGCCTCGACGTGCTGCCCGTCGGCCTGAGCTGCAAGAATCCGACCCAGGTCATCAACCACCCGAAATTCCTGGAGATGATCGAGAGCCTCCGCGGCCGCTACGACCGGATCTTCATCGACTCTCCGCCTATCGGCGCCGTCTCCGACTCGCTCCACCTGCTGCCGAAGGTCGACGGCGTGCTCTACGTGGTCCGCTACAACACCGTCAACCTGCGTCACGCCGTGGCCTGCCTCGGCCGTCTGCGCGACGCCCAGGCGCCGTTGCTCGGCGTCGTCCTCAACGCGATGTCCCTGCGGATGGCCTCCGCCTATACGGACACCTACGACTCCTCCTACCGTAAGTATTACGTCGACGAACCGTCCGCTCAGACGCCGCCGACCACGTGATTTCCCCTCCCATGCGTCTGTTCCTGCTCCTAGCGTCCTTGGCGATCGTCGGCTGCCAGCAAGTCCCGGTGACCGGCCGTTCGCAGTTCATCCTCGTCGACGAAGGCGAGGTCGCTTCGCTCTCGGCCGCCGAGTTCGCGAAGATGAAGAAGCTGCCCGCCGACCCGCGGCTCCCGAAGCTCCGCGAGATCGGCCTGAAGATCGTCGCCGCCGCCCGCCGCGACGACAAGGCCGGCGTCCTGCCGCCCGCTTCCCGCTGGGAGTTCGCGATCATCGACGACAAGTCGCCCAACGCCTTCGCGATGCCCGGCGGCAAGATCGGTTTCCACACCGGCATGTTCGCCTTCGCGCCCACGGATGATGACATCGCCGTGATCATGGGCCACGAGGTCGCGCACGTGATCTGCCGTCATGGCTCCGAGCGCATCTCCCAGACCATGGGCGTCGCGATCGCCGCCGCGATCGCCGACGAGGCCACGCGGGATTCCTCCGCCAAGACCCGCGGCACCTGGATGGCCGCCGTCGGCATCGGTGCCCAGTATGGCATTCTCCTGCCGTTCAGCCGTGGGCACGAATCGGAATCCGACCGCCTCGGCCTCATCTTCATGGCCCGCGCCGGCTACAATCCGGAAGCCGCGCCGGCTTTCTGGACCCGGTTCGGCAAGGCCGGCGGCGGCAAGCCTCCCGAGTTCCTCTCGACCCACCCTTCGGACAGCACCCGCGTCGCCCAGCTCCGTCAGTGGATGCCCGAGGCCAAGGCGCAGATGCCCAAGAAGCCCTGAGCGCCGTCAGCGCGGGGCGACGAACGGGCAGGTAAGGTAGACGCCTTTGGGGTCGTTGAGGGCGCGGATCGCACGTAGCCAGCGGGCGTTGGCCCGGAGGAAATCCTTGGCGGGGTCGCCGGAGACCTTGGCGAAAAGCGGAGCCTGATCGTCGTCGTCCGAGAGCAGCTGCTGCAGGAGATTCTCGCGGCCCGAATGGAGCGCCGGCACCTGCACCCAGGCTGCTTCGTCGAGCTTGGCCAGACGTTTGGCCTCCTGAAGGGCTTCGCGCAGACCGCCCAGCTGGTCGACGAGCCGCAGTCCGCGGGCGTCTTCACCGAGCCAGACGCGCCCTTGGGCGATCTCGTGGACGCCGTCTCGCTTCAGCCCGCGGCCCGCGGCCACGATGGCGAGGAAGTCTTCGTAGACGCCGTCGACCGAGGACTGGATCACGGCTAGTTCCGCCGGTGTCGCCCGGCGGTGTTCGGCGAGCAGGTCCGCGTAGCGCGCGGTCTTCACGCCGTCGGTGCCGAGCTGGATCTTCTTCGCCAGGTCCTCGTAATTCAGGAAGAGTCCGAACACGCCGATCGAGCCGGTGATGGTCGAGGGGTCGGCCATGATCAGGCTGGCGGGCGCCGCGATGTAATAGCCGCCGCTCGCGGCGACGTCGCCCATCGAGACCACCACGGGCACGCCCTTCTTCTTCAGGAGGGCGACTTCGCGCGCGACGACGTCGCTGGCGAACGCCGAGCCGCCGGGGCTGTTGACGCGGAGCACGACGGCTTTGAAGTCGTCTTCGCCGCGGATCGAACGCAGGTCGTGCGCGAGCCGGTCGCCGCCGATCTCGCCGGGGCCGCCCCAGCCGTCGACGATCTCGCCTTCGGCGTAGACGATGGCGATCTTGCCGCCGCGGGAGGGCAGGGCGACCTTGTGGGCGTAGCGATGCAGGCCGACGCGGCGGAAGGAGGTGCCGGCGTCATCCGCGGCCGCGCCCGCTTCCCGGACCCGGTTCACGAGTTCGTCGCGGTGGAGCGCGGCGTCGGCGAGCTTGAGTTCCACGGCCTTGCGGGCCGAGAAGACGCCACCGCTTTCGACGACCCGCGTCAGGCGCTCGGTCGTCATCCCGCGCGAGCGGGCCACGTCGGCGAGCAGGCGCTTCCAGAGGCCGTTCATGAGGACCTCGGTCTGTTCCTTGGCCTCGGGGCTCATCGCGCCGCCGAGGTAAGGTTCCACGGCCGACTTATATTTCCCGACCTTGGTCACCTGGACGCCGAGACCGGCGAGGCGGAGCGTATCTCCGAAATACATGTTGTAGGAGGCCAGTCCCTTGAATTCGACCTCACCGCTGACGTGCGCGTAGACTTTGTCCGCGACGCTCGCCAGGTAGTACTCGCCCTGCGAGGCGTTCTCGACCCACGCGATCACCGGCTTGCCGCTCTTCTTGAAGGCGGCGAGCGCCCGACGGATTTCGGCCTTCTGCGTCAGTCCGGCGGAGAGTTCGCCGCTGAGGAGGATGCCGGTGATCTGCTTATCCTTGGCGGCGAGGTCGATCGCCTCGAGGACACGCAGGAGGTCGAGCCGCGGGCCCGGCGCGCCGAAGAACAGTTGGTCGAGGCCCGGCGCGCCATGCTCCGGAGTGTCTTCGATCGTGAGTCCGCCGCCGATCACGAGCATCGTCTTCGGCTTCACGTTCACGTGGGCGGAGGTCTGGCCGTCGCCGGCCGAACTGGCCATCCCGACCAGCAGCACGATGAGGAGGAAGGCGCCGATGAACAAGGCGAGGACCGTGCCGAAGGCGGAGGCGAGGACCGACTTGAGGAATTCTTTCATGGAGACGGGCGGGGTGTTGCTGAAATGATGCTTCCCTGTCTTGTTTTCGCCAATCCAAAGGAGATTTTTTAGCCAGCGGTTTCCTCTCGATGCCCCTCGGCGGGAGGACTTAATCTAGGTCCATGTCAGAGCCTACGTCATCGGCCGGTGCCGCCACCTCCCGCAAGGCCCTGGCGATCAACCTGGACCGTTCCGCCTACGGCGCCTTCGCCGAGATCGGCGCCGGCCAGGAGGTCGTCCGACACTTCTTCAAGGCGGGGGGCGCCTCCGGGACCGTGGCGAAGAGCATGTCCGCCTATGACATGCGGATCAGCGACGCCATCTACGGCCACCCGCAGCGCTATGTGTCCCGGCAGCGCCTCGAGCAGATGCTCGATCACGAATACGTCCTGCTGGTCGACCGGCTGAAGGCCGAGCGCGGCACGACTACCCGCTTCTTCGCCTTCGCCGACACGGTCGCGACCACGCCGCATGACGGCAAGGGGCAGGGGCACTCCTGGATCGGGATCCGCTTCCAGGACCAGCCGGAAGCCGAGCCGAGCGAGGTCATCCTTCATCTCCGCCTCTGGGACAAGGACGCGGGCCGCCAACAGGACGCGCTCGGCGCGGTCGGGGTCAACCTGATCTACGCCGCGCTCAATACCCGCGACAGCGTCGATAGCTTCCTTACGGCGCTCGTCGACGAGGTCGGCGCCGGCCGCGTCGAGATCGAGTTCGCCCACTTCAGCGGCCCGGCCTTCGGCGCCTTCGACAACCGCGCCGCGGCCCTGCGTCTCGTGCGTCTCGGCCTGACGGATGCGGTGCTCTTCGGTCCCGAAGGCGACCCGCAGGTCCCCAGCGAATATTTCTACAAGCGTTCGGTGCTCGTCGCGCGCGGCACGTTCCGGCCGGTCTCCCTCGTCAACGAGGACATGCTCGCCTGCGGACTCCGCGCGCTGCCCGACGGCGGCAAGGACGTCCTCGCCCTCTTCGAGATGTGCATCGGTTCGGATCCGCATCCGGAGGCCGAGCTCATCGACCGCATCCGCCTCGTCGGCGCGATGCAGCACCCCTTGCTGGTCACCCGCCACCGCGGCTGGTATCGCCTGCCCGCTTACTTCCGTCTGCACACCACGGGTAGCATCACGCTCGTCGCGGGCATGAACAACCTCGTGGACCTGTTCAATCCCGAGCACTACACGCACCTCGAAGGCGGCGTGCTGGAATCCTGCGGCCGACTCTTCAAGGACGGCGTCCGGGTCATGGTCTATCCGATGCTCGGAGATCAGCTTCGCCGCCTCATCCTCGATCCCGTGGCCTGCAAGGTCTGCTTTCCGGAGAGCTACCGTATCGCCGAGGATTCCGTGGTCACGGCTTCGGATATCCAGATGCGTCCCTCCGTCGCGGGTCTTTTCCAGCACTTGCTCAACAACGGGTTCCTCGTGCCGATCACCGGGGCGGACCGCGTCGCGATGGCCTGCCAGCCGCGCACTTTGGCCGAACGTATTCGCAAGGGCGTGCCGGGCTGGGATCAGGAAGTGCCTCCGTCGGTTGCGGTCGCGATCCGAAGCCTCAAGTTGTGGGCTAGATAGCCTGCCATGCCCGCCACGTCCCTTCCGCCCGTCCAAGAAACCGAACTCGCCCTCTCCGTCGAGCGGGCCTACCGCGAGGCCTTGGTCACGGACCGCCTCGGTGCGATCTGGTCGCTCATCCTGGCCAAGTGCTTTCTGGCGCAGTGGGCGATCACGCAGTACTCGATCCCGGTCAGCGGAGCCTTCTACATCTGGACCCTGACCCTCGTGATGGGTACGGTGGCCTCGCTCTATTACCTGCACGCGCACCGCGTGAAGCTCTACCTCCTCCCCACCCACTTCCGCGTCAACGCGGCCGTGCTCGGTGGCCTGCTGGTCTCGCTCGGCTTCGTCGCCTACGCCCGCTTCGCGCTGGGAGCGATCGAAGCGCCGGTCGCCGCCGCGCTCGGCGCCGCCTTGCTCGGCTCGTGGTCCCTTGCGCGGGCCGCCCTGCGCCGAGCCTGGCCTCCCCTCGTCGGGGCGCTCCTCTGGTGGGGAATCGCCGCGACGGCCCTGCGTGCGCCGGCGGACGAAGCGATGCTCTGGCTCGGCCTGGGATTACTGGGCGCCCAGGCGCTACCCGGTTTCGCCGTGGCGGCCCGGGAAGCGCGTCAGCGGGTCTGATCAGGCCGCGGCCTTGCCGCCGGCGCTGTTCATGAGGTGCGTCATGAACCGCTTCATGGCCGGCGTCAGCACGCGGCCCTTCCGGTGCAGGATGGCCAGCGGACGCGCCACTCGGCGGTCACGCAGGCGGAGCATGACGAGCGTGCCCTGTTCGACTTCCTGACGGATGGTGCCTTCGGGCACGAGCGCCACGCCGGCGTCGACCTCGACGGCGCGCTTGAGCGTCTCGATGTTGTCGAACTCCATCGAAGGCTCGAGCTCGATGCGCTGCTCGCGGAAGAACTGGTCGAGCGCCTTGCGCGTCGGGATGTCCTGGTCGAAGCCGATGAACTTGCCGCCCTGGAGGTCGGCGAGGTCGATCTCCTTCTTCGCCGCGAGCTTGTGCTTGGGCGAGCAGATGGCGACGAGCTGGTCTTCCATGAGCGGGATGATCTCGACCTGGCGGGTCTTCTGCGGGAAGGCGACGAGGCCGAAATCCACGGCGTTGGAGATGACGTCCTCGTAGACGAGGTTCGAGCGGCGGTATTCGACGCGCACGTTGACGTGCGGAAACTCCTGCATGAAGGACTTCACGTGCGGAGGCAGCTCATGCAGGCCGATGGAGACGATGGTCGAGATGTGGACGGTGCCGCTGACGACCTTGCGCATCTCCTGCATCTCGCTGCCGACCTGTTCGTAGCGGTTGAGGATGTCCTTGGCGGCCTCGTAGAGGCTCCGGCCCTCGCGCGTCAGCCGGAACTGCTTCTGGCTGCGGTCGACGATCAGGACGTTGAAGTGTTTCTCCATCGAGCGTAGCTGCTGGCTGACGGCCGACTGCGTGATGGCGTTGAGTTTGGCGGCCTTGGAGAAGCTTTCGTTGTCCACCAGGTCGCGGAAGATCTTCAGGTTCTCGATATGCATGGAAGGATAGTCCGAATGATTAATAAAACTAATGGCGAAGGCCTTCAAGTGTAGATGTGCTAATCCTGAGGCGGAGACGCCTGCCCGGGCTAGGGAGCCCAGCTGGTTGACTCCCCGCCCGTTCTCCCTCCCTCTGGTGCCAATGGTCACCTCCGACCAATTCAAGGCCCATTGCGAGGGTGTGCTGGTCCGCATCCGGGAGGCCTGCGTCCGGTCCGGCCGCGACCCGGCTTCCGTCCGCCTCCTGCCGGTGACCAAGACCCACCCAGTCGAAGCCGCTTTGCTGGCCTATGGCTTCGGTCTCCGGGCCGTCGGTGAGAATCGCGTCCAGGAAGCCGCCCAGAAGCGCCCCTTGGCCCCGGCTGACCTCCGTTGGGAGCTGATCGGCCACCTGCAGTCCAATAAGGCTAAGCACGCCCTACAGGCTTTCGACGTCATCCAGAGCGTGGACACCCCTGAACTCGCCACCCGCCTCGGCCGGCTGGCCGGTGAGATGGGCCTTCGCCGTGAGGTGCTTATCCAGGTCAACTCCGGCGATGATCCGGCGAAGTTCGGCTGCGACTTGGCGGACGCCCCCCGGCTCCTCGAGGCGGCCCTCGCCCAGCCTGCGCTGGTCGTAAAGGGCCTGATGGCCATCGCGCCGCTGTCCGACGATCCTGCGGTCGCCGACCGTACCTTCGCCGAGCTCCGTCTCTGCCGCGACGCCCTCGCCGCCCGCTTCGGCGTGGCGCTCCCGGAATTATCGATGGGCATGAGCGGAGACCTTGAATCCGCGGTCGCCGCAGGTTCTACTTGTGTCCGCGTCGGTTCCGCTTTGTTCGGTAGCCGGCCTTCCGCATGATCCGCCGCCTCCAAATCCGCGACCTCGCCCTGATGGATCGCACCTCGCTCGAACTGGGCGCGGGCTTCACGGTGGTCACGGGCGAGACCGGCGCCGGCAAATCCGTGCTCCTAGGCGCGCTCTCGCTCCTCGCCGGCAATCGCGCGGCGAAGACGATCGTGCGCAAGGGCGCCGAAGAGTGCTCGGTCGAAGCCGAGCTCGAGACCGACGGCGACAAGCGCTTCGACGAGGTGCTGAAGACCCTCGACCTGCCGGCCTGCGACGACGGCCTGCTCATCCTGAAGCGTTCGGTCCACGCCACGAAGGCCGGCCGCATCTCGATCAACGGTGGTTCGGCGACCCTTACGCAGCTCCAGCAGCTCGGCGAGCTCTGGATCGATTTCCACGGCCCGGGCGAACCGCAGAAGCTGATGCGCGCCGAGACGCAGCTGGAGATGCTCGACCTGCATGCCGGACTGGCCGCTCCGCTGGCTGCTTACCGCACGGGCTGGCGTCTGCGCAACGAGCTGCTCCGCGAAGCCGCCGAGGCCGCCACGGCCGAACGTCTCTCCGAGGACGAAGCGGCATTCCTTCGCTCCCAGCTGGAGAAACTCGATTCGCTCGATCTCTCCGAAGAGGCCATCACCAAGCTCGAACGTGATCACGCCCGCTCGTCTCGCGCCCAGGAACTCGCGGCCTTGCTCGGCCAGCTGGAGTCGGGCCTCGGGTCCGACGGCTTGGGCGAAGTCCTGCCGAAGCTCCTCAAGGCCGGCGACGACGTCGCCCGCATCGACGCCGACGCCGAAGCGCTCCGCGACCGCCTGAACTCGCTCGCGGCCGAAGCCGAGGATATCCGCGCCGACTTCGCGCGATTGGGCCGCGGACTTTCCTCCGACGACGAGTCCGCCGCCGAGCTCGACGGAAAGATGAACCTCTGGCTGGAGTTCCGTCGCAAATACGGACCCGGCGCCGACTCCGTCCGCGAGAAGCGCGAGGCGCTCCGCCGCCGGCTCGCCTCGCAAGGCGATGTCGAAGCCCGCGTCGCGAAACTCAAGGCGGAAGCCGCCAAGGTGGAGAAAGACCTGCGCAAGCAGGCCGACGTCCTGCGCGCCGCCCGTACCAAGGCCGCCGATAAACTCGCCGCCGCCGCCCGCAAGATGCTCGGCTCACTGGGCTTCAAGAAGGCCGACCTCCGCATCGAAGTCGCGACCGCGGAGCTCGGTCCGCATGGCGCCGACGCGGTTCGCTTCCTTTTCTGCCCCAACGCCGGCCAGGATCTCCTGCCGCTCGACCAGATCGCCTCCAGCGGCGAAGCCGCCCGCGTGATGCTCGCCCTCAAGACCGTGCTCGCCGCCGTCGACCGCACCCCGGTGCTCGTCTTCGACGAGGTCGACGCCAACGTCGGCGGGGAGATCGGCGCGCAGGTCGGTCGTGAGCTCGCCGCGCTCGGCAAGGGCCATCAGGTCTTCTGCGTGACGCACCTCCCGCAGGTCGCCGCCCTCGGGCATGCCCATCTCGTCGTGACCAAGACGCAGGACGACAAGTCGACGACGGTCGAGATCGCCCCGGTCCACGGCAAGCGCAAGGATCGCGAATCCGAACTGGCCCGCATGCTCGGCGACCGCGCCAGCAAGGTCGCGCTCTCGCACGCCCGCGAACTGCTCGACGGCGCGAAGTAAGCTCAGGCCTTCTTCACGAAGCGGTCCAAGCGCAGGCGTTGGATCATGCGCAGGCCGATCGCGGCCGCCCAAGGCTTGGGGAGGCGCGCCGAGAAGACGGCCAGAATCTTATGCTTCCAGCCCGTGACCACGACCGGTCGCGCCGCCGCCATGCCGCGCACGGCCTCATCGGCGCACTCGTCCGAGGTCTGGCCGCCGAGGCCGGTCGAGCTGGCGAAGCCGGCGGCCTTGGAGAAATTCGTCGACACCGGGCCCGGGCAGATCGCCACGCAACGGATGCCATGTCGCTTGGCTTCGGCGTCCAGCGCGACGCTCCAATCGAGGAGGAAAGATTTCGTCGCCGCATACGTCGTCATCAACGGCGTCGGTTGGAATCCCGCGAGCGAAGCCACGTTCGCGACCTGGCCGCCGCGGGATTTCAATTCTTCCCAGAGACGACCGGTGAGCTCGACCGGCGCGCGCACGTTGACGTCGATCATCTTCAAGGTGTGGTCGACGCCAGGCGCCGGAAATTCCCCATAGGCGCCGAAGCCGCTATTATTAATCAGTAACATCCTGCCTTCTCGCGGCATTAGTTTCCGTAATTCGGAGACAACCGCCGCGATGTCAGCGGTTTGCGAGAGGTCGCAGGTAAGGTGAGTGAAGTTCAGGGAATTCGGGACGCCCTCCGGAGCGGTGCGGGAAAGGTTGAACACCGCCGCTTTGGTCTCAGAATCACTGATACGCGAGAGTATCGCGCGTCCGATTCCGGAAGAAGCCCCTGATATGATGACCACGGAAAAACTCCTGAAGAATTCATCGACGGTCTTGTTCTTTGACATGGGCGCAGAGTCTCACGTCACCCCCAAAAACACAACACACATGACAAGTGCTCCGATCGTCGTGACCGGGGTCCATATGGACCTCACCGACGCCCTGAAGGAAACGGTGTGCGCCAAGGTCGAAAGACTGCTGCGCCACAACCCGCGGATCATCCGCGTGCTCGTCGAACTCGTCTACACCCGCTGCAGCGACCATAGTCGCGAATTCGGGGCCCAGATCCGGCTGGAGCTGCCGGGACCTGACATCGTGGTCCGGGAGGAGTCTGACGACCTCTACAAATCCATCGATATTTTGGTCGATAAGGTCGACCGCCAGCTTCGCCGCCGCCATCGCCTGGATAAGGAAAAAAGGAATCATCCGCATCCGACAGACCTGGGTGACCTGGGACGCGCGGCGTAAGGACGGTGCGGTGCCGGCCGGTTGTCGGTGAGGACGGCTCAGTCGGTGAAAGTCGAAGTCGGTATGGCCGGAAGTCGGTGAAAACAGACGGAAAGCCAGTCAGACAGCGAAGGAACGGACAGTCAGTCAGGTAACAGACAACGAAAGCCAAGCTAGCACAGTCAGATAAGGTACAGGGCCCCGGCCGCCGCAAGGTGACCGGGGTCCTCCTGTCTGGAGGGGTCGCCGCCGCCTAAGTTTCTCGCCCTCGGCCTCCCGAGGGCTTTTATCTGCCCCATGCGCATTTATTTCATGGGCATCTGCGGCACGGCGATGGGTAACGCCGCCTTGCTGATGCGCGCCTTGGGTCATGAGGTCATGGGATCCGACACCGGCATCTACCCGCCGATGTCCGATCATCTCCGCGGTGCGGGCGTCGATATCCTCGAAGGCTGGTCCGCCGAACGCCTGGCCCAGCTCAAGCCCGACCTGGTCGTGGTCGGCAACGTCGCCTCCCGCGGCCACCCCGAAGTGGAATGGCTGCTTGAAGCCCGCACCCAGCCGTATGTCTCCCTCCCGGAACTGCTCCGCACCCGCCTATTGAACGAACGCCGCAATGTCGTCGTCGCGGGAACTCACGGCAAGACCACCACGACCTGCATGGCCGCGGTCCTGCTCAAGGCCAACGGCACCGAGCCGGGCTGGCTCGTCGGCGGCGTCCCGCGCGACCTGCCTGATTCTTCCCATCCCGGCCAGAAGGGCGGGCCCTTCGTCATCGAAGGCGACGAATACGATACGGCCTTCTTCGACAAGCGCAGCAAGTTCATCCAGTATCTCCCGCACGTGCTCGCGATCAATAACTGCGAGTTCGACCACGCCGACATCTTCCGCGACCTCGATGACGTCCTGCGCACGTTCGCCCACGTCATCCGCATCGTCCCGCGTGACGGCGCGATCGTCGCCAATGGCGATGACGCCAATGTCCTAGGTCTGGTGAAGAACGTCGCCTGGGCTCCGGTCATCCGCGTGGGTACGGGCGCCGGCAACGACGCCGTCATCGCCGATTTCCAGGAATCGCCGACGGGCTCCTCTTTCACGCTGCTATGGAAGGGCAAGGAGTGGGGCAGGGTGAAGTGGGCCCTGCCGGGCCTCTTCAACGCCCGTAACGCGGCCATGGCGGCCGTCTCCGCCGGCCTGCTGCTCGACGCCCAGGATCCGACCAAGCTCAAGCTCGAGGCGCTCAATTCTTTCCAAGGCGTCCAGCGTCGTCAGCAGGTGCTGGTCGACCGCCCCGACCTGACGGTGATCGAGGATTTCGGCCACCATCCGACGGCGCTCGACCTGACGCTCGAATCCCTGCGCGCCCGTTACCCGCAGCATCGTCTCGTCGCCTGCTTCGAGCCGCGCAGCAACACCGCCTCCCGTAAGGTGATGCAGGATGCTTTCCGTGAGGCGCTCAAGAAGGGCGACGAGGTCTTCCTGGCTCCGCCCCATCGCGCCGAAAAGCTCGGCGAGGAACGCTTCGACAGCGCCGGTGTCGCCGCCGCGATCACGGCGGCTGGCCGGAAGGGTTTCGCCCCGGCTTCGAATGACGCCTTGCTCGCCGAACTCATGTCCCTCGTGAAAGCCGACAAGTCCCCGCGCTGCGTCGTTTTCTTCTCGAACGGCGCCTTCGGCGGCATCATCAAGAAGTTCGCCCAAAGCATCTGAACATGGAAGCGTTCATCCGTTCCAACAAAGCCGTCTGGCTCATGCTCATCGCTGATGTTCTCGCGGTGGCCGGCTGGTTCATCGTCAAGCTGAACGGCGGCAACGAAGGCCAGTTCCCTCTCTTCGCCCCCATGGGCCTGGGAGGATGGAACATCCTGTTCTTCTGGGCGCGCGCCCGGCTGAACACCAAGGCCTGACTCAGGCGAGCAGCCCGAGCGCCTGCTTCGCCGTCGCAGTATCCTTGGCGATCTGCGACTGCAGGGCGGCCAGGTCGGCGAACTTCTGTTCGGCGCGGATGCGGCGGAGCCAGCGGACGCGCACGGTGTCTCCGGTCGTCGGGGCCTGCCCGCGGAGGACGTGGGCTTCGAGCAACGGGGCGACGGGACCGCTTTCGACGGTCGGCCGTTGTCCGTAGTTGGCGACGGCCGGCAGGGCTTCGCCGTTGAAGATGACTTCGACGGCGTAGACGCCGTAGGCGGGCTTGAGTTCAGGTTCCCAGGCCACGTTCACGGTCGGGAAGCCGATGGTCCGCCCGAGGCGGCGTCCGCCGATGATCGTTCCTTCGGCTTCGTAAGGCCTAAGTAACATGGCGTTCGCGAGGGCCAGGTCGCCGCTCGCGAGGCACTGACGGATGCGGGAGCTGCTCACGGTCTCATCGCCGAGCCGGACCGCCGCCACGAGCCTCACACCGAGGCCTTCGGCCGCGCCATGCGTGATCAGCGTCTCGCCGTTGCCCGCGCGGCCGCGGCCATATTGGAAATTGGAGCCGACATGGAGCGACTTGAGCTGCGGGAAGGACTGCTTCAACCACTTGGGGAAATCCGCGGCTTCGATACCCGCGTGGTTGCGGTCGAACTTCTCGTGATGGATCAGCTGCGCGCCGGCTTCGGTCAGGCGTTCGTCCTTCTGCGCGCGCGTGAAGATCAGCGGGACGGACGATTCCGGGCGGAGCACCTTGCTCGGGTGCGGGTCGTAAGTGAGCACGCCGACGATGCCTCCGTCCGCGCGGGCGGCGTCGCGGGCGGAGTGCAGGACGGCGCGATGGCCGAGGTGCACGCCGTCGAAGGCGCCGATGGCGAGATGGAGGGGCAGGCTCATGCGGTGGGCGCGGCTTCGCTCACGGGCACGAGGGCGGCGACGAGTTGGTCGTCGCTCATCGCGCCGAGTTGCGGCAGGGTGTGGCCGCGGGAAAGGTCGAGCTGACCGGAGCGCGTGCGGCGGAGCATCGAGAGGTGCGCACCCGGTCCGAGTTTACGGCCGAGGTCGTAGGCCAGCGTGCGGACGTAGGTGCCCTTGGTGCAGCGGACCCGGAAGTTGATCTTCGGGCTCTGCCACGAGAGTAGTTCGAATTCAGCCAGGCTGATGGCGCGGGGTTCGCGGACGACTTCGATGCCCTTGCGCGCGAGGTCGTAGAGCTTCTGCCCGCCGATCTTCTTCGCCGAATGCATCGGTGGCACCTGGAACTGGTCGCCGAGCATCGAGGCCAGGGCGGCGCGCACCTGAGCTTCGGTGATCTCGGGGACCGGGTTCGTCTCCAGCGTCTCGCCTTCGGCGTCCTGGGTGTCCGTCACGATGCCGAGCGTGGCTTCGCCGAGGTATTCCTTATCCTGGGCCATCAGCTGATCCGAGGACTTGGTCGCTTTTCCGACGAGGACGATGAGCAGGCCGGTGGCCATCGGGTCGAGCGTGCCGGCATGACCGACGCGACGCGTGCGGTAGAGCCGGCGCACGCTGTCCACGACGTCGTGGGAAGTGATGCCCTGCGGCTTATCGACGAGCAGCACGCCCGCGGGTTCGGCGGAGGGCTCGGTCATTTCGCCGAGAACTCGCGGTAATGGGCGATGACGATGCCGAGGATCTTCGCGCGGTCCTGGGGCAGACGACAGCCCTGCATGTTGAAGCCGGCCGCAAGCATGTGGCCCCCGCCGTTGAGCTTGCCGGCGCAGAGGTCGAGGCGGAGCTTCGGGTCGCGGCCGCGGAGGCTGCCGCGGATACCATCGGCGCCTTCTTCCATCAGTACGGCGATCTCGACGCCTTCGACGGAGCGAGGGAATTCCACGAGGCCTTCCTTGTCTTCCTTCGAGGTGCCGGTGGCGGCGTAATCCGCCTGGGTGAGTTCGCCGGAGCAGATCTTACCGTCTTCGTGGAAGAGGATGGTATTGAGGAAGCGCTTCGTGAGCTCGAGCTTACCGCGGCTTTCCTGTTCGAAGACGCGGTAGTTGGCCTCGGCGGGGTCGGCGCCACGGCGGACGAGTTCGGCGATGATCGCGAAGACGTCGGCGGTGGTGCTGCGGTAGCAGAAGCGTCCGGTGTCGGTCAGGATGCCGAGGTGCAGGGCCTTGGCGGTGACGGCATCGACGGTCAGGCCTTGGGCGAGCGCGCCGGCGGCGAGGATGTGGCAAGTCGCGGCGGCCTCGCGGACGACGATGTTCGTCTGCGCGTAGTCCGGGTTCGAAGCGTGGTGGTCGATGTTGGCCAGGATCCCGGCCGGGAACTTGGCGAGCAGTTCCGTCCCTACGCGGGACGCATCGGCACAGTCGACCGTGACGGCGACCCGGTCGGCCGCGTCATAATCGGCTCCCTTGATGAACGTCACGCCTTCGGCGTAGGGGACGAGATTCGGGGGAATCCGGTCGCGGTTCACGCAGAGCGCGTCGACGCCTTCGGCGAGGAGCATGCGGCAGAGGGCGGTCTGGGAGCCGATGCAGTCTCCGTCCGGGCGCATATGGCCCAATACGGCCACTTTCCGCCCTTTGAGACCCTTGACGAGATCCCGGAGGGCCTCGCCCGCCGCTTGCATGCTGATACCCATGGTTTTGCGGATGAACAAACAGCCGTGGTCCATCGCTGGCAAAGGCAAAAGGCGAGGTTATCACCAACTTCGGGGGAACGCTTGAACCTACCCGCACTTCGGGCATAGTTACTGCTACCAACCCCCTACGGGCGTTTCGCCCCGACCCACTTTCCATGGATAAGGACAAAAACAACAATTTCACTCCCCGCGCCCGCAAGGTCGTGGAACTGGCCCGGGCGGAAGCCCGCCGGTTCAACCATAACTACGTCGGCACGGAGCACATCCTGCTCGGGCTCATCAAGCTCGGCGAGGGTGTCGCGGTCAACGTCCTCGGCCGCATGGGCCTCGACCTCAAGACCGTCCGCGGCGCGGTGGAGAAGCAAGTCGGCCCCGGCCCCGAAGAAGCCAAGGCGCCCGACACTATCCCGCTCACGCCTCGCGTGCAGAAGGTCATGGCCCACGCCGTCACCGAAGCCCGCGCCCTCGGCCACGCTTATGTCGGCACCGAACACATCCTCCTCGGCCTCCTGAAGGAAGGGGAGGGCGTCGCCGCCCGCGTCCTGCAGCAACTCGACGTCGACCTGGAGCGCTGCCGCAAGGAGATCCTCGCTGACATCGATCCTTCCGCCGCCGATGAATCCGAGAAGAAGGACGGCGACACGCCGCCCCCGTCGGATGATTCCTCGGACGACGCTCCGCCTCCCTCCCGTCGCCCCTCTTCCGAAGAGGGCGCCCGCCCTGGCCGTGGTGAACGTCTCTCGCTGCTGAAGACCTTCGGCCGTGACCTCACTGAACTCGCCAAGGCCGGCGAACTCGACCCGGTCATCGGCCGAAAGGAGGAGATCCGCCGCGTGGTGCAGATCCTCTGCCGCCGCACGAAGAACAATCCCGTCCTCATCGGCGAAGCCGGCGTGGGCAAGACCGCCATCGTCGAAGGCCTCGCCCAGGAGATCGCCTCCGGCGTCGTCCCCGAGATCCTCCTCGACCGCAAGGTCATCACCCTCGACCTCGCCTTGATGGTCGCCGGCACGAAATACCGCGGCCAGTTCGAAGAACGCATCAAGGGCATCATGGACGAGATCAAGCGCGCCAAGAACGTGATCCTGTTCATCGATGAGATGCACACGATCGTCGGCGCCGGCGCCGCCGAAGGCGCGATGGACGCTTCCAACATCCTCAAGCCAGCCCTCTCGCGCGGCGAGATCCAGTGCGTCGGCGCCACCACGCTCTCGGAATACCGTAAGCACATCGAGAAGGACGCCGCCCTCGAGCGCCGCTTCCAGTCCGTCAAGGTCGACGACCCGACGCCCGAAGACGCCGTCCTCATCCTCCGTGGCATCCGCTCGAAGTATGAGGAGCACCACAAGTGCGAATACACCGACGCCGCCATCGAGGCCGCCGTCCGCCTCTCGCACCGTTACATCACGGCCCGCCACCTGCCCGACAAGGCGATCGACGTCATGGACGAGGCCGGCGCCCGCGCCCGCATCCGCTCTCTGAACATCCCGGCCGACATCGACGTCGTCCAGACCGAGATCGACAAGGTCGTGCAGCAGAAGGAGGACGCCTCCCGTAACCAGAAGTTCGAGGAAGCCGCCAATCTCCGCGATACGGAGAAGAAGCTCCGCGCCAAGCGCGAGAAGATGCTCGAGGACTGGCGCAAGAAGCGCGACGAGAAGCGCATCGTGGTCGGCGAAGATGAGATGCTCCACATCGTGGCCGACTGGACCGGCGTGCCCCTCAACCGTCTCGAGAAGAAGGAGACCAAGAAGCTCCTCGAGCTCGAGAAAGACCTGCAGACGGCCGTCATCGGCCAGGATCGCGCCTGCGAAGTCGTCGCCCGCGCCCTGCGTCGCTCCCGCGCCGACCTCAAGGACCCGCGCCGCCCGATCGGCTCCTTCCTCTTCCTCGGCCCCACCGGCGTCGGCAAGACGCTGCTCGCCCGCTCCCTGGCTGAACGTATGTTCGGCGAGAAGGAAGCGGTCATCCAGATCGACATGTCCGAGTACATGGAGAAGTTCACGGTCTCGCGCCTCATCGGTTCGCCTCCCGGCTACGTCGGCCACGACGAAGGCGGTCAGCTCACCGAAGCAGTCCGTCGCAAGCCCTACTCCGTCGTGCTCTTCGACGAGATCGAGAAGGCCCACCCGGACGTCATCCAACTCCTCCTGCAGGCCCTCGAAGACGGCCGCCTGACCGACTCGCTCGGTCGCGTCGTCGACTTCCGCAACACGATCATCATCCTGACGTCCAACGTCGGGGCCGACGTGCTGCAGCGTAACAACTCCGTCGGCTTCGACGTCGGCGTCGATTCCACGCGTGACTACGAGAAGCTCAAGGACCGCATCATGGACGAGACCAAGCGCGCCTTTAAGCCCGAGTTCCTCAACCGTCTCACCGATATCGTCATCTTCCAGCAGCTCGCGAAGACGCACATGACCAAGATCGTCGACATCGAAGTCGACAAGGTCGCCAAGCGCCTCCTCGACCTCGGCGTGAAGCTCGTGGTCAACGAGGCCGCTCGCGGCTACCTGGTCGACAACGGCTGGGACGAGAAATACGGCGCCCGCCCGCTCCGTCGCGCGGTCGAACGTCTCCTCGAAGACCCGCTCGCCGAATCCATCCTGCGCGACGACTACAACAAGGAAGAACCCGTCATCGTCTCGGTCGGCGAGAAGGGTCTCGTCTTCACGCAGAAGAAGAGCGGGGCTGATACCGGCGCGTAAGCGATGAATCGTCTGGTCACCGCAGGGCTGCTTGGCGCGATGGCGATCGCGACGAGGAACCGTCTGTTCACCGCTGGTCTCCTCGGTGCGATTGCCATCGCGCTGGGAGCCTTCGGTGCGCACGGGCTGAAGGAACGCTTCGCACTCATCCCCGAAGCCGTGGGCTGGTGGGAGACTGCGACCTTCTATCTGCTGACGCACGCCGTCGCCATCGGCGCCATCGCCGGGCGCTCTGCTTTGCCGTCGCTCCTTTGGGCTATGGGGTCCGTGACCTTCGCCGGGACGCTTTACGCGATGGCCTTGGGCGCGCCTCGTTGGTTCGGCGCCATCACGCCGATCGGAGGGTTGTGGCTGATCGCGGGCTGGGTGGTCCTGGCTTGGACGTCGCGCAAAGAATCCTGACTTGCTCAGGTCGGCCGCGCGTCCGACCTTGGGGCATGGCGGAGCCATTTACCTATCACGATGACGGCGGCGATGATCTCGAGCCGGCCGAGCGGGAAGTGGTCTGCCGTTATTATCTCGATGCGGGTCCCGGCCATACGGAGTTCGTGACCCAGTTCCTCGGGCCCAGCGAATGTGGTAAGTTCGATGTCCTCTGGGAAGAGTCGGACATCACTGAGGAAGTCACTGTCGCCGTCGCTTGGATGCCGCGCGGCAAGCTCCAGGGCTTCGAGCTCTGGCAGGCGCTCGCACTGGCTTTCTGGAACATCAAGAAGGAGGGCGAATACTGGGAGAACGCCGATTGCGTCGAAATCATCGACCGACCAGATACTTTGGTCGAAACGGCGGCTTTTCGGGCGGTGCTCGCAGTGGTCTGGCCTGCTGCGGAGCCCGGGCATTGAGGTCGCGTTACAGTAAGGTGCGGATTCAGTGACGAAGCGTGTGCATCAAAGTGCCCTCGGCATGATGCCTTGACAGGGCTTGGCATTGAACATGTTCAACGAAACCCATGAACCTACGTCGAGATCTTCCTGCCTCCATCGTTGTCTTTCTCGTGGCCGTGCCCCTTTCCTTGGGCATCGCCCTAGCTTCCGGAGCTCCGGTGATTGCCGGGCTGATTGGCGCCGTCGCCGGAGGCATCGTCACCGGCCTCTTGGCGGGTTCGCCTTTGCAGGTCTCTGGTCCCGCTGCCGGACTCACGGTAGTCGTCTTTGGACTCGTCCAGCAGCTGGGCTGGGAGACCGTCTGTCTCGCGACCGCCTGTGCGGGCCTGGTGCAGCTTCTGCTCGGTTATCTCAAGGTAGCCCGCGGCACCCTCGTCATCGCCCCTTCTGTCGTCCACGGCATGCTCGCCGGTATCGGTATCTCCATCGCGCTCGCCCAGCTGCACGTCCTGCTTGGCGGCAAGCCCGCCAGCTCACCGATCGCCAATCTGCTCGCCTTGCCTGAGCGACTCGGCTCCTTCAGTGCGGAGGCCACCATCTTGGGCGTCTTGACCATCGCGGTGCTCGTGCTCTGGAAGAAGCTGCCTTGGGCCGGCCTCCGGGCGGTGCCCGCTCCGCTGGTGGCCGTCGTCGTCGGCACCGTCGTATCGCTGGTGGCGAAGATGGATGTCGCCCGCGTCGACCTACCTGAGACGCTCGCCTTCACCCAGTTGAAACTGCCGACGGAGTGGGGCGTCTTCATCGTCGCCGTGCTCACCTTGGCGATCATCGCCAGCATCGAGTCCCTGCTTTGCGCCGTCGCCACCGATAAGCTCCACAGCGGCCCCCGTTCGAACCTCGACAAGGAGCTCACCGCCCAAGGCGCGGGTAACCTCGTCTCCGGCCTCCTCGGCGGCCTGCCCATCACCGGCGTCATCGTCCGTTCTTCGGCTAACATCAACGCCGGCGGGGCCTCCCGCTGGTCGGCGGTCTTCCATGGCGTCTGGATCCTACTCTGCGTGCTCTTCCTCGGTTCGATGATCGAGAGCATCCCCCTCGCGGTGCTGGCCGGTCTGCTCGTCTTCGTCGGCGTCAACCTCGTCAACCTTCACCACATCCGTGAGCTCACCGTCCACAACGAAGTGCGCATCTACTGGGCCACCGTCATCGGCGTCACGTGCGTGAACCTGCTTGCTGGTGTGGGCATCGGCGTGGCCGTCTCGGTCTTCTACGCGATCCGCCGCCTCTCCTCGGTCAAGATCGAGAAACGGCAGGAGGACGACATCTGGAAGGTCGCCATCCGCGGCACGCTCACCTTTGCCTGTGTGCCCAAGATCAATTACGAGCTCTCGACCCTGCCGGCCGGCTCCGTCGTGGATATCGACCTGAACGTGGACTTCATCGACCACGCGGCCTTCGAGTCCCTCCATAGCTGGCGCCTGAACCACGAGAAGACCGGCGGTAAGGTCTGCGTCGAGGAAAGCCAGGAGGAATGGTATAAGCCCGCGTCTGAAGGCAATCCGCGCTGCTCGCGAGGAGCCTAAGCGAAGCGAGTCTTCCGCGAAAAGAAAAGGCGGAGTCGGCTCAATGCCGGCTCCGCCTGTTTCTTGGGTGACTGCTTCCGGATCAGCTGCCGAGGCCAGCGAGGGCCGCGGTGAGCAGGCTTTCGGCCGAGGTCGAGCCGTGGGCGGTCGAGCGCACTTCCAGGAGCACGCCGCGATCGTCGACCCGTTGGTCATAGGCGACGCTGTTCTTGCCGCCGGTGTGGCGGCGTTCCACCCGGATTCGTCCGTCGCTCGGGCGGCTTTCCGCGACGGTGAGAGTCAGGCGTCGTTCGTTGATGGTACGGTCATAGGAGACGCCGTTCTTGCCGCCGGTATGTTGGCGTTCCGTCCCGGTTTGCAGGTCGCTTGAGAGCGTCACGATCAGTTTGGCGGTCTCGGCCGAAGCGGGGCTCAGGCCGGCCTTCTGCAGGCGGTCGCGGAGTCCGCGGACTTCGTTCTCACCGAGGCCGGAACGACGGGCGTCCAGGTGATAGGTCGTCCCTTGCTTGGCGACCTCTTGCAGGGTCCCGCGGCTCTGCACGACGGGTTGCGTGGCGCAGCCGACGCTGAGCGCGGCGACGAGGAGGGCGAGGGGGAGGATTGCGTGTTTCATAGCATCCTTGATGATATTTCCGCACGACCGCTTTCAACTTGAATTGGCTTCTCGGCACGCTTGCAGCCCCTGGTTTTGCTCTTAAGTATAGGGCTATGAACTACATAGCATCGTTCTTGCTCCTGTTCGCCTCGTTCGCCTCGTTCGCCTCGGCGGAAGAAGCCCCCGGATTACTCGGCGTGCCGGTCAAGGATATCGATGGCAAGGCGACCACGCTCGGCGCGGTCAAGGGCGGCAAGGCGTGGCTCGTCGTCAACGTCGCCAGCCAGTGCGGCTACACACGGCAGTATGCGGGCCTGCAGTCTTTGTATGAGCGCTACAAGGCCAAGGGTCTCGTCGTCGCGGGTTTCCCTTGCAACGACTTCGGCGGACAGGAGCCGGCGACCGAGAAGGCCATCAAGAAATTCTGTCAGGCGAACTTCCAGGTGACGTTCCCGCTGTATGGGAAGGTCGCGATCAAGGGTCATGAAGCGCACCCGCTGTTCGAAAAACTCACCGGCAAGAGCTCCGGTCACCCCGGCCCCGTCGGCTGGAATTTCCACAAGTTCCTCATTGGCGCCGACGGCAAGCTGCTCGCCCGTTTCGGTTCCGACGTCGAGCCCGACTCCGAGGAGCTCGAAAAGGCTATCGAGCAGGCGCTGAAGTAATCGCTCAGGCCGAAGTCGGGCCGACGATGCGGAGGTCCGCGACGATCTTGCCGCCGACGAGGTGCTCGGTGATGATCCGCTCGAGGTTCTCGGGCGTGCAGTGGCCATACCAGACGCCTTCAGGGTAGACGACGGCGACCGGTCCGGCCACGCAGACGCGCAAGCAGTCGGCCTTCGTGCGCTGGATGCCGCCGTGTTCGGAGAGTCCGAGTTGTTTGAGCCGCGACTTCAGGTGCTCCCATGATTTCGCCGCGAGCTCGCCACCGCAGCAGGCTTGCTCCGACGACTTCACGCAGAGGAAGATATGCCGGCGCGTGGCGTCGAGCCCCAGCGCGGCGGCGGCGCGGGCGGCTTCCGGGTTCATTCGAACTTGGGGATCAGTCCGTCCTGCTCGAGCTTCAGGAACAGCTCACGACTGAACCAAGCGTCATTGGCGGCGTATTGGATCTGACGTTCGTCGAGCGGCTTGGCCCAGTTCGAGGTCTGGACCTTCTTCGATTTCTTCATCTGCAGACCCAGGAAATGGGCGGCGAGGGCCTGCAGGCCGGTGTTCACCAGGCCGGTCTTCTTCGTGTGGTCGGCGATGTCGATGAACGCCCGGTCTTCGAAAGGGGCGCGGGCGCGGAGATTCTTGACGTCGTCGCGTACGGCGACGCCGACCTTGGCCTGGCGGTCGTTGCAGAGCACCGGGAAGGCGAGGGGGATGCCGCCGCAGTGATCGAGGCGGAAGACGAAGATGTGGTGCTGGCCGGCTAGCTGCAGGATCGAAGGCAGGTTATATTCTCCGCGCGTGTGGGAGGGCTTGGTCTCGGTGTCGAAGCCCAGGACGCGGTCACGGGCGAGCGAGGCGATGGCCTTTTCGGCGTCCTTCTCGGATTCGATCAGCTCGATCGGACCGTTCCATTCGCCGACCGGGAGGGATTCGATGAAATCCTTCTCGATGCGGATGCCCCCTTGGCCGCGGCCGCCTTGGCTGTTCGAACGGGCTTCGGTGCCTGGTTCGACTGATTCTGGCTGGTTTTCGGACGCTTCCACGAAGGAAAGGCAAAGCACCCCAAGCCCATTGGCAACCAGAGACTCGGCGGGGTGGGAAAAAAGCGTTGACCCTCCGCACGGGCTCATCTTTGTTCCCCTTCCCATTTAACGGGGCCTTAGCTCAGTTGGTAGAGCGCTTGCATGGCATGCAAGAGGTCGTCGGTTCAAGCCCGATAGGCTCCACCATTCAAACCGGCCGTCTTCCTCAGGGAAGGCGGCCGGACTCTTTAGGGACCGGCCGGCTCAGCGCAGGGCCAAGGTCAGCACCGTGCGGCAATCCGTCTGCAGGCGGGCCTCGACGGCGTTGTATTCACGCGTCACGCGGCTCAGCGAATCGGCACAGTTCTCAAGGGCCTTCTTCAGTACGAGCAGGTCAGCCTTGCTGGCTTTGCCTTCCGGCTTCTCGGCGAGCACTTCGGCTTGGGCGGCGTATTGCGTCAGCATGGCCTTCATCGCTTCCCGGTCGGCGGTCGAGCGGCGGAGCATCATCCAAATCGGTTTTCCTTTGGTGCCGCCTTCCGCGAGCATGCGGAGATAGCCAAGGGCGTTATAAGGGCGGGCTTCCGCCTCGAAATCCTTTCGGGCGGCGGTCTCAGCCGCCGTGCTTTCGGCGGTGCGTACCTTCGCCTTGGTCGCCGTCTTTCCCTTGGTCTTGGTCTTGGAGGCGATGCTTTCGTCCGCTGCGACTTCCGCTCGGGTCGAGCTCTCGACTTTACCGGTCAGCTGGCTGGCGCGCTTCAAGTCGTCGAAACCCAACCAGAACTGGTTCTCGTCCAACTGGAATTCGTTGCAGACCACGTCGGCGCGGTTGGCGGTGAGGGACATTCCTTTGAGGCCGTCCTGCAAGGAGACGAGGAGGTTCTTGATGAGGGACTTGCCGTCGGTGGCTACGGCCTGCTGGGCGAAGGGGTCTTCGTTCTCCTTGGTCGCCATCTTCTTCTCAGGCTTGTCCAGATCGAGCATCAGCTCGCGTTCGGCCCAGAGCTTCGGGTTGTTCCGCTTGATCCAATCGGCGTCGAGGTCTTCCCAGCGGTAGGTCAGGACGACGTCGGCGTCGAGCCGCTTGACCATGATGGTGGTCTCGTCCTGGGTGATGTATTCGAAGGCGATCACGGTCGCGTTGCCGGTGCGACGGAGCTGCACGGTCTCGGCGAGCGCCGGCAGGACGATGCTCAGGGAGAGCGCGGCGAAGAGGAAGCGGCGGACAGGGTGCACGGTGGGAATCCTAGGGGGAGGGCGGAGGGTCGGCAAATCAAGAAAGCCGGCGGAGCGGAGGAGGTCGGCCTTGGCCAAACAAAAGACCGCCGGAAGGGCGGTCTCAGGGGGGGCGGAAGCTGGGGGCCTTACTTACCCTTGGCTTCGAACTTCGGCTGGAGGTACTCGGCGCAGGAGTCGAGGGACGCAAGCTGGACGTAATCGGCCTCGGGGACTTCGATGCCGTGCTTCTTGCGCAGCTCCATGACGATGTCCAGGAAGTCCATCGAATCGAGCGACAGCTGGTCGCGGAGGCGGACCTCCGGTTTGACGGCGGTCAGATCCTCGTCCGGCGCGATGTCGGCGATGATATCGAGAACCACCTGTTTGATGTCGTCCTTGGTCATGTTTTCAGGGTTGTTTCAAACGTCCAAACCCCGTCAGGCAACCCCATATTTCTTGACGATGAGCGCCGAATTGATGCCCAGCATGCCGAAGGAGTTGTTCAGGATGGCGTCGACCCGGTCGACTTTGACCGGTTGGTTGATGACGAGCCCCGGAAGTGCGCATTCGGGGTCTAATTCGTCGATATTGATGGTCGGATGGACCCAGTGGTCGTCAAAAGAGGGTAGGTTACCCGCCAGTTCCAGGGCCCCGGCGGCGCCCATGCAGTGCCCGATGAAGCTCTTGGTGTTGTTGATGCGGGTTTCTGGGCAGTCGGTGAAGACGGCCCTCAGGGCAGTGCATTCCTGGATATCTCCCAAGGCCGTCGCGGTGGCATGGGTGGAGACGATATGGATGTCCTGCGGTTTCATGCCGGCGCGCTGGAGGGCCATGCGGACGCATTCGGTCTGCCGTTCGGGGTTGGGGAGGACGGCGTCGGTGGCGTCGGAGTTGATGCACCAGCCGGCGATCTCGGCGATGATGCGGGCGCCGCGGGCCAGGGCGTCGTCGAGGCGCTCGAGGACGTAGATGGCGCCGCCCTCGGAGATGACGATGCCGTTGCGGTTCTTATCGAAGGGGCGGGAGGCTTTCGTGGGGTCTTCGTGGGCGCCCAGGGCTCCTTGGTTCTTGAAGCCGGCGAAGATGCCGAAGGTATGGATGGACTCGGAGACGCCGCCGGCGAAGGCCAGGTCGACCTCCCCGAGCTGGAGCATCTGCGCAGCCTGGATCAGGCCGGCGTTGCCCGCGGCGCAGGCGGCGCCGATGGTGTAGTGCGGGCCGGTGATGCCCATGTTCATCGTGACCTCGCCGGCCGGGTTGTTCGCCACCGTCCGGGGGTTGTGATGGTGCGTCCAGTACTTGGTGTCGTTGCCGAACTGGGAGATGTTATGGATCTCATTCTCGGTCTCGACGTTGCCGTGCTCGGTGATGCCGAGGTAGACGCCGACGCGGGACTTATCGACTTTGTCCCAGTCGAGGCCGGAGTCGCCCAGGGCTTCGCGGGCGCAGAAGATGGAGATGGAGCCGACGCGGGTTCCGTTGCGGATTTCCTTCCGCTTCTGCCACTTGGTGGCGTCGAAATCACAGACTCCCGCCGGGTGACGGCCCATGTGCCGGACGTCGATCACGGCGATACGGGCCTTGCCGGCGAGCAGGTTGGCCCGGAATTCGCCCAGCGAGTTCCCGTTGGGGGCGGTGAGGCCGAGGCCGGTGATGACGATGCGGGGCTTGGAGGACATCTGACGTCCTTCCCATCAAGCCTCCGACGCCCCCGAAGTCAAACTCCGCTCCCCGCTTGCCCTTGCCAATTGGCCGCAGCCGCATTGTCTGAAGGCCGATGTCCAAGCCGACCCAGTGTTCGCTGTGCGAGGAGGCCGCCACGGTCCACCTCTCCCAGGTCGTCCACGGGAAGGTCACCAAGGTCCATCTTTGCGAAGCCTGCGCCCAGAAGGGTGGGGCCACCGATCCGGCCGTCTTCCAGCTCGCCGACGCGCTCGCCGCCACGACCCCGGCCCCGACGCTGACCTGTCCGCAGTGCGGCTTCACCGACCTCGATTTCCGCAAGCGCGGCCGGCTTGGCTGTCCGGCCTGCTGGGAGACTTTCGGGGAGGCCTTGGACGGACTGCTCCTCAAGGTCCAGCATGAGCCCGCCCACGTCGGCCGGGCTCCTGCCGGCGTGGTGCCCGTCGCCCAACTGCGTCGTCGCCTCGACGCGGCCCGTCTCGAGATGACCGCGGCCGTGACCGGCGAGGACTTCGAAGCCGCCGCGCGCCTGCGCGATGAGATCTCCGCCCTCGAGCGCCAGCTCGCCTCCTGACCATGTCCGTCGAAGACATCCTCGCCGCCGAAAGCGAACTCACCCACCTCCTCGGCGGCCAGCAGGCCGTCGTGCTGAGCACGCGCATCCGCCTCGCGCGTAATCTCGAAGGACTGCCGTTCCCCGGCTGGGCCAAGCTGCCTCAGCGCAAGGAGACCTCCGACCGCTGCGTCACCGCGCTCGAGGGCCTGCCGAAGTTCCGCCGCGGGCACGTCGTGCGCATGGGCGAACTCGGCGACCGTGACCGCTCGGTGCTCGTGGAGCGCCATCTGGTCTCCAAGGAGCTCGCCGCGGGCAAGAGCGGCGCCGCCGTCATCAGCCGCGACCAGACCGTTTCCGTGATGGTCAACGAAGAGGACCACCTGCGCATCCAGGTCGTCAAGGCCGGCTGGCATCTGCGAGGCACCTGGCACATCGCCGAACAGCTCGACGACGCCCTCGGTGGCGTGCTCAAGCTGGCCTTCTCGGACCGCCTCGGCTACCTCACGGCCTGCCCCACCAACGTCGGCACGGGCCTGCGCGCCTCGGCGATGGTGCACCTGCCAGGCCTCTGCCTCGCCGGTCACATGGACAAGGTCACCCGCGCGCTCAACCAGGACGGACTCGCGGTCCGCGGCTGGCTGGGCGAAGGCACCGAAGCCGCCGGTAACGTCTTCCAGATCTCCAACCAGCAGACGCTCGGACTCTCCGAGGACGCGATCCTCAAGCACCTCGGCGGCTGGATCAAACACGTCGTCGAGCAGGAATGGAATGCCCGCCGCAAACTTGCGCAGGAAGAAGGCGAGAAGTTCGTGGACCGCCTCGCCCGTTCGCTCGGCGTGCTCCGTTCCGCCCGCCTGCTCACGAGTTCGGAGGCGATGAACATGCTTTCGCACCTGCGGCTCGCCTGCGACATGGGCTGCCTGCCGGAAGAACGCCGACATCTCGTCGATCGTCTGATGATCGAAGGTCAGCCCGCCCACGTGCAGGCGCGCGCCGGCCAGGAACTCGACAGCGACGGTCGTGACCGTCGCCGCGCCGCGGTGGTCCGCGAAGCGTTGAAGGACTTCCCTGAGGTCGGTCCCCCGACGGCTTAGTCGGCCTTGGGCGGATTGGCCGCGCGATCCTTGCGGGCCATGTCATCCAGCAGGGCCTGCACGCGCGCCACGCCGCCGGTGATGTCATCCTCGGTGAAGAGGATGTCCGGCGTGTGCTTCATCTGCAGGAGGCCGCCGACGGTGGAACGCAGTTCCGTACGTACTCGCTTCAGGAAGGCGCGGGCCTTCTTGCGCTCGGCGTCGTCGCCCGAGACGGCGTAGCCGACGCGGCACTGGCGGAGGTCGGGGGAGACGCTCGCGACGGTGATCGTGATCAGCGCGGCTTCGGTCGGCCAGGACTGACGCAACGCGGAGGAGACCTCGCGCTGGATGAGTTCGGCGACCCGGAGCTGGCGTTGGGACATGAGGCTTAGAGGCTCGGACGCGTCTGCACCATCTCGACGGCTTCGATGATGTCGCCGGGCTGGTACTCGTCGTAGCCGCCGAGCTTGATGCCGCACTCGAAGCCGGCTTTGACCTCGGAGGCGTCGTCCTTGAAGCGGCGCAGCGTCTCGACCGGGCCGTTGTGGATGATCTTGCCGCCGCGGACCACGCGCGCCTTGGCGGCGCGGCGGATGAGGCCTTCGGTGACCATGCAGCCCGCGACCTTGTGCTCCTTGCCGAGGGGGAAGACGGCGCGCACTTCGGCGGCGCCGAGCTTGTTCTCGCGGACCTCGGGGTCCAGGAGTTCGGTCATGGCGTCCTTCACGAGCGTGATCAGCTCGTAGATGATGTCATGGGTGATGAGGCGGACACCGGTGCGCTTGAGCTGCGGCTGGACGCCGTTCTCGAGCTTGGTGTCGAAGGCGACGATGAGGGCCTTGGAGGCTTCGGCGAGGGCGACGTCGCCCTGGGTCACGGGGCCGACGGAGCCGCCGACGACTTCGAGGCGGACCTTGGTCGACTTGATGTCGCGGAGACAGCCTTCGAGGGCTTCGAGCGTGCCATTGACGTCGGCCTTGAGCAGGACGCGGAGGATCTTCTCCTTGTCCTGCGCGAGGGCGGCCATGAGGCGCTCGAGGTCCGACATGCCCGGGCGGGCGCCGGTGTTCGGCGCCTGCTGCACGGCTTCGGCGGCCTTGCGGGCGGCGAGGGCGGCTTCTTCGGCGATCTCGCGGGCTTCGCGGTCGTTCTTGACGGTCTTGAACTTGGTGCCGGGGGCCGGGACGGCATCCCAACCGAGCACGAGCGCCGGAGCGCCGGGAGCGGCGGAGGGCATGCGGTTGCCACGCTCATCCATGAGCGCGCGCACCTTGCACCAGGTCTCGCCGCAGACGAACGAGTCGCCGGGCTTGAGGGTGCCTTTCTGCACGATGACGGTGGCGGTCGGGCCGCGGCCGGTCTCCATCTGCGATTCGATGACGACGCCTTGGGCGGGGCACTTCGCGTTGGCCTTGAGGTCGAGGACTTCCGCCTGGAGGAGGATGGACTCGAGGAGCTCGGTCATGCCGGTGCCCTTGAGCGCCGACACGGGGCTGGTGATGGTCTCGCCACCCCAGTCTTCCGGGGTGATGTTGCGCTGCTGCATCTGCTGCTTCACGCGGTCGAGGTTCGCGCCCTTGGCGTCGACCTTGTTGATCGCGGCCACGATGGCGCTGGCGTGCTTCTGCGCGAACTTGAGGGCTTCCTCGGTCTGCGGCATGAAGCCGTCGTCCGCCGCCACGACGAGCACGGCGACGTCGGTCACCGAAGCGCCGCGTTCGCGCATCTTGGCGAAGGCCGCGTGGCCGGGAGTGTCGAGGAAGGTGACGGTCTTACCCTTATACTCGGGCTTCTCGCCCTGGTAGGCGACGGAGTAGGCGCCGATGTGCTGGGTGATCCCGCCGGCTTCGCCCGAGACGACGTTGGTCTTGCGGAAAAAGTCTAGGAGGGTGGTCTTGCCGTGGTCGACGTGACCGAGCACGCAGACGACAGGCGGACGCGGGGTCATGAGCGCCGGATCGTCTTCGGAAGGCTTCTCGACCTTCTTGACGGGCTGCACGCCTTCGCCGCGGTGGCGGATTTCCAACGTGTAGCCGTGGCGTTCGGCGACCTTGCGGGCGTCGGCTTCCTCGATGACGGAGGAGACGCTGACGACCTTGTTGAGTTCCATCAGGTTGCCGATGACCTGGAAGGGCTTGAGGTTGAGCGCGATCGCGAAGTCACGCACGACGATCGGCGGGCGGACGGTGATGGCACCCTTGCTACCCGGGGCGGCCTGGCTGCTGGTCGCGGCCGGGCGATTGACGATGGGGGCTGCCGGCGGGCGCACGATGGGCGGTACGTTGGCCGGACGGGCGGGGACGGGCGGCGGCGTGTTGCTGATGACGACGGGCGGCAGGTCGGCCTTGGCCGGCGTGGGCGCGATGGCCGGACGCGGGATGACCGGCGTGACCGGCGGGCGCGCGGCAGGCGGCGGCGTGGCCGAGATGGTCGGGCGCGGCGGCAGGCTCACCGGGGGAGGCGTGCCGGGCTTGGCGACCGGTGCGGCCGGAGCGGGCTTGGTCGGCTCCGGAGCCTTGGGGGCTTCGGCGGCGGGCTGGACAGGTTCCGGGGCGGGCTCGGCCTTCTTCGGGACCTTGTCGGCGGCGAACGCCATGAACTCCTCGCGGTAGATCTTGCCGAAGTTGCTCGAGGCCGCGGGCTTCTTGCCGTCGGTGAAGACGTAGTCCTTGAAGTCGGGACGGGCGACCACGAACTGGTCGACCAGGGCGAGCAGCGCCTTGACCTCGATGCCGAGCTCCTTGGCCACGTCGCTGAAACGCTGCGTGGTCGCGGGCTTCTTGGCTTCGGATTTCTTCTTCTCGGTCATGTGCGCGGGCGGAGGGGGTCGGGAGGGTGGACGGCGGAAGGATTACGAGCGGCGGCCCTTGGCGTAGGCGGCGAGGACGGCTTCGACCTCTTCGGTCGGGATGCCGCTTTCCTGGAAGTCTTCCACGGTCGCGCCTTCGAGGGCTTCGACGCTGGAGATGCCGAGGCCGACGAACTTCGCGATGAGTTCGGCCGGGAGGCCGAGCTGGTCCGCGATGCGCACGGCGGCGTCGCCGGCCTTGGCTTCGAAGCTTTCGGCGGCGTGGGTCGCCTTCTGGATGTTGAGGCCCCAGCCCATGAGCTTGGAGGTCAGGCGGGCGTTGCGACCCTTGCTGCCGATGGCGATGCGCATGTCATCCTCGTCCACTTCGAAGAAGATGGAGCGGGTGCGTTCGTCGATGCGGACGTTGCGCGGCTTGGCCGGACGGATGGCTTCTTCGAGCAGCTTGAGCGGCTCGGCGTGGTAGCGGATGATGTCGATCTTCTCGCCGCCGAGTTCCTTGACGATGTTACGGACGCGGGCGCCGCGGGCGCCGACGCAGGCGCCGACGGGGTCGACCTTAGGGTCGCGGGAGTCCACGGCGATCTTGGTGCGGTAGCCCGGGTCGCGGGCCATGGCGGCGATGGTGACGGTCTTGTCGGCGATCTCGGCGACCTCGAGCTCGAGGAGGCGGCGGACGAACGCTGGGTTGGCGCGCGAGAGCACGAATTCACGGCCGCGCTGGGGGTCTTCGCGGATCTCGAGGAGGAGGCAGCGGATGCGGTCGCCGGTGCGGAATTCGTCGCCATGGCAGCGCTCCTTGTGGGTGAGGACGGCTTCGGCGGTGCCGAGTTCGATCACGACGTTGCCGCGCTCGGTGCGACGGACGGTACCGGTGACGATGTCGCCGACCTTGTCCTTATACTCCTGGAAGACCTGGTCCTTCTCGATCTTACGGAAGCGCTGGTTGAGCAGCTGCTGGGTGGTCTTGGCGGCGATGCGGCCGAGGTCGGCCACGTTGATGGGCTTGCGGACTTCCTGGCCGACCTTGACGTCGGCTTCGATGAGGGAGGCGGCGACCGGGTTGATCTCTTGGAGCGGGTCCGACACGGAGTCGGTCACGCGGAGGACGACGAAAGCGTCGAGCTTGCCGGAATTGGGGTCGGCATTGATCTCCACGTTCTGGCCGGCCATGACGGACTTCTCGACGGAGGACTTGATCGCCTCGACGATGAGGGCGCAGGCCTCTTCTTTTTTGATGTTCTTCTCCTTTTCGAGATATTGGAGGAAGGGTTTGATATCGACGCTCATGGTGATGGGTGCGGGTTTTCGGTGAAATGATTTGGGGACAAAAAAAGCGGGTCCGGCAGGACCCACCTCGGTGAAGGTGAACTGAGGCCTACCTTGGCCACCCCCGGGGGGATGTCAAGTGCGCTCGGCCCCCTGGCCCGGAGGGTTCCGCTTGCCCCCGGTGGGTCTTCTCCGAACCTATCCGCATGGCCGACGAAAAAGTAATCTTCACGATGACGGGGGTCACGAAGTACTTCGAAAAGAAACCCGTTTTCCGCGATATTTCCCTGTCCTACTACTATGGGGCCAAGATCGGCGTCCTCGGCCTCAACGGTTCGGGCAAGTCGACGCTACTTAAGATCATGGCCGGTGAGGACAAGGAATTCGACGGCGCCATCAGCCAGGTGCCGGGCTACACGTTGGGCTACCTCGCCCAGGAGCCACGCCTCGACGAGCATCTCACGGTGCAGGAGTGCGTGATGCAGGCCGCTGGTCCGATGAAGGCCTTGCTCGAGGAATATGACGAGACGTTCGTGAAGGTCTCGGAGACCGACGACGCGAAGGAGCAGGAGAAGATCCTGGCCCGCCAAGGCGAGATCCAGACGATCCTCGACACGCGCGGCGGCTGGGACCTCGACGCCCGCATCGAGATGGCGATGGAAGCCTTGCGCTGTCCGCCCGGCGACGCGGTGGTCTCCGCGCTCTCGGGCGGCGAGAAGCGCCGCGTGGCGCTCTGCCGCCTGTTGCTCATGGAGCCGGACATCCTCCTGCTCGATGAGCCGACCAACCACCTCGACGCCGACACGGTCGCCTGGCTTGAACGCCACCTCCAGACTTACAAAGGGACTGTCATCGCGATCACGCACGACCGCTACTTTCTCGACAACGTCGCGGGCTGGATCCTCGAGCTCGATCGCGGCCGCGGCATCCCGTGGAAAGGCAACTACTCCTCCTGGCTCCAGCAGAAGCAGCAGCGCCTCGAGATGGAGGAGAAGCAGTCCGCCGCGCGCTCCCGCTCGATGGAGCGCGAACGCGAGTGGGCCGCGGCTTCGCCCAAGGCCCGCGTGGCCAAGAACAAGGCCCGTCTCCGCGCCTACGAGCAGATGCTCACGCAGGACCAGAACCAGCAGGAGAAGGCGGCCGAGATCTGGATCCCGCCCGGCCCGCGCCTCGGCGGCGCCGTCATCGAGGCCCGCGGGCTCTCGAAGGGCTACGGCGACCGTATCCTGATGGATGAAGTCAATTTCACCCTGCCCGCCGGCGGTATCGTCGGCGTGGTCGGCCCCAACGGCGCCGGCAAGACGACGCTCTTCCGTATGATCACGGGTCAGGAGAAGCCGGACAAGGGCACGCTCACGGTCGGCGAGTCGGTGAAGATCGCCTACGTCGACCAGTCCCGCGATTCGCTCCCGGCGGACGCGCCGCTCTGGTCCGCGATCTCCGACGGCCAGGACATGGTCCACCTCGGTAAGATCATGGTCCCGGCCCGCGCCTATGCGGCTCGCTTCGGTTTCACGGGCGACGTCCAGCAGCGTAAGGTCGGCGTGATGTCCGGCGGTGAACGCAATCGCATCCATCTCGCCCGCCTCATCAAGGCCGGCGCGAACGTGCTCCTGCTCGACGAGCCGACCAACGACCTCGACGTGAACACGATCCGCGCGCTCGAGGACGCCTTGGAGGGCTTCGCGGGCTGCGCGGTCATCGTGACCCACGACCGCTGGTTCCTCGACCGCGTGGCGACGCACATCCTCGCGTTCGAGGACGACAGCACGGTGGTCTGGCATGAAGGCAACTACGGCGACTATCTCGAAGACCGACGCAAGCGCCTCGGACTCGAGTCAGACACGCCGCGCCGCCCGAAGTATCGTCGCCTTACGCGCTGAGCCGGCCGGCGGCCTTCAGTCGCTGACGCCACGCCCCGGCCATCGCCGCGAGCGTGGTCAGCTGCAGGTCGCTCATGCGCCAACCCCAGTTGCCTTGCGGGTTGCCCGGGGTGTTGAAGCGGGCTTCGGCGCCCAGCCCGAGCAGGTCCTGGACGGGGATGAAGGCGGCCACGCCGGGCGAGGCCAAGGCCGCTTCGGCCAGGGTGACGTGCGGAGCGGTCATTACGCCGAATAAGGCCTCGACGCGCGCGCGCTCGTCGGCGGAAGCCTGCGCGTGCCAGCCGACGACGGTGTCGTTATCGTGCGTGCCGGTATAGACGACGCGGTCCGTGGTGATGTTCGCGGGGAAGTGCGGATTGCCGTCGGGCGGACCGCCGAAACCGAACTGCAGCACCGACATGCCGGGCAGGCCGGAAGCCCGACGGAGCACGTCGACGCCGGGGGAAAGCAGGCCGAGGTCTTCGGCGACGAGCGGGAGCCCGGCCAGCGCGCCGGTGAAGGCGAGTCCGGGGCCGTCGCACCACTTGCCTTCGCGCGCGTTGGGAGCGCCGGCGGGCACGCTCCAGTAATCATGGATGCCGCGGAAGTGGTCGATGCGGATCGCGTCGAAGAGTTCAAGGTCGTGTCGGACGCGCGCCTGCCACCAGGCGAAGCCGTCGGCGGCGTGGCGGTCCCACGCATACAGCGGGTTGCCCCAGAGCTGTCCGTCCGCGGCGAAGTAATCCGGCGGCACGCCGGCCACGGCCGTCGGCCGGCCCTGCGCGTCGAGCTGGAAGAGCTCCGGGCGGCTCTTCGCATCGCAGCCATCGGCGGAGACGTAGATGGGTTCGTCGCCGAAGAAGCGGACGCCTTTGCCGTGCGCGTATTCACGGAGCGCCTTCCATTGCTCGGCGAAGAGGAACTGCAGGACTTCGGCTTCGGCCACGGCTCCGGCCGGAGCTTCGTCGATCGTCCACTTGTCCGGCGCGGTGAAGCGGTTGGCTTCACGAAGGGCGGAGAAACGGCACCAGTCGCCGAGCCAGCTAGCCTGCCGTTCGCGGAATCGAAGGAAGGCGGCGTTCTGCTTCAGCGTCTTGGCGCCTCGGCGGGCGGCTACCTGCAGCGCGGGGCGGAGCTGGTTCCAGAGGCGACCGTAGTCCGTGCGTCCGTCGCTGCCGCGTCGGAGCGAGGCGATCTCCTCGGGCGTGAGGAGTTTGCGCGCACCGAGGTCGGCGAGGTCGAGTAGATAAGGATTACCGGCGAAGACGGAGAGCGCTTGGTAGGGTGAGTCACCATAGCCCGTCGGTCCGAGCGGGCAGACTTGCCACCAAGAAAAGCCGGCGGCGGCGATGATGTCGACGAAGCGACGCGCTTCGGCGCCGAGCGAGCCGACGGGTCCCTCGCCCGGCAGGGCGGTCGGGTGGAGCAGCACGCCCGCGCTGCGGCGCGGAAAGGCGTGGCAAGCGAAGGGGGCGGCGGGAGCCCGGCCGGTCTCGGCGGCGGGTTCGCGGCGGGCGGAATCCATCTCAGCGTACCTGGACGTAGTGCTTGGCGCGCAGGCCTTCCAGCCAGTTCTGGATCGCGAGCTTCATGCCGATCGCTCGGACCTTGGTCTCGATCTCAGACATGACCTCGGGATCGTTCACCGCCGCGTAGCCCTGCGGACGCGTGGCCTCGGGGCTGACGATCACGTAGATGGGGGCGGCGCCGACGTCGAACTTCAGCGGGGCCGAGACCTCGCCTGGCTTCAGATTGCGGACCGCGTCGACGACGGTCTTGTTGAGGTCCTCGACATTGCGCCAGCCGGCGTCGCCGCCCTTGCTTGCGAAGTCGTCGGTGCTGATGCGTTCGGCCACGTCGGCGAAGGAAGCCTTACCGGTGAGGGGCTTGCCGCCCACCTTATAGCGCGCAAGTAGTTCGGCGATCTTGGCCGGCTGGCGGAGCGCTTCGGTCCAGGCCGCCGCGCGGGCGGCGGTCTCCTCGGGCTTCTCGGCGGCGCCCTGCGTGATCGTGATCTGGCGGAGCTTGACCTGTTCCTTGCGCACGAAGTCGGCCTTGTTCTTGTCGTAATATTCCTGGATCTTGCCGGGATTCACGTCCCATGCGACGCGACGGATCTGACCGACCATGTATTCGAAGATGATGCGGTCCTCGATGGTCTTACGGTAGGCGAGCGGCGTGGTGCCGGCGGCCCGCAGCGAGGCCACGAAGCGGTTGCGGTCGCCGCCGAAGTCACGGCGGATGGTTTCTTCGATATCGCCGTCGACGTAGGATGTCGGGAGGTTGGTGGCGCTGGCCCGGAATTCGGCGATGACGATCTGGCGTTCGGCCATCGACTTGAGCGTCTCCTGGGCGGCCTGCTGCAAGGCCTGCTCGAACTCGGCGTCGGAGCGGGCGGCGGCGCGCAGCTGTCCGACGATGGGGTCGATCTGACGTCGGATGTCCGAGAGGGTGATGCCGTGGCCGTCCGCGTCGGCGGCGATGCGGTCGGAGTTAAGCTGCGTCCAGCGCTTGGCGGCCGCTTCCTCAAGGGTCATCTGTTTGAGCTGGGCGGAGGCGACGGTCGCGGTCAGGGCGAGCAGGCAGGAGAGAAGGAAGGATTTCATCGGACGTCGGGTGCGGGCAGTCTGGAGAGGAAGCCGCGGATTTCCTTCAGTTTCCGCAGGGGGTCTCGCACGGTCAAGCGGGGAAACCGATTGCCCACGAGAATAGGCTCCGGCACGCGGCCGGCGGCCGCCTGCTGACAACGCAGCACGGCGCCGTCGGTCGTCACCGAAATGACGCATTT
>JBILHF010000116.1:0-4313 GCA_044350605.1 Opitutales bacterium
CAGACCATCAACCTCATGACCTTGGGCGGTCTCGCCTTGGCGGTCGGCATCCTCGTGGACGAAGCCACCGTCGCCATCGAAGCCATCCAGCAGGAACGTGAGAAAGGTCGTCCCGTCGCCCGCGCCGTGCGCGATGCCATCACCGCGACCGCCGGCCCCCGTTTCCTCGCCATGGCGTGCGTCGTGGCCGTCTTCCTGCCCTCGCTGTTCATGGAAGGCCCCGCCCAGGCGCTCTTCCTCCCCCTGTCCCTTGCGGTCGGCTTCAGCATGATCGCCTCTTACGCCCTCTCGTCGACCTTGCTGCCCGTCCTCGCGGTCTGGCTGCTCAAGGACGAAGGCGCGCACGCCCCGGGCTTCTTCGCCCAGGTCAAGGCCCGCTACGAGGCCATCTTGGACGGCGTGCTCGCGCGCAAGGCCGTCGTCGTGCTCGGAGGCGTCGCCCTCGCCGCGGCCTTCATCGCCGTGCTCGGACCCAAGCTCGGACGCGAGATCTTCCCGCCGGCCAATAACGGCCAGCTCCAGGTCCGCCTGCGCGCCCCGGCCGGCACCAAGCTCGATAAGACCGAGCAGATCGCCCTGCGCGCCTTGGACGTCATCAAACTGGAACTCGGCGCGGAGAACATCGGCACCACCCTCGGCCTCGTCGGCGTGCACGCTCCCAATTACCCGGTCAATCTCGTCCACGCCTGGAACAGCGGCACCGACGAAGCCACCCTGCAGGTCCAGCTAAAGGACGACGCCAAGGTCGACCTCGACGCCGCCAAGGAGAATCTGCGACGCCGTCTCGGTGCCGCCATGCCGGACGTCCGCCTCTCCTTCGAGCCCGCGGACATCGTCAGCCGCGTGATGAGCTTCGGTGCCCCGACCCCGATCGAGATCGCCGTCAGCGGCCCTTCGCTCGCCGATAACCGCGCCCATGCCGAAGCCGTGCGCGCCGAACTCGCCAAGATCCCGGAACTCCGCGACCTCCAGTTCGCCCAGACCATCGATACCCCGGCGCTCGAAGTGAACATCAACCGCGAGAAGGCCGGCCTCATGGGCATCCGCATGGCCGACGCCGCGCGTTCGGTGATCGAAGCCACTGGCTCGAGCCGCTTCATCTTGGCCAACTACTGGGCCGACCCCAAGACCGGCGTCGCCTTCCAAGTCCAAGTGCAGGTGCCCGCGGCCGCGACCAAGAGCATCGAAGATCTGCGCAACCTGCCCGTCGGCACCGCCGGCCAGCAGCCCGTCCTCCTGCGTTCCATCGCCAGCCTCAAGGAAGGCGTGGCCGTCGCGCAGTATGACCGCTACAACATGCAGCGCCTCGCCACCCTCACCGCCAATTACGCCGGCACCGACCTCGGTCACCTCGCCGACCGGATCGACGCCGCCATCGCCGCGGCGGGCAAGCCCCCGGCCAAGGTCAAGGTCGACCAACGCGGCCAGGTCCCGCCCCTGCGCGAGCTCCTCAACGGACTCGGCGGCGGCCTCGCCATCGCGCTCGTCATCGTCGCCCTGCTCCTCGCCGCGAACTTCCAGAGCGTGCGCCTCGCCGCCATCGTGCTCGCCTCGCTCAGCGTCGTCATCGCCGGCGTCATCGCCGCGCTCCTGCTCACCGGCTCCACGCTGAACATCGAGAGCTTCATCGGCGCCATCATGGCCGTCGGCGTCGCCGTCGCGAATTCCATCCTCCTGCTCACCGCCGCCGAAGAGGCCCGTCGCGGCGGGGCTTCGTCCGCCGACGCCGCCCGCCAAGCCGGGGCCACGCGTCTGCGCGCCATCCTCATGACCTCGCTGGCCATGCTCGCGGGCATGATCCCGATGGCCCTCGGCTGGTCCGAGGCCGGCAGCCAGACCGCTCCGCTCGGACGCGCCGTCATGGGCGGCCTGATCTTCGGCACCATCGCCACGCTCACGCTCGTCCCGGCGGCTTACGCCTGGGCCATGGCTTCGGCCGGACGCACCTCCCTTTCCGTCGACCCCGACGATCCCCAAAGCACCCATTACCAAAAAGACCATGCTGTCTCCTAAGCTCCTCGCGCTCTTCCTCGGCGCGCTCTCCCTCCATGCCGCCGACTTCCCCGTCACGCGGCTCAAGACCGGCGACATCACGCGCAGCGTCCAGCTGCTCGGCGAAGTCCGCCCCAACCAGCAGGTCGCCCTTTACGCCAAGGTCGGCGGCTACGTGCAGTCCCTGCGGGCCGACATCGGCGACGTCGTCAAAGCCGGCGACGAACTCGCCCGGCTCGAAGTCCCTGAGCTCACCGCCGACGAGGCGCGCACCCGCGCCGAACTCGCCTTGGCTGAGCTCGAATACCGTCGCCTCCAGGACGCCGCCAAGCAGGCGCCCGACCTCGTCCCGCGCCAGCAGGTCGACGTCGCGGCCGCCAAGCTTGCCGTCGCCAAGGCCGCGCAGGAACGCAATGCCACCCTCCTCGGCTTCGCCCAGATCCGCGCGCCGTTCGCCGGCGTCATCAGCCGCCGCTCCGTCGACCTCGGCGCGTTCGTCCCCGCCGCGACCGGCGGTGGTTCTGGTCAGGCCGCCTTGTTCGTGCTGACCGACTCAGCGACCGTACGCGTGCAGGCCGCCCTGCCGGAGAACGAAGCCGGCCTCGCCAAGCCCGGCCAGAACGTGAGCGTCCTCGCCGAAGCCGCGGGCGCCAAGCCTTACGAGACGAAGCTCACGCGCGTCGCGGGCGTGCTCGAGAACCCCAGCAAGACCATGCTGATCGAAGCCGTCCTCACCAACGCCGACGGCGCGCTCAAGCCCGGCATGTATGCCAACGTCAAACTCGGCATCGAGACGCGCCAAGGCACCCAGCTCCTGCCCCTCACCGCGATCGTCATGGAGAAGACCGTCGCCACCGCTTACGTGCATGAGGCCGGCAAGGCCCGCCGGCGCGTGCTCAAGGCCGGCTTCAGCGACGGCACGAACCTCGAAGTCCTCGACGGCCTCAAGCCGAGCGAAGACGTGCTCGTCGTCGGGACCGCCACGCTCACCGACGGCCAGGCCGTCACCCTCGCCAAGTGATGTGCTCCTTCCGTCTCATCCTCGTCGGCCTGCTCGCCGGGGCCGCCTTGTCGGCCCAGGAAGCCGTCCGCTCCGAGCCCATCGACCTCGTCACCGTGCTGCGGCTGGCCGGAGCCGAGTCGCTTGACGTCAAACTCGCCGAAGCGCGGGTCAGCGAAGCCCGCGCGACCGCGGACAGCGCGACCTGGGCGCTCTTCCCCACGCTCTCTCCTGGCGTCAGCTATCGTAAGCACTCCGGCCAGCTGCAGGACATCGTCGGTCAGGTCCTGGACGTGAACAAAGAATCGCTCGCGGCCGGCGCCACCTTGGGCGTCTCGCTCGAGCTCGGTGAAGCCGTCTATCGTCGACTCGCGGCCAAGCAGACCGCCCTCGCCGCCGAGCATCAGCTCGAGGCCCAGCGTCGCCAGACCGTGCTCGCGGCCACCACGGCTTATTTCGACCTCACCCGTTCGCATCACGCCGTCACCCTGCTCGAGGACTCCGTGCGCACCTCCAAGGAATACCGCGGCCAGCTCGCCAAGGGCGTCGGCGCCGGCGTGACCTTCAAGGGCGACGAACTCCGCGCCGCCGCCGCCGTCAGCCGACTTGAACTCCGCCTGCGTCAGGCGCTCGAACTTCGTCGCGGCGAAGCCGCCCGGCTCGCGCAGATCCTGCGCCTGAAGATCACCGAGACCCTCGTGCCCGCGGACGATCGTCCGCTCCCGCTGACCTTCGCCGTGAATGACCGCAAGCTCGACGAGCATGTGCGCGTCGCCATGGCCAAGCGTCCGGAGCTCCAGGCCGCCGGCGCCTTGCAGCAGGCCGCCGCCCATCAGGATGACGCCGCCACCTATGCGCCGCTCTACCCCACCCTCGGCGCCCAGGTCTTCGCCGGCGGACTCGGTGGCAGCCAGGGATCGGTGCGTCGCGATTTCGACACCAGCGCCGACACCTTCGTCACGCTCTCGTGGAAGATCGGTGCCGGAGGACTCTTTGACAGTTCGCGTCAGGACGGCGCCAAGGCGCGCCTCCGCCTGAGCGAGATCGGTGAAGCCCGGGTGCGTGATGACATCACCCGCCAGGTCGTCGAAGCCCATGCCGGCGCGCATTACCTCGGCCAGCAGCTCAAGATCGCCGAGGAGGCCATCAAGAACGCCGAAGCTGGTTACAAACTTTCGCTCGAGCGCAAGGACTTCGCCGTCGGCGTCGTCCTCGAGACCTTGCAATCCCAGCAGGATCTTATCCAAGCCCGCATGGATTATGCCCAGATCGTCGGAGATTGGAACAAGGCGCAGTATCGGCTGAAGATCGTGACGGGGGA
>JBILHF010000045.1:0-14139 GCA_044350605.1 Opitutales bacterium
CCGCTTCGTGCGGGTGCCCCGCACCCTGAGCGTCATGAAGCAGGCCGGCGAAGGCTGCGTCATCGAGCTCCGCCGGAACGGCGACGCGATCGAACTCGTCGGACTGCGTTAAACTCCCCTACTTCGCCATCGGGACCTGGGAATTGCCCATGAGGTAGGCGAGGAGGTCGCGCTGCTGCTCGGGGGTGAAGGCCTGGAGGAGTCCTTCCGGCATGAGCGAGATGGGCAAGGTCTCCCGCTTGGCGATGTCCTGCTTGTCGATCACGGTCTCCTGGCCGACGGCGCGCAGCGTGAGCGTGCGTTCGCTCTGCGCGCCGACGATGCCGCTCAGCACGCGTCCGTCTTTCAACGTGATGCTATTGAGATAATACGCGGCATCCACGACGGCGCTCGGGTCGACGATGTTCTCGATGAGGTAGTTAAGGTCGTGGCGTCCGCTGCCGGTGAGATCAGGTCCGAGCGCCCCACCTTCGCCGTAGAGTTTGTGACACTGGCCACACACGGCCGCATACAACGCCCTACCCTTGCCGAGATCGGCCTTAGCCAATGACTCGGGCGTGTGACGCGCCTTCAGCTCGGCGACGAGCTTGAGCTTGTCGGCCGAGGTCTCCCGCGCCTCGCCCCAGACCTTGCTGAGCAACGCGTTGAGCTTGGCGTCATTGAACGCGCGCACCTGACGCGCGGCCGCCGGACCGAAATCCGCCTTAGGAATCTTGCCGGCTTCGACGGCCTTCAGGAGGTCTGCCGCGAAGCGCGGACGGGAAACGAGCGCCATGATGGCCTGCGGACGCTCATGCGGGTAGAACTGCATGTAACGGTCGATGATCCGCTGGGCGACGCCGTCCTGGTCGAACTGGGTGAGGCCCTGGATGGCTTCCATGTTCACGCCTTTCACATAGATGAGCTTCTCGCAGACCTGCTTGAGCTGCTTGTCCTTGGCTTCGATGAGGGAAAGCAAGGCCGCTCGCCGCTGCTCCATGAGCGCATTGTCATCGAGGGCGATCTTACGGATCTCGTCGAGGGCCTGGCCGTCGCCGAAGATGACGTTGAGCTGACGGGCCTGATCTTGGGCGGTCGCGAGTTCCTTGGGGATCGAAGCGACGAAAGTCTCCCAGGCGGCCGGCTTGGGCGCCTTGCGCCAACCGCGCAGGGCCGCGGCGACGCCGGCGACGATCTCGGCCTGACCGTCCGGCATGGCGGCGGCGTTCGCAAGGAGTTGGTTCAGCGACGCGGGGTCTTTGTCGGCACCTTCGGCGATCCGGCGGGCGACAAGCTGGGTGACCTGCGGGATGCGGCTGATGTGCGCGCAGTCGATAAGGTCGGCGAACGGGAGCTCGCGGAGGCCGGTCCAGACAAGCAGCGGCAGATTATGGTCCGTGGCGTCCTGATCGAAGCGCAGCAGGTGCTGGGCGACGAGCGAGCGTACGGGCACGCTGAGATGCGGGAGCGCGGAGGCGAGGGCGAGACGCACGCGCTGGCCACGGGCTTCGCCCGAGAGCTGGAGCAAGGCGGCTTCCTGTTCCTCGCAGGCCGAGATAAAGCCGGTGTGGTTCGCGAACTTGGTCAGGGCATTGTTCCGGTTCACAAGCGGAGCGGTGAGCTCGCGTTCGATCAGGCGGGCGAGGACGTCCTGACGCTTCTCGGCGAGGATGCCGCCGATGCCGTAATGCTTGGCATGCTGGGCGGCGAAGGGTTGGTCGCCCGACTTGACGGTACGGAGAGCCAGCAGGGTCGAGTGGGCGTTGAGCGCGAGGACGCTGTCTCCCTCGGTCGCGAGCTTCTCCCAAGCGGCGGTGGCGGAAGAGAGGTCGATACCCTTCCAGGCGCGCTCGCGGAGTTCCCAGCGGGCCATGCGGACGAGCCACTCGTTCTTGCTGCGCTGAAGTTCGACGAGCTCGGCCGGCGTGGCCTTGGCGAAGTCGACGTTCGGTTGCTTGGTGTCGCCGTAGCTGACCTTGAAGATGCGACCGGTGCTACGATGGATGCCGTCTTGGTCATGACATTCGCCGATATCGCTCCAGTCGAGGATCGTGACGGCGCCATCCGGACCTTGGCTGAGTTCGATGCCACGGAACCAAGGGTCATCGGACTTCAGGATATCCGGCTGATGCTTCATGACCAACGCACTGCCCTTCCGCTCGATGGCTTCGACGTTCACGCGCCGTCCATGCAGATTCAGCGTCATGAGCTTATCGCGATACTGTGAAGGCCAGTTATCTCCCTGGTAGATCATCATCCCGACGTGCGCATGGCCGCCACCGAAGCTATCCGCGCCGCCGCGACCACCGTCGGCATCGTTCCACTTCTTGCCGGTGTCCCAGTGGTAGTGGTCGGCCTGCTGGTCGATAAGCTCGTAGATGTAAGGATACGGATCCTCGCCGTGCATGCGCTTGAAGTGCGCGCCATGGATTCCCTGCCAGCCATGGCCGATGACGGTATTGATGAAGAGCAGCTCGTGGTCCTTGGTCCAGTCAGAGCCCCAGGGATTAGTCGTACCATGGCAGTAAGGCTCGAAGACCTTGGTGACGGGGTGATAGCGCCACAGTCCTCCAGCAGTCGGTTGACGCTTCTCCTTGGGCACGCCGGGGACATCGATCCACGAGGTGCTGGAAATGCCGACGCGGCCATAGAGCCAGCCGTCCGGACCCCACTTGAGGCCGTTGGCGAAGGTGTGACGGCTCGCTGCGGTGGTGCTGAAACCATCGAGCACGACCTGGGCTGGACCAGAGGGCTTGTCGCCATCCATGGGGATGAAGAGGAGGTTCGGCGGACACATCGCATAGACGCCGCCCAACCCACGCTCGATGCTGGTGAGCATCTGTACCTCGTCGGTGAAGACGGTGCGCTTGTCGAATTTACCGTCGTGGTCGCTGTCCTCGAGAATGAGGATGCGGTCACGCAGGTTCAGGTCGTAGCGCTCCTTGCCGTCGGAATAGGTATAGTTCTCGGCGATCCACAGCCGGCCGCGTTCGTCCCAGCACATCGCGATCGGCTGACGGACCTCGGGCTCGGCGGCGAAGAGCGTGGACTTGAAGCCCTCGGGGAGGTGCAGCTTGGTCAGCGCATCGGCCGGCTTGAGCACCGGGATGGTCTCCTTCTGGTTGTCGTGCGGCGTCGGGAACGGCGCGGCGAAAGCCGCGGCACCGAGAACGAGGGCGAGAGCACGGACAGACATGGGGGGTGTGACCACCCTTGCCCGGCCAAGGTTCCGCTTCAACCCCAGACCGACTCAGAAGCCCTTCGCGATCCGGCCGTAGACGTCGGTCGAAGCGATCTGGGCCGGCAAAGCGGCTCCAGCCGGCGCGATAAGCACGGGCCAGTCGAGCGAGTCTTCCGGGATGCGGCCGTGCGAGCCCTTCACCAGTGAGGCATCCTGCGAGATGACCTTCATGAGCGCCTTGAAGCCGAGTTTCTTCTTCAGCAGGAACCAGGCGATGCTGAGCAACGGGAAGCGGATCTTGGGATCGATGAATAATTCAACGGGGTCGTAGCCGGGCTTGCGGTGGATATCGACGCAGCGGGCGAAGTCAGGCTCACCCTGTCCTTCTTCCCACCAGTAATACGAGAACCAGCTGTGGTCATCGGCGATGACGACGAAGTCGCCGCTACGGATGTGCTTGATGCCGGCCGCGGCCTGGCCTTCGGCGTCCAGCACCTGCGCGACGCCCGGCGTGGCGAGCAGGACCTTGCGGACTTCTTCGCGGACTGACGGATCAAGGACGACGACGTGGGCGATCTGGTGGTCGACGACGGCGAAGGCCTTTGAATTAAAAGTGTCGAGCGTGAGGCTGCCGTCCTCAGGCTTGAGCTCGAGCCAATCATGCGCACGCAGGACCTTGTTCAGCGGGACGGCGCGATCGACGGCGGTGATGGCGTATTCCGAGACGATGAGGACCTCGACGCCCCGAGCTTCGAGGAATTCGGCGAGGTCGCCGACGAGCTTGTCCACATCGTGGCGGGCGGCATCGCTCCGCGAATCGTTCGGACCGAAGCGCTGGAGGTCGTAGTCGAGGTGCGGGAGGTAGACCAGACTGAGATCCGGCTGCTCGTGCTCCTCGATCCAGCGGGCGGAATCCGCGATCCACTGCGACGACGGCAGGCCGGCGCGCGGACCCCAGAAGGAATGGAACGGGAAGTCGCCGAGGTCGCGCTTAAGCAGTTCCTTGAAGCGCTGCGGGTAGCTCGCGATGTCGAAGATCTTGCCACCGTCGGCCTTGTAGACCGGACGCGGGGTGACCGAGATGTCCGCCGCGGTGCCCATGTTATACCACCAGAAAAGGTTCGCGACCTTGAGCTTAGGATTCTTGGCGTGGAGCTCGTCCCAGACCTTCGGCGCGAGCACGACGCGGTTCGACTGCTTCCAGAACTGCACCTCGCTGAGGGTGCGGTCATACCAGCCGTTGCCGACGATACCGTGCGTGCTCGGCTGCTTGCCGGTGAGGTAATCAGACTGCGCGGTGCAGGTGACGGCCGGAAAAGCCGGGCGCACCTGGGCGACGCTGCCCTTGGCGGCGCGCGCGGCGAGACGCGGCATGACGCCGGAACGCAGGTCCCGGGCGGAGAGACCGACGACGTTCAGGACCGCGCGGCGCATGGCTGCTGATCCCGCGTCCGCAGTTCGTCGGCCGCCTTGCGCACGACGGCGGCAGGCATCTCGTGCACCTGGGTGGACTTACCGATGGCGGTCGGCAGGACGAGCGTGAGCTGGCCGCCGAGGTGTTCGCGGAATTCTTCGAGTCCGGCCAGCATGGGCGCGCCGCCGTCGAGATGCATCTCGGGCGAATAGATCTTGAAGCCGAGGGCGAGGAGCAGGTTGAGCGAGCGTTCGGTCTCTTCCTTGCCGAACAGGCCTAGCTCACGGGCGCAGATCAGGTCGAGCGCCAGGCCGACGGCGACGGCCTCACCATGCGTCAGGCGATGGTTGGTCATCGACTCGAGCTTGTGCGCGGCCCAATGGCCGAGGTCGAGGGGGCGGGCGCTGCCGAGCTCGAAGGGGTCGCCGTTGCCGGCGATGTGCTTGGCGTGCAGCTCGGCGGAACGACGGACGGCGCGGCCGATGGCGGGAATATTCCCGGCGGCGAGCAACGCGGCTTCCTTCTCGAGGTTGGCGAAGAAGACCGGGTCCTTGAGGAGCGAGACCTTCACGGCTTCGACCAGCCCGTCGCGCAGGCCGCGGGCGTCGAGCGAGGCGAGCAGCGCGAGATCGTTGACCACGGCGGCGGGTACGGCGAAGGCGCCGGTGAAGTTCTTCTTCCCGAAAGTGTTGATGCCGTTCTTCACGCCCACGCCGGCGTCGCCCTGACCGAGGGTCGTGGTGGGCATGCGGACGAGACGCACGCCGCGGTGAGCGGTGGCGGCCGCGAAGCCGACGGCGTCGAGGAAGGCGCCGCCGCCGATGGCGAGCACGTAGGAGTGACGGCAGATCTTGTCGGCCTCGATCGCGGCCAGGGCGGCCTTGACGACGGCGGAGTCCTTCTTGGCGGCTTCACCGCCGGTGAGCACGAGCGGCTCGCGGGTGAAGTGCACGCCCATGGCCTTGCCGTAGGCGGCGACCTCGGCAGCGAAACCCGGACGAGACTGCGCCAGGCCGGCGTCGACGATCGGGATGACCTTGGCCCCGGCGAACAGGTCGGCGAGGACCCGGTTACCCGACGCGAACGCACCTTCGGTGAAGAAGATACGATGGCGGTAGGTCACCGCGAATTCGAGGTCGAGGGAGTCGGACATGGCCCGGGGGAGGGTTAATCAGAATGAGTGAGACGCCGGAGGACAAGCCCAGTTCCCGGAAAACCCGCCTCTAAGGCAAAAACCCTCGTTTACTCAGGTGGAGGGAATCTGCTTCCGCCAGCGCAGGACGAGCCGCATGGCGAAAGGAGCGGTGCCCACGGCGAGCAGAAGCAGGCAACCGGCATCGACCAAAGCCTCTAAATGCACGCCCTTGCGCTTCATGAGAAGTTCGAGGCTGAAGAACGCGACAGAGCCGCAGGTCATCGCATCGATCAACGGCATCGACGCCAGCCGGTCGGCCACGCGGGCGCCGACGCCTGCCGGCAAAGGGTTGCGACGGTTCGAACGCAGCAACCACCAGACATACACGCCGACCCACAGGAGCATCCATGGCCAGAAGAGTCCGACGGCGAAGAACATCGGCAGCGGCGCGATGAAGAGCAGTCCCTCGACCCAGCGGCCGGCCCCACCACCCGTGGCCTCATGGCGCGCGACGAGCGTGATCGCAAACGTGAGCAGCCAGAGGCCGAACATGTGCGCGAGCATGATCCAGTCGGCGTCGCCCATCGGCAAGGGCAGGAAATAAAGCGGCACGCCGGCGACGAGGAAGCCGAGCGGCGGGAGCAGCGCGCGACAAGCCCCCATGACCGCCGGCGCCCAGCTCACGCCCTTATGCCAGCGATCATAGATGAGCACGCAGAGCGCGAGCAGCAGCGCGACGAGGGCCACGGTCTTGCGCAGGGGGGCGGGCGCGGCGAGGACGGTGAGAACGAAGCCGAGGGCGAGCGCGCCCCAGCCGGCCCGGAGCGCGTCGCCGACGGCGATGAGGCCCGCAGGGATCGGGCGCGTCGAGCGACGCTCGGCGTCCCAGCGCGCGTCGAAGGCGTCGTTGAGGATCATGCCGCCGACGTAGGTGAGCGAGACGCCGAGCAGGAGCAGAAGCAGTCCGCCCCAGCCGAGAGGATCCGGCGCCTGGCCGGCATATTCGGAACCGGGCGGACGGAGGCGTTGGCCTTGGGCGAGCAGCCAGCCGGCGAGCACGTTGCTCCAGACCGTCGGCAGGTTCGAGCCACGGGTGAGGATGAGCCAGCCGCGCAGCTTCGGACTCATCTCAGAGGGGCTTCACGCCGCGCTGCGCGAGTTCGGCGAGCGTCCAGCGATATTCCTCGGCGATCATGTCGGCGACGTCCGCCGCACGGACTTCGGGCGGCAGGACCTCCCAGGTATACGTCTCAATCTCGAGTTCGCGGCAGGCGCCCGGCGCCTTGGCGATGACGTCGAGCGCGGCCTTGAGATGGTCGTTGGTCGTGGAGAGCTCGTCGGACAGGCGGTCGGCGTTGACCGGCACGTGGAAGTGGACGCGGAGTTCTTCGAGCGCGCGGAGTTGGTCGATCGCCGCCATGGCGAGCGGGATGTCCTTGAAGCGCACGATGGAGCCGTCCTTGGCGCGACCCATCGTCTGGTGCAGGTAGGTGGGCTCATGCATCTTGGCGAGACGCGCGAGGGCGACGTCGGTGGGCTTGAGCTTGAGCGCGGAGCTGAGGTGGAACTTCAGCACGGGTGCGCCGCCGGCGTTGAGACGCGCGATGGCTTCATGGGCTTCTTCGTATTGGAGCGCGAAGTGGCAGGTATCGTAGGCGATGCCGAGATGCGCGTCGACGAGGCCCTTGGCGGGCTCTTCGGCGCGGAGCTGCTCGAAGAGACGCAGCGCTTCCGGCGTGTTCTCGGCGTGGCCGATCGGCTCCGGCTCGAGCGCGAGGCGGAGATGCGTGCCGGTGCGGTCGCGCAGGCGGGCGAGGTGTTCGGCGCACGCGAGCAGGTTGCGGCGCATGACCTTGAGTTCGGCCGGCGTGCGGCCGAAACCCTTGAACGAGCCGGGCAACGTGCTGACGGTGCCGACCTTATCGGGCGGGCCGAACGCGGCGAGGAGATCGAAGAGACGGTTGGTGTATTCGAGACGCGGGGCCTCGCACCAGTCCGGCGCGAAGACGTTGTCCTTCACCGCCTGGCCGTGGAACGGGCCGAACGGGAAGCCGTTGATGCCGGCGACGACGCAGTTCTCCTGGTCGAGCCAGGCGCGGAAGGCCGCGAGCGTGGCGGGCACGGCGAGTTCCTTCGCGGCGAGATCGCCGAGACGCAGGCCGAGGACGTAGGTCTTGCCGGGCGAGACGCGGTCGCGCACGCGGAGCGCGTGGTCGCGCAGGCCGGCGAACGTCTCGGCCCACCCTTCGCCGCGGTGGACGTTGGTGCAGTAGGCGAGGGAAAGTCCGGACGTGAGCTTCACGCGTTCAGGCCTGGGCGGCGGGGTCCTTGAAGCGCGGCGACTGCGAGAGGAACTTCACCGGGTTGCCGTAGACGAGGCGATCGATGGCGGCGGCGGAGTGACCGCGACGACGCATCTCCTGGGCGGCCTTGGGCACGGAGAGCGGATCACTGTGGCCCCAGTCGCACGCGCTGTTGAGCCAGACGCGCTGGGCGGAGACGGATTCGATCATGTCGACCGCGCGCACGGGCGTGGACTTCGATTCCGGGTAGAGGGTGATGCCGGCCCAGAATCCTTGGTCGAGGACTTCGTGGATCGTGTGTTCCTCGACGTGGTCGATGATCACGCGCTCGGGCTTCACGACGCCGTTGGCCTTGAGGCAGTCCATGATGAGGCGCGTGCCCTTGCGCTTGTCCTCGAGGTGCGGCGTGTGCACGAGGATCATCTGATCGTATTGCACCGCGAGGGCGATGTGCTGCTCGAGCACCTTCATCTCGTTGCGCGTGTTCTTGTTGAGGCCGATCTCGCCGATGCCGAGCACCGTCGGGGCTTTGAGAAATTCCGGGATGAGCGCGAGGACGTCGGCGGCGAGGGCCATGTCCTCGGACTCCTTCGGGTTGATGCAGAGCCAGGAGTAATGCGGCAGGCCATACTTGGCGGCGCGCTTCGGTTCGATCTGCGTCAGCTGGCAGAAGTAATCGTAGAAACCGTCGGCGGACTTGCGGTCGAAGCCGGCCCAGAAGGCGGGCTCGCAGATCGCGGCGCAGCCGGCGAGAGCCATGGCCTGATAGTCGTCGGTGGTGCGGCTCACCATGTGGCCGTGCGGTTCGATGTAACGCATGGTCGGCGGCTTACTTGAGGCCAGGCCAGACGCCCGAGGCGGCCTTGGTGTCGGCCTTGGCGATCGGTTCGACGGACGGGTCGCTCCAGAGGTTCAGGATGCGGGCGACGCGGCCTTCGTCCTTCTCGAGGAGGAGCGGGAGGGCGGCGCGGAGACCCCGGATGCGGTGGTCTTCGCCGCCGGCGGCGCGATCGAGGCGGTCGAGGAAGGCCGCCAGATCGAGCAGCTTATACCGGGCGTCCATGAAATGCAGGTCAGCCACCTGCTCGCGGGTGCGGGCGGGGGCGCCGGGATGGGGTTGGGGGGTCGACATGGGGAGGCGCGCCTGCGCGCGCTTTGGTTAAGACACCAAAGTGCGGCAGAGGTCCCCGTTGGTCAAGCCACCCCGCCCGACGGCGGACGCCGGCTTACTTCTTGGCCGGGGCTTCCTTGGCTTCCTTCTCGTATTCGGCGGCGGTCCAAGGGGTCTTGCGATCGGCGTACTTCTTCTTGATCGCGGCGACTTCGGCTTCGGTCACGTTCGGACCCGCGTTACCCCAGCTGTTGTTGACGTAATTGACGACGTCGGCGATGTCCTTGTCGGACAGGCCGGCGACCGGGGGCATCATGCTGTTATAAGTCATGCCCTTGACGGTGATCGGACCCTGCATGCCGTTGATGATATTGCGGACAGCGATCGAGGCGTCCTTGGCGACCCACTCCGAACCAGCGAGGGGCGGGAAGACGGGGGGCAGGCCCATGCCCGTCGGCTGGTGGCAGGCGATGCAGGTGCGGGAGTAGACGGCCTGGCCGCGCTTGATGGAGTCGGCGTCAGGGGCGGCCACGGCGGCGGCGGCGAAGAAGACCAGGGCGAGGGACTTGAGGGAGGTCATGTTGTTGCTTGGATATGACAGGTGCGGGAAATGAAGAAGACCTCAAAAGCAAAACAGAGTTCCCCGGAAGGTCATTAGCCCGTGGCTGACCCGGCATAAGCCCCGCCCGCAGATGGTTTAATACGACAAATACCCCTCCATCTAGTCGGTCCATTCTTAGGCCTTAGACCCTAATAAAATGGGGTGGAAACCTACCAAAAGTCCCCTAGCCTGCTTGGTATGAAAACGCCAGAACCCCGTCTGGAGTGGATGCGACTCGTGCGCCCGGAGAGCCTGCGCGCGGTGTTCGATCACCTGCCCGGGGTGATGTTCTTCGCCAAGGATCTGGCCGGCCGCTTCACGATGGCCAACCTCGCCTTCGCGCAGCGCTGCGGCTTCCCCGACGAAGCCAGCCTGCTCGGTAAGAGCGACGCTGACATCTTCCCGGCCGAACTCGCGGCGGCCTTCAAGAAGAAGGACCTGCAGATCTGCCAGACCGGACAGCCTCTGCCCCGTATCATCGAGCTCTTCCCTAACGCCAACGGCGACCACGTCTGGTATGAGACCACCAAGGTCCCCGTCTTCGACGAAGCCGGGCGCGCCTGCGGGGTCTGCGGAACGGTGCGTAGTTACGAGGGCACGAAGGCCCTGCTCGAGCCGTTCCTGCAGGTCGAAGCTGCGGCGGAGTTCATCAAGGACAACCTCACCACCTCCCTGAATATCGCCAAGCTGGCCAAACTGACCGGGATGTCCGTCCGCCAGTTCGAGCGTAAGTTCCACAAGGCCTACCAAGTCAGCCCGCGCGGCTACCTCGTGCGTATGCGCGTCGCGGCCGCCTCCGACCTCCTCCGGGCCACGGCCCTCCGCCCGTCGGAGATCGCCCACCAGACCGGCTTCTACGACGCCAGTGATTTCTCCCGTCAGTTCCGCCGGGCGATGAAGGTCAGCCCGACGGAGTTTCGGCGCGGCTTAAAGGCCTGACCCCCAACCCCTAAAGGCGGGTCGGACCCCCAGATGCCTTCTCGACAGAGGGGGTCTGATGGGTTTTATTCACACCCGTACCCCCTCCCTACCATACTATGAGCACAGAAACTACGGTTCCTAATGCGAAGCGCCTACTCTGGGCCGGCTTCATGGCTATCCTTGCCGCAGGCGTCGGCTTCGCCCTCCGTGGCGGTATCTTCGGCGCTTGGGCGTCCGAATACGGATTCACCGCCTCGCAGCTCGGGGCCATCGGTGGCGCCGGCTTCTCAGGCTTCTGCTTCGGCATCATCATCGGCGGCGTGATCGTCGACAAGATCGGCTACGGCAAGCTCGTCGCCGTCGCCCTCCTCGGTCACATCCTCTCGGCCTTCGTTACCTTCGGCGCCTCGACCCCGCAGAACGCGTATGACTTCCTCTACTGGGGCATGTTCATCTTCGCCTTCGCGAACGGCACCCTCGAAGCCGTGGCCAACCCGCTCGTCGCCACGATCTTCCCCAAGCAGCGCACGCACTACCTCAACATCCTGCACGCCTCCTGGCCGCTCGGCATGGTGGTCGGCGCCATCGCCTCCTACCTCCTCGGTTCCGTCATGGGCCTCGGCTGGAAGGGCCAGCTCGCCTTCTACCTCGTCCCGACCATCGCCTACGCGGTCATGTTCATGGGCCAGACCTTCCCGAAGTCGGAAGCCGCCGAGAAGGGCGCCTCCTTCTCCGAGATGTTCAAGGACGTCGGCATCCTGGGCTCGCTCGTCGCCTGCTACCTGCTCTCGATCTTCCTCGGCAACGTCCTCGGTCCGGTGTTCGAAATCGACAACCTCGGCCTCTACCTCGCCGGCATCCTCCTGATTGCCGTCGGCGTCATCACCCGCTTCTCGATCGGCTCCTTCCTCCTCTTCGTGCTCTTCCTCACCCACGCCCTCGTCGGCGCGGTCGAACTCGGCACCGACGGCTGGATCGAAGCCATCACGGGCAACCTCTTCACCCCAGAACAGGGCAAGATCCTCTTCATCCTCACCTCGGCCATCATGTTCGGCCTCCGCTTCTGTGCTCACTTCATCGAGACCAAGCTCGGCCTCTCCCCGATTGGCATCCTGGTGACGTCGGCCCTGCTCGCTTTCGCCGGCTTGCAGCTCGCCTCCGGCATGGACAGCTTCGCGGTCGCTTGCCTCGCCCTCGGGATCTACGCCCTCGGCAAGACGTTCTTCTGGCCCACGATGCTCGCCGTCGTCGGCGACCGCTTCCCGCGCTCCGGCGCCGTGGCCATGTCCATCATGGGCGGCATCGGCATGCTCTCCGCCGGCCTGATCGGCGGCCCTGGTCTCGGTTACGCCAAGGACCGTTTCACGGGCGAAGCCCTGCAGCAGAGCGCCCCGGCCGCCTACGCTTCCGCCAAGGCTTCCTCGGAGTCGAAGTTCCTCTTCCTCGCTCCGGTGACCGCCGTCGCGGGTGACAAGCTCGAAGCCGCCAAGAAGGCCGGCGAGAAGGGTTCCGCCGACCAGAAGGCCATCGTCGCCGCCAACCAGGCCGGTGACCGCGCCACGCTGAAGGCCGACTCCTTCATCCCTCTGACCATGGCCGCGATCTACCTGCTGCTGCTCTTCTACTTCAAGAGCATCGGCGGCTACCGCGCCCTGAAGATCGAAGAGCAGGTCTAAGCTCCCCGCCCTTCCCCGCCGAAGGCCGCCCACCCGGGCGGCCTTCTTGTTTGGTAGGTTTGCGAACGGGGTCCGTCGGTTGCGTCCTAGCAAATCGGCTTCCGTCCGCCGTGCGTTTGGGCTGAATGAAGCCACTCCCATGAGCACCCCGAAGATTCGCATCGCGCTGGCCGGCCTCGGCTTCGGCGCCGAATTCATCCCGATCTACCTCGCGCATCCCAACGCGGAGATCACCGCCATCTGCCAGCGCAACCCGGACAAGCTGAAGGAGATCGGCGACCGCTACGGCATCGCGAAGCGCTACACTTCCTTCGAGGAGATGCTCAAGGATCCCGAGATCGACGCGGTCCACATCAACACGCCCATCCCTGACCACGGCCGCCAGTCCATCGCCGCCCTCAAGGCCGGCAAGCACGTGGCCTGCACGGTCCCGATGGCGACCTCCATCGCCGAGTGCGAAGAGATCGTGAAGCTGGTGAAGGCCACGGGCCTGAGCTACATGATGATGGAGACGGTGGTCTACGCCCGCGAGTTCCTCTACGTGAAGGAGCTCTACGACAACGGCGACCTCGGCCGCCTGCAGTTCCTCCAGGCCTCGCACCAACAGGACATGGAAGGCTGGCCCGGCTACTGGCCCGGCCTGCCGCCCATGTACTACGCCACGCACTGCGTCGGCCCGATGCTCGCGCTCACCCGCGCCGATGCCGAGTACGTCTCGTGCTTCGGCTCCGGCCGCATCGCTGAGGACATGATCCCGATCTATAACTCGCCCTTCGCGGTCGAGACGGCCCACATCAAGTTCCATAAGTCCGACGTCTCGGCGCGCATCATCCGTTCGCTCTTCGACACGGCCCGCCAGTATCGCGAATCGATCGACGTCTACGGCTCGAAGCAGTCTTTCGAGTGGCCGCTCATCGAAGGCGAAGAGCCCGTCCTCCACACCGCGAAGAAAGCCGAGCCGGAGATCCCCGCCAAGGTCAAGGTGCCCGACTACGCCCACCGCCTGCCGAAGGAGATCCAGCGCTTCACGACGAAGGGTGTCTACGGCGAAGGCGAAGACCACCTCTCCTTCACGCAGGGCGGCGGCCACGGCGGCTCCCACCCGCACCTCGCCAACGAATTCATCCAAGCGCTCCTCGCCAAGCGCGAGCCGTTCCCGAATGCGCGCCAGTCCGCCAACTGGACCTGCACCGGCATCCTCGCCCACGAGTCCGCGATGGCCGGCGGCGAAATCCGCAAGCTCCCCGCATTCACGTTGCCCGCGTGAAGAGTTGATCGGTTGATCCGTCGGCCGGTTGGCCAGACGGCGCCTAGGTAGGGACAGCACCACGTGCTGTCCTTCTTGTGCGTATTGATTCTGACTCATTCTCGGGTCTCAGGTTCAGGTCTTCAGCACCAGGTTCGGGTTCGGGCAAACTCCCCCTCCTGCACCTGCACCCGAACACCCGCACCCGACACCTGACCGCCGAGACCCGTGACCTGAAAAATACACCCCCGCCAATCCTCCGGTCTCCGGTTTCCCTTTGAGCGAAAACTACCCCTGCCCCTATCCCTACCCCTAAACTCACATTTGCACTCTTCCATCCTTCGCCCTTAAAACCTCCCCATGCGCCTGCTCACCCTCCTCGCCCTCCTTCCTTCCGTGCTCTGCGCCGAAGGCACGCAAGGTTGGTATCAGAACAACATCTGGGTGCGCTTGAACGAAAAGTGGAGCGTCGGTAATTACCTCGACCTCCGCGCCGACGACGGCGTCGGCGACGTCCACACGTGGATCGTGAGCCCGCGTGTACGCTATGACCTAAACGCCACCTGGCAGCT
>JBILHF010000128.1:0-3755 GCA_044350605.1 Opitutales bacterium
ATCCTCTGGATGAAGCGGAAGCGGTGGTTCTGAGGGACGGCGCGGAGCGCCGCAGAAGAGAGGGCTGAGTCGATGGCTGGATCGATGACTGAATCGATCACAGATAAGACACGTCAGCCAAAGCCAAGGACCGAAATCCCAAGGGCTCAAGACACCCTGCCTCATCTGCCATCGACGCAGTCATCGATGCTGTCGTCGATTCAGTCATCTCTCTTCACGCACAGTCCTGCGCATCGACGTCGATGACGTCGATGACGTCCTCGTCCCCGAGGATCTTGGCGCGCAGTGGCAGCAAGGCGGCGAGGAGCGATTTCACGCCCGTGACGAGATACCAGATGTGCACGCGGTGCTGATCCTGGACCTTCTCGAAGGGACACGGGGCCGGGCCGCGGATCTCGCAGAGGCCGGGGTGCAGGCGCTCGAGTTCCTTGACCCACGCGTCGGCGACGAAGTTGACCTTCTCGGCATTACGCCCGCGGAAGACGTGACGGATAAGATGCCGGTCCGGCGGGTAACCGAACTCGGCGCGCTTCTCGAGCTCAGCAGCCGCGAAGCCATGGAAGTCGAGGCGCTTGGCGAACTGGATGGGATCGGAGGCCGGTTGGAAGCTCTGCACGACGACCACGCCCTCGAGGTCACCACGGCCCGCGCGGCCGGCGACCTGGGTGAGCAGCTGGAAAGTACGTTCGGCGGCGCGGAAGTCCGGCAGCTGCAAGGAAAGGTCGGCGTCGATGATACCCACCAGCGTCACGCGCGGGAAGTCGAGGCCCTTGGCGATCATCTGCGTGCCGAGGAGCATATCATACTTACCGGCGCGGAAATCCGAGAGGACCTTCCGGAAGAGATCCTTCTTGCCCATCGTATCCGCGTCGATGCGGGCCACGCGGGCGCGCGGGAAGAGCTGGGCGATGGTCTCTTCGACCTTCTGGGTGCCGTAACCTTTCCAGCGGACCTTCGGGGAGCGGCAGCTCGGGCAGAGCACCGGGGCGCGCTCCTGATGATTGCAGAGGTGGCAGCGGGCGGTGTCGTCGGTGCGGTGCAACGTCAGCGAGACGCTGCAGCGCTTGCACTGGACGGCCTCGCCGCAATCCGGGCAGACCAAAGAGCGCGAGTGTCCGCGGCGGTTAAGGAAGAGGATCGTCTGCTCGCGGCGTTCGAGGCGGGCACGGATGCCGTCGGTCAATTCGCGGGAAAGGATATGCTGACCCTTCGAGTGGAGCACCTCGCGACGCATGTCCACGATGCGGAAGGCCGGCATCGGGCGGTCATCGACGCGCTTGGCCATCACATCGAGGGCGTAGCGGCCGGCCGAAGCGTTCTTCCAGGTCTCGAGCGAAGGCGTGGCGGAACCCAGCACGCAGGCCGCGCCGAGGACCGACGCGCGCATCACCGCGACGTCGCGGCCATGATACATCGGCGTCTCCCCCTGCTTGAAGGAAGGCTCGTGCTCCTCGTCGACGACGATGAGGCGCAGGTTCGGGAGCGGAGCGAAAACGGCTGAGCGCGCACCGACCACCACCCTCGCCTGCCCGAGCGACATCGCCATCCAGGCGTCGAAACGCTCGCCGGCAGAAAGGTGGCTATGCCAGACGACCACCTTGGCGCCGAGGTCGGCGAGGCGGGAGCGGAGCCGTCCGACCGTCTGGGGCGTGAGCGCGACTTCCGGCACGAGGAAGATCGCGGAGCCGCCTTCGGCCACGACCTTACGGATGAGCGCCACGTAGACCTCCGTCTTGCCGGAGCCCGTGACGCCGTGCAGGAGGTGCGCCCGGAAGGCCTTCGAATCGAGCGTCTTCGTGACCGAATCCACCGCGGCGACCTGTTCGGGATTCAGCTTATGTCCGGCCGAGGCGATCGTCTCCCCTTCGGCGTAAGGGTCGTTGTAGGCCACGCGCCAGAGCACGCTGGCGTCCTCCTTGACCGTGCCGGCTTTGATCAGCGCGTCGACGGCCTGCTGGGCGACACCGAGGCCTTCGACCATCTTCGCACGGTCGGCCGGCTCCGTCTGGGCGGTCAGGAAATCGATGACCTGCGCCTGACGCGGGGCCTTCTTACGGAGCTTCGCCAGCGCTTCGGCCTCGGGCGGGGCGATGAGCGTGAGCAGCCGACGCAGCACCGGACGGACGCCCTTGCGCACCGCGGCGGGCAGGACGGTCTCCAAGACGGAGTTCAGGCCGCAGCCGTAGTAGCTCGCCATCCACTCGGCCAACTTGCAGCAGTCGGGCGTCATCACCGGCTGCTCGTGCTCGAGCGTCATGATGCTGCGCAGACGGGCGGAAGGCGGCGGCTCGGCCGGATACTTCCAGACGACACCGATACTCGTACGTCCGCCAAGCGGCACGCGGACCAGCTGGCCGACCTTCAGGACTTCCTTCAGGGCCGCCGGAACCGAATACGAGTAGGCCCGGGCCCCGCCGTCAAACGGGACCACCTCGGCGACGCCGGGTTCGATTTCTCCGAAGAGATCGGGCACAGGGGGAGGCTCGCCGAAGCGAGGCGGGGATTCAAGCGAGGGTTACCGACTGGGTCTCACGTAAGGGGTCAGGCGTGGACGTCGGTGGTCGGGACACCCGAGTGGGCCGCGATCCGGGCGCACATGAGGGCCCAGAAGCAACCGATGCAGTTGGCGACGACCAGCTGGAGGTCGGTGGGCATGCTGTAGAAGATCAGCGTGCCGGGGAACCAGACGAAGTAGTTCGTCAGCAGGTTCGGGAGGACCAAGCGGCGATACCAGCCCGGGCCCATCGCCGCGCGCAGACGGGCGGTGTCCCAGCCGCAATCCTTCCAGAGGTGCGAGATGGCGTTGAACGGCGCTCCGATGAAAATCGTGAAGCCGGCCATGTCGACGAACACCTTCAGCAGGACGGTACGCAGGTTGGCTTCGCTGCCGAACCAAGCCGCCTGCAGGGTGTAGAAGTAACTCACCAGCATCCCCATCAAGGCCCACCAGACCATGCTGTGCAGGAGGTCGCGGAAGGGATGCGCCGGACGGAGCCCGCGGAAGACCATACGGAAACACCAAGGGATCAGGCCGGAGGTGATGGCCGTGCAGATCGCCGCGAAGGCCATCGGGTTGGCCGCATTGACGGCCCCGATGCGGTTGAGGGCCGTGGCGACCTCCGGGATGTTGTAATACGCGACGACCAAGCCCGCGGCGGCGCACATGATGATCGCCAAAGGCAGGGCGATATCCCGCAACGCCTTGATGCCGGCGGTCAGCGGAGAAGCGGAAGGCTCGCTCATGCGAGGAACTTGCGGAGCAGCTGGTCGATGAGGACCGGGTTGGCCTTACCCTGCGTGCGCTTCATGATCGGACCCTTGAGCGCGTTGATGGCCTTCTCATTACCGGCGCGGTATTCGGCGATGGATTTCGCCACGGCCGGATCGGCGATGACTTCCTGAACGATCTTCTCGAGTTCGCCGGTATCGCTGTTCTGGCGGAGACCCTTGGCGTCGACGATGGCGGCGGCGTCCTGGCCGGTCTTGAACATCTCGGTGAAGACTTCCTTGGCCTGCTGCTTGGAGATCACGCCGTCGTCGGTCAGCTTGACCAGGCCGGCGAGCTGCGCGGGCTTGATCGGGCAGGACGCGAGCGAGACGGGGGCCGGAGCGGCTTCGTCGAAGGCACCGGCGGCACCGGCCGAAGCGGCGAGGTCGCGGAGGAGGTCGTTGGCGACGAGATTGGCGATGCCCGACGGATTGGCCGGGTGGGCGGCGACGGCGGCCTCGAACCATTCCGCGAGGGCGCGGTCGTT
>JBILHF010000003.1:0-75334 GCA_044350605.1 Opitutales bacterium
CCCACGTCCTCTTCGAGGTGCGCGTGGTGGATGCGGATGAACTTATGCTCGCCCATCACGTTGCGCGAGGCGCCCGGGAGCTCGATCTCGACCTGGCCGCCGACGACGACCGGGAAATCCTTCTGGGTGAGCTGGTAGTTCTTCGGATTATCCGGGTAGAAATAGTTCTTACGGTCCCAGGCGCAGCGCTCCGGGATCTCCGCGCCCACGACGAGGCCGAAGAGGATGGCCTTCTCGACCGCCTCGCGGTTCACCACCGGCAGCGTGCCGGGGAGGCCGAGGACGACGGGGTCGACCTGCTCGTTGGGCTCCTTGCCGAAGCCCCAGGGGGACGACGCGAAGACCTTGGCGCGGGTGTGCAGCTGCACGTGGACCTCGAGGCCGATGACGACTTCCCAATCAGAAGGTGCGTTGCTCATAGGGCGGCTTGCTGGTGGGCGAAACCATGGGCGGCCTCGAAGAGACGGCCCGCGGCGAGGAGTTTGGCTTCGGAGAGCGGCGCTCCGACGAGATGGAAACCGACCGGGAGATGGCCGGACTTGCCGCAGGGCACCGAGATCGCCGGGAGGCCGGCGAGGTTCGCGGGAATCGTGAAGATGTCCTCGAGGTAGAGCTGCAGCGGATCCGAGGCCTTCTCGCCGACCTTGAAGGCAGGCGTCGGGACGGTCGGGGTGAGCAGCACGTCGACGCCGGCGAGGGCGGCGAGGTATTCGGCGCGGATCTTCGCGCGGGCGCGGAGGGCGCGGACGTAATAGGCGTCGGCGTAACCGGCACTGAGCACGAACGTGCCGAGCAGGATGCGGCGCTTCACTTCGGGCCCGAAGCCTTCGGAGCGGCTCGCCGTCATCATCTCGACCGGCGTGCCGGCGACCGCGGAGCGATGGCCGTAGCGGACGCCGTCATAGCGGCCGAGGTTCGAGGAAGCTTCGGCGGTCGCGACGACGTAATACGTCGGGACGGCGAGGTCGGCGGAGGGCAGCTCGACCTCGGAGATCGCGCAGCCCTGGGCGCGGTAGAATTCGACGGCGGCGTTCACCGCGGCGGCGACCTCGGGGGCGACGCCCTTGCCGAGGAAACCCTTCGGGATGCCGATGCGCAGCTTCTTGGCGTCGCCGGCCGGCGTGAGGGCACGGTCGGACGGACCGAAGCAGGTCATGTCACGGGCGTCGGCGGAGGCTAGCGCGTTGAGCAGGAGTTCGCAGTCTTCGACGCTGCGGGCCATCGGACCGATCTGGTCGAGCGAGGAAGCGAAGGCCACGAGACCGAAGCGGGAGATGAGGCCGTAGGTGGGCTTGAGGCCGACCACACCGCAATGCGAGGCGGGCTGGCGGATCGAGCCGCCGGTATCGGAACCGAGTGAGAGCGGCACCAGGCCGGCCGCGAGGGCCGCGGCGCTGCCGCCGGAAGAACCACCCGGGATGCGGGCGAGGTCCCAAGGATTGAACGTCTTGCGGAGCGCGGAATTCTCCGTGGAGGAACCCATCGCGAACTCGTCCATGTTCAGTCGTCCATAGAGGATCGCGCCGGCGGCGCGGAGACGCTCGGTGACATGGGAGTCGTAAGGCGAGACCAGCGGCGCGAGCATCTTGCTCGAGCAGGTGAGCGGCTGACCCTTGACGGCGATGTTGTCCTTGATCGCGACCGGGATGCCTTCGAGCGGGCCCCTGCCCTGTCCGGCCTTGCGGCGGGCATCAGAAGCATCGGCTTGCGCGAGCACGTCGGCCTGGTCGAGATGCGTGAAAGCGCCGACCTTCTCGTTCACCGCCTGATAACGGGCGATGAGGGCTTCGCAAAGGGCGCGGGACGTGAGCGTACCGGCCGCGAGGCGGCGGCCGAGCTCGGCGGCGGAAAGCGTATGGAGCGCGTCGGCCATGGCTTAGGATTCGTCGTCCACGACGCGCGGGACGGAGATCTGCCCGTCGCGCGAGGCGGGGGCGATGCGGGTGACGGCTTCGGCGCCGAGGACCGGACCCGGCTCATCGGAGCGGAGGGCCGCTTCGTCGACGACGCGGGCGTCGTCGATGGTCGCGGGCAGGTCGGCGTCAGCCAGCGCCTGGAAGTGACCCAGGATCTGGTTGAGCTGCGAAGAGTAGAGCGCCTTCTCCTCGGCCGTGAGGCTGAGTCGGGCGAGCTTCGCGAGGTGATCGATGTCGAAACCTTCGGCCATGATGATCAGCGGCGGACGGTCCAGCCGGCGCCCTTCTCGAGCGTGGCGATGACGACGCCGAGGGCTTGGTTGGTTTCTTCGTCGGTGAGCGTGCGGGCCGCGTGGCGCCAGCGGATCTCGAAGGCGAGGCTGCGGTGGCCTTCGGGCAGGCCCGGGCCGGTGAAGACGTCGAAGCAGTTGACCGACTCCAGCGCGAACTCCTTGCCGGCGGCCTTGGAGGCGCCTTGGCGCACGCGGCTTTCGACCTCGGCGGCGGCGACGTCGGCCGGGACGATGACCGCGACGTCCTTCGTGACGGGCGGGAAGGACGAGAACGCTTCGAAGCGCGGGATCTTGCGGGCTTCGGCGAAGGCCGAGCGCGGGAAGCAGACTTCGCCGGCGATGACGGAGCTCTTCAGTCCGAGGGAACGCGTCCAGCGGAGATCGAGGACACCGCAGGCGCCTTCCGCGGCGCGGCCGCGGTCGACGAGGGCGGCGGCGTGATCGGCCTGCCAGAGACCGCCGGTGGCGGCGGCGAACGAAAGACGGACGGCCGCGACGCCGGCGAGGGCGGCGGCGTCCTGGAGCAGACGCTTCGCGCGGAGGGCGTCAAAGCCCTCGCGGGACTTCCACGAACGCGTCACCGGTTCGGCGACGATCGCGAAGGCGACCGAGAGGAATTCACGCACCGTACCATCGGCCTGCGGACGGAAGACCGTGCCGACTTCGAAGAGACCGCGAGGATCGGCGTGCACCGAGAGGTTGAGCGCGAGGGCACCGGCGAGACCGGGGACGAGCGAGGCGCGCAGGTGCGTCTGCTCAGCCGTCAGCGGATTGTCCATCGCGACCAAGGCGGCCTTGTCGGCGCCGAGCGTGCGTTCGAGTTCCGCGGCGTCGCGGAGCGAGTAGTGGCAGCACTCCGTGAAACCGGCGCCGACGAGGCGCGACGAGACTTCGCGGGTGAAGACGGACGTCAGCGCGTCTTCGTCGCCCGGCAGCGGGGCGATCGGACGGCCGGCGGGCACCTTATCGGTGCCGTGGATGCGGATGAACTCTTCGACCAGGTCGATCGGACGGGTCACGTCGGAACGGAACGAAGGCACCAGCACCGAGAAACCAGCGGCGGCGGGCTTCACGGTGAAACCGAGGCGGGAGAACGCCGCGGAAACGTCGGCATCGGCGATGGGCGTACCCAGCTTCGCGGCGACGTAGCCGGCGGGGAGCTCGATCGTGACATCGGCGCGCGGAGGCTGGCCGACGGCGACGGCGGGACCGACGACTTGGGCGCCGGCGAGTTCGATGAGCAGGTCCGTGGCGAGGCGCGAAGCGAGTTCGACGCCGGCCGGATCCACGTCACGGGCGAAGCGGTGGGAAGAATCGGTGGAGACGCCGATGCGGCGGGCGACGCGGCGGATCTCGCCGGGGCGGAACCAAGCGGCTTCCAGGAGGACGTCGGTCGTGGACTCGGTCACGCCGGAATCGACGCCACCCATCACGCCGGCGACGACGAGCGGGCGCTGGGCGTCGGCGATGACGCAGACGCCGGTCTCGAGCTTCACCTTCTTGCCGTCGAGGAGGACGATCTCTTCGCCTTCGCGGGCCGGGCGGGCTTCGATGCCCTCAGAGACTTTCTTCGCGTCGAACGCGTGGAGCGGCTGGCCCAGTTCGAGCAGCACCCAGTTCGTGATATCGACCACGTTGTTGATCGGACGGAGGCCGGCGGCCTCGAGGTCGCGGCGGAGCCATTCCGGGCTCGGGCCGACCTTCACGTTCTTCAGCGTGCGGAGCGTGTAGTAAGGGCAGAACTCGGAGGACGAGCGGACGAACTTCACCGCGTCAGCGGCGGAGGGCGCGGCGGCGAGGCCGGCGGCCGTCTTCACCGTGAGCGGCTTGAGCGTGAGCCCCAGCGCGGCGGCGAGGTCGCGGGCGACGCCGCGGATGCCGAGGCAATCGCCGCGGTTCGGGGTCACCGAGATTTCGAGCACCGTATCCGGCGCGCCGAAAAGGGAGTTGAGCGGCGTGCCGACGGCCGGCTGGCGCGGCGTCAGGATGAGCAGGCCGTCCTCGCCCTTGCCGAGGCCGAGTTCTTCGGAAGAGCACATCATGCCCGCCGAGTCGACGTCGCGGAGCTTAGAGACCTTGATCTCGAAACCACCCGGCATCATCGTGCCCGGGAGCGCGACCGGCACGCGGTCTCCCGCCTTGAAGTTCTTGGCGCCGCAGACGATCTGGCGGAGCGAGCCCTCGCCCGCGTCGACCTGGCAGACACTGAGACGATCGGCCTTCGGGTGTTTCTCGAAAGATTTGATCTCGCCGACCACCACGAGGGGCAGCGGGGCGAGGCCGAAGGTCGTGACCGACTCCACCTCGAGGCCGAGCATCGGGAGGACTTCCGCGACGCGCTCAGCAGTGATGCCGGCGAGGTCGAGGTGACGGGAGAGGGCTTGGAAAGAGACTTTCATGGCTTAGGCGAACTGACGCAGGAAGCGCGTGTCGTTGTTGTAGAAGTGGCGGATATCGTCGATGCCGTGGACCAGCATCGCGATGCGTTCGAGGCCGAGGCCGAAGGCGAGGCCGGACCACTCCTGCGGATCGAGACCGCAGAGTTCGAGGACCTTCGGGTCGACGAGGCCGCAGCCCATGATCTCCAGCCAGCGGTCGGAGAGACGGCCCAGGTTAGGCGAACGGAGGTCCATCTCGAAGGACGGTTCCGTGAACGGGAAGAACGACGGGCGCAGGCGGATCTCGGCGTCGGCGCCGAAGGTCTCCTTCACGAAGAAATCGAGCACCCCGCGAAGGTCGGCGAGCGTCACGTTACGATCGATCCAAAGCCCTTCGACCTGGTGGAAGTTGGCGGAGTGCGTCGCGTCGACCGCATCGCGGCGGAAGCAGCGGCCCGGGGCGACGATGCGAAAGGGCGGCTTGCGCGAGAGCATCGTGCGGACCTGCACGCTGGACGTGTGCGTGCGGAGGAGGATCGCCTCGTCGGCCTTGCGGGGCGCGTCGGCGGAGCGGAACGCCTTCGGCATGTAGAGCGTGTCCTGCATGTCGCGGGCCGGGTGATCGGCGGGCGTGTTGAGGGCGTCGAAGCAATGCCACTCCGTCTCGACCTCAGGACCGTCGGCGACGACGAAGCCCAGTTTGCGGAAGGAAGCCAGGATGCGTTCGCGGGTGCGGGAGAGCGGGTGGAGCGAGCCGGCCGGAGCGTCGGGGCTCGGGAGGGTCGGGTCGACGGACGCGCCGAGAGCGGCGGCGATCTCGGCGTTCTCGACCTTCACCAGAAGGACCGCGAGGAGTTCCTCGACGGACTTCTTCGCCTCATTGATGAGTTTGCCCACGACCGGGCGTTCTTCCTTCGAGAGGGTGGCCATCCCCTTCATCACCTGGGTCAGGGAGCCATTGGGGCCGACGACGCGCGCCTTGAAGGCTTCGAGCTCGGCGCGGGTCGCGACGGCGGAGGCTTCCTGGGTGGCGGCGGCGACGAGTTGGGCGAGCTGCTGCTGCATGGGTTGATTTGTGCGTTGGCGGAGAAAGTCGGCAAGCGAAAGCACCCTGAAAACAAAGAAGCCCCGGAGGGCCGGGGCTTCGTGAAAGGACGTTAAGTCGTCTTAGACGAGCGCGGCCTGGGCCTTCTTGACGATCGCCTCGAAAGCGGGGGCGTCATGGATGGCCAGTTCGCTCAGGTTCTTACGGTCCATCGTGATGTTGGCCTTCTTGAGGCCAGCGATCAGACGGCTGTAGGAGATGCCGAGGGGACGGCAGGCGGCGTTGAGACGCACGATCCACAGCTGACGGAAAGTCGACTTGTTCTTGCGGCGGTCGCGATAAGCGAACTTCTGCGCGCGCTGAACGGCCTCGAGGGCGTAGACGTACAGACGGGATTTGTTTCCGAAGTAGCCCTTAGCGGCTTTGATCGCGCGCTTCTTTCGGGCCTTGGTGGCCGGGCCATTGGTTGCTCTAGGCATGTTGGTATTTGGTTTTGGTTTTGGTTAGATGGCCTCGGGGTCGCCTTAATGAACACCCGTTCGGCCAAAAATGAGGATCGCCGGCTTAGGCGAAAGGCATGCAGGCCAGCATCTTCTTCTCGAAGCCGTCATCGACGCGCTTGGACTTGTTGGCGCGGCGGCGCTGCTTGCGGGACTTGGAGCTGAGAAGGTGGCGGGCGTTCGGGGAACGACGCATCACTTTGCCGGTACCGGTCACCTTGAAGCGCTTGGAGACTGACTTGCGGGTCTTTTGCATGGCGGAAAGGGTCGGAACAAAGGGCGTCCGGGCGGACTTGTAAAGGGGAAAGGGCCAGCGGGGAGGATAAGACCGCACTTTCCGGCCGAGGGCGGATCGGGCCGTCCGTTTGACTTTCCCGGCCAAGCCCGCTCCCCTGCCCTGCACCCAAACCTTAAAACCATGCTTTCCCTCGGAAAAAAGCCCAAACTGACCTTCAAAGTGGACGCCTTCGTGGACGGAAAGGCCGTCAACGCCGCCTTCGCCTCCCTCTTGGACGGTCCGACGATCGTCTCGGTCTACATGCGCAATAACACCTCCGCCTGCGATAAACAGGCCGCCGAGATGGACAAAAACGAGAAAGCCATTGTCAGACAAGGGTTTAGGTTGATTGCCGTCTCCCGAGACACCTGTGCCTCCCATGCCAAGTATGCCGCCAAGCACGGCTACAAGTTCACCCTGGTCTCGGACCCGGAAGACCTCTTCTCCCAGGCCATGGACGCCATCGTCGAGAAGTCCATGTATGGTAAGAAGTATCTCGGCCCGCTCCGGGCCGCCTACCTCTTCGACGGTGACGGCAAGCTCGTCGGCGTCGTGCCCAAGGTCGAGGCCGCCGAGCATGGCAAGCAGCTGCTCGCGGCGATCGCCGCGGCGAAGTAATCCGGCGGCGCGCACGGTGCGGCGGAGATAATCGGTGCTTGAACCATCGCCGCTAAACGGGGAGTTTATCGGCCAGACACCTCCGCAGTACCTAATGCCTTCGCCCTATCGTCCTAAAAGTCCCCGCCCGAAGAACAACGCGGGACAGAACCGCGGCAACTTCCGCAAAGAAGACAAAGGTCCGAAGCGCAACGATCGCATCCGCGCGACCGAAGTGCGCGTCATCTCGCCCAAGGGTGAGATGATGGGCATCATGCCCACGCAGCAGGCGTTGGACCTCGCCCGCGAGTTCGGCGTCGACCTCATCGAGATCGCCGCGTCGGCCGTGCCGCCCGTCTGCAAGCTGCAGGAATACGGCAAATACCTCTACGAGGAGGCCAAGAAGCACAAGCACCAGAAGTCGGCCACCAAGGTGAAGGAGATCAAGCTCCGCCCCCGCATCGACAACCATGACCTCTTCATCAAGGTCCGTCGCGCCGAGAACTTCCTCTTCCACGGCCACAAGGTGAAGCTCCTGCTCCAGTATCGCTACCGCGAGCTCGAGCACCCGGAGATCGGCATCGCCACCATCACCAAGGCCATCGAAGCCCTGATGCATATCAGCACGCGCGACAACGAGCCCAAGCGCTCCGGCCGCGCCATCGTCGTGGGCATGACGCCCGTCCAGCAGAACAAGCGCAAGCTCCTGCACAACGAAGCCCCGGGCGAAGAAGACGGCGAAGACGACTCCGCGGTGGACAACGACGAAGGCGACGCCGAATAAGCCCGTGCGGCGCATCGCGGCGATCCTCCTGCTCCTCGCCACCGGCGCCCTGCTCCGCGCCGCCTCGACGGATTATCTCCTCGGCGAATCCGTACGTCAGCTCGGCCTGCGCGATGGCGCCCGCCTGGGCGCCGACGCGCGTTCGTCAGAACGCTACGCCACGCGCGGCGGCATGACCCTCTACGCCGAATACAGCCGCGACTTCATCGTCGTCGACGGCATCAAGGTCATGCTCGACGACCCCGTCGGTTCGCAGCGCGGCCACCTCACGATCTCCAAGCGCGACTACGACAAGGTCTTCGTACCGCTCTTCTGGGACGGCCCGCGGACCGCGCCGCGCCGCGTGCTGCTCGACCCCGGTCACGGCGGTAAGGACACCGGCAAGGTCAACGGCGGCCTCAAGTATACCGAGAAGGCCGCCACGCTCGACACCGCCGCGCGCCTCAAGATCCTCCTCGAGAAGCAGGGCTATGAGGTCTTCTTCACGCGGACCAAGGACGTCTTTCTCGAACTCGACGACCGTGCCGCGCTGGCGGCCAAGCTGGGCGCCGACCTCTTCATCAGCCTCCATTACAACGCTGGTCCCGCCGGCGACACCAGCGCCGATGGCGTCGAGACGTATTGCCTGACCCCGGCCGGCCAGCGCTCGACCAACGCGGGTAAGGCCAAGTCGACCACCGCCGCCGAACCCGGCAACCGTTTCGACACCGCCAACGTCCTGCTCGCCTGGAGCATCCAGCGACGGATGATCCGGTCCACCGGAGCCGATGACCGCGGCGTCCGACGGGCCCGCTTCGCGGTCCTGCGCACCCTCTCCTGTCCCGGCGTCCTGATCGAGGGCGGCTTCATGTCGAGCCGCCGCGAAGGGGCGCTCATCGCCGACGGGGCCTATCGCCAGAAGATCGCCGAGGCCATCGCGGCGGCCGTCGGCGACTACGCCAGTCGGGTGCGCCCGGCGGCCAAAGCGGGCCGCTAAGGCCCCTTTCCCCTCCTTAAAGGGCCAGAATCCGCTTGCCAAGGGGCTGGGCGGACGGTTCGTTAGACCTTCCTTTCGGCCCGCCGGCATGTGTCAGCGGAATCTCCGAGGGGAAAAACCAAAAACCAACCAAACCCTGGAAACGTCCTCCGCGACGGCCAGGACAAACAGTCCGAAAACAACATGAGCCTAATGGAAAAACTGCTCGCCGAATCGAATTTCGGCGCGCTCAAGCAACACTCCGTGATCACCGCCACGGTCACCGAAATCCGCGAAGACAAGTTCGTCGTCGTGGACATCAGCGGCAAATCCGAAGGATTCATCCCCCAGTCCGAATTCCCGGACATGGCCGAGATCCAGGTCGGCATGCAGCTCGAGGTCTACCTCGAGAAGCTTGAGAACAAGGACGGCACCCCGACCGTCTCCTACGATCGCGCCCAGCAGATCCGCAAGTGGGAGAGCATCGAAGCCAATTGCCAGGAAGGCTCCATCGTCCAGGGCCGCGTCAAGTCCATCGTCAAGGGAGGCCTCATCGTCTCCGTCGGCGTCGACGCGTTCATGCCTTCCTCCCAGATCGACGTCAACCCGCCCAAGAACCTCGAACAGTTCGTGGGCCAGACCTTCGACTTCAAGATCATCAAGATCAACAAGGAGAAGAAGAACCTCGTCGTCTCCCGTCGCGAACTCATCGAAGAACAGCGCGGCGAAAGCCGTCGCAAGCTCCTCGAGGAGGTCAAGCCCGGCGTCGTCCGTCGCGGCGTCGTCAAGAACATCACCGACTACGGCGCGTTCGTGGACCTCGACGGTCTCGACGGCCTGCTGCACGTGACCGACATGTCCTGGGGCCGCATCGGCCACCCGAGCGAAGTCGTCAAGGTCGGCGAAGAAATCACCGTCATGGTCGTCGAAGTCGACCGCGAGCGCGAACGCGTCTCCCTCGGCCTCAAGCAGACCCAGCCTAACCCCTGGGAAGGCATCGAGAAGCGCTACCCCGTCGGCCAGAAGGTCCACGGCAAGGTCGTCAACCTCGTCGCCTACGGTGCGTTCATCGAGATCGAAGGCGGCGTCGAAGGCCTCGTCCACGTCTCCGAGCTCTCCTGGACCAAGCGCGTCCAGAAGCCGTCGGATATCCTCAAGGTCGGCCAGGAAGTCGATGCGGTCATCCTCAACTTCAACAAGGAAGAACAGAAGATCTCGCTCGGCATCCGCCAGCTCGAAACCAATCCGTGGGAGAAGGTCCGCCACAACTACCCGGTGGGCGCCCGCGTCCGCGGCAAGGTGCGCAACCTCACCAACTACGGCGCGTTCGTCGAGCTGGAAGACGGCATCGACGGCATGGTGCACGTGTCCGACATGAGCTGGACCCGCCGCATCAACAACCCGGCCGAAGTCATGAAGAAGGGCGACGACGTGGAAGCCATCGTGCTCGACGTCGACGTCGACCAGCAGCGCATCTCCCTGGGCGTCAAGCAGACCCAGACCGATCCGTGGTCCGAAATCGACCGCAAGTATCGCATCGGCGACCTCGTCAACGGCAAGGTCTCCAAGATCGCGAACTTCGGCGCCTTCATCGAGCTCTCCGACGAGATCGACGGCCTCGTGCACGTCTCCCAGCTCGCCGAACAGCGCGTCGAGAACGTCAAGGACGTCGTCAAGGTCGGCCAGGACGTCACCGCCCGCGTCATCAAGATCGACAAGGAAGACCGTCGCATCGGTCTCTCGATCAAGGCCGCGAACTACGACGCCGAGCGCCTGCAGGCCGAAATCACCAGCTACGACCGCATCAAGGGCCCGTCGACCGGCGGCGCCCCGGCCCCCTCGGCCGGCGGTTCGTCCTCCTCGTCGTCGGGCAGCGGAGACTTCAACAGTCTCGGCGACCTCCTCGACAAGGCCGGCAACTAAGCCTCGTCCGCCAGGACCCAGAACAGACCCCGGGCAACCGGGGTCTTTTTTTGTGCCCATGGCCCGGGGAGCGGCTACGTTCAGGGCATGGTCCCGTTCAAAGGATACGGCCGGCTGACCCGCAGCACGACGCTCGCGCTGGCGGCCGCGGCCGTGGTCCTCGGGGCCGAGGCCGCGGGGCTCGTCCCGCCGGACCTGACGGTGGCTATCGCCGTCGGGTGCAAGGTCTACGTGCTGCTGCGCGTCCTGCGCGCCCGCATCTCGCCGGCCTACCTGCTGCTCTGGGGGCCGCTCGCCTGGTTCTTCCCCGTGCCCACGGCGCTGCTGCTCTTCGTCTTCGGCGGGCGCAAACACGTCGCGCTCGCCGCCGCCAAGAAGGAGGTCAACCGCGTGGCCTGGCGTCTGTGCGATGCGCCCGACTTCGGCGGCAACCGCTTCCGCCTGCTCGGCGACCGACACGGCCGCGACACGCTCGAAGCCCTGCGCGCGCAGATCCGCGGGGCGCGCCGTCGCATCAGCATCGCGACTTACATCCTGAGCGACGACGCCGTCGGCCGTGAACTGATCCGGCTGCTCGCCGAGCGCGCGCGGGCGGGCGTGGAGGTGCGGCTGCTCGTGGACGCCATCGGCAGCTTCGGCATCCCTCTCCGCCTCTGCCGGCCGCTCGTCCGCGCCGGCGGCGAGGTCGCCCGCTTCAACCCTGCCCTCCCCATGTGCGGCAAGGGTTCGGCCAACTGGCGTAACCACCGCAAGATCGCCGTCTTCGACGGACACGCGGCCATCATCGGCGGACAGAACCTCGGTCTGCGCTACATGGGCGAGACGCCATCGAATCGGCGCTTCCGCGACTGCTCCTTCCTCATCGAAGGCCCGACCGCCGCGACCCTTGAAAGCGTCTTCGTCGCGGATTGGTGCCAGGCCACCGACGAGAATCCGATGAAGTTCGCGGCCGCGCTGCGCGAACGCTCGCCGCACCTCGGCCAGGCGCGCGTGGAGGTCATCGCCTCGGGCCCGGACTGCGAGCAAGACCCGCTCTGGGACACCTATGTGAAGCTGTTCTCCGAGTGCCGGGAATCCATCACGGTCGTCACGCCCTATTTCGTCCCGGACCAGACGTTGTTCACGCTGCTGGCGACCGCGGCCCGCGCCGGCCGCCATGTGAAGATCATGGTCCCGCGCCGCTCCGACCATCGGCTCCTCGATTTCGCCCGCCGCTGGTACCTGCGCAAACTGAAGGAGGCGGGCGCCGAGATCCTTTTCTTCAAGCCGGACGTCCTCCATGCCAAGCTCGTGGTGGTCGACGGCGAACATCTCGTGGTCGGTTCGGCCAACCTCGACATGCGCTCACTGTTCCTGAACTACGAGATCGGAGCGGTCGTACGCGACCCCGCCGCGATCGCCGAGGTCAGCACGCTCATCGCCGGCTGGGAACAGGAGTCCACGCGCTATACCGAGGACCTCTACCGACGTAGCCGGACATGGCTCGGCCGGACCGTCGAGAATATCTCCCACGTGATCGCGCCGCTGCTCTGATCAGCCCAGGAAGGCGTGCAGGCGGACCGCGAGCCCGGTGTCGGGCAGCAGGAAACCGTCATGACCGGCGTCCGTGACCACCTCATGGTAGGCGGCGTTGACGCCGACCGCGGTGGCGGCGGCCAGCAGCATGCGCAGCTCGCTGGTCGGATAGAGCCAGTCGCTCGAGAAACCGATGGCGAGCACCTCCGGGCTGTCCGGGGCGAAGAGCTTGCCGGCGGCGGCGCGGGCGGTCAGGTCGAAGCGATCCACGGCGCGGGTGATGCGCAGCCAGCTGTTGGCGTCGAAGCGACGGACGAAGGACGCGCCTTGGTGCTCGAGGTAGCTTTCGACCTGCCAGTGCACCGGGTCGCCCGAGGCGGCGCCGGGCACCTTGGCGCGGCCGAACTTCTGCTCGAACGAGGCGGGCGAAAGGTAGCTGATGTGCGCGAGCATGCGACCCACGGCCAGGCCAGAGTCGGGGCCTTCGCCGGGCACGTAATGTCCGCCTCGGAAATTCGGGTCACGTTCCACGCAGGCGCGCGAGACGGCGTTGAGGGCGATCGCCATCGGCGACTGGCTCAGGCCGGCGGCGAGCACGGCGATCCGGCCGACCTCGGCGGGATAATCGGCGCACCAAAGGAGCGCCTGCATACCGCCCATCGAGCCGCCGACGACGGCATGGAGGCGGGTGATGCCTAGATGGCGGACGACAAGGCGCTGGGCCCGGACGATATCTCCCAAAGTGATCTCCGGAAAGAAGCCGCCGTAGGGACGGCCCGTGCGGGGGTCGGTCGAGAGCGGACCGGTCGAGCCTTGGCAGCCGCCGAGACAATTGACGCCGATGACGAAGAAACGGTCCGTGTCGATGGCCTTGCCGGGGCCGACGAAACAATCCCACCAGCCCGGCTTACGGTCCTCGGCGGCATAGCGGCCGGCGACGTGATGGTCGCCGCTCAGGGCGTGCGGGACGAGGATCGCGTTCGACTTGTCCGGCAGCAGCGTGCCGTAGGTCTCGTAGCGCAAGGTCAGGCCGGGCAGTTCACCGCCAAGCTCCAGAGGGAAAGGCTCCGCGGAAGCGTAATCCTGCCAGGCGACCGGGCAGAGTTCGCGAAGGTTGGTCGGTTGGGCCGGACAGTCGGACATGGACGTATCCAGCCAAGCCAGACCCGGGCGGGAGGCAAGTGGCCATTCGTTGTTGCCTCGTCATAAACCTGCCCAAACCTTGGAAGCCATGTCCCCCGGCCACCGCCACGACGAAGATTGCTGCGGGGCGGGCTCCGGCGACCGTGTCGAGACCGCCCTCCTGCGGATGAAGGAAAAGGCCATGCGGATCACCTCGCCTCGGCTGACGATGCTCCGGATCCTCGCGGCCGCGAAGCACCCGCTCAGCGCCGAGCAGATCCATGAAGCCGCGGGCGACGACAAACTCGACCTCGTGACGGTCTACCGCAGCCTCGGCGCCATGGACGACGCCGGCATCGTCCAACGCCACCCCCTCGAGCGGGGTCGCAGCCTCTACGCCCTGGTCACTCCCGGACACCATCACCATCACGTCATCTGCCGCCGCTGCGGACGGATCGAACGCCTCCCCGGCTGCGATTCGTCGCGCCTCGAGGCCGCCGCCAAAGCCAAGGGCTTCGGCGAACTGACGCACGTGATGGAAGTCTACGGCATCTGCCCCGCCTGCGCCGCCTCTTCTCATGCCTGATTTCCCCCGCACCGCCTTCCTCCTCGGAGCCGGCCTCGGCACGCGCCTGCGTCCGCTCACCGAAAACTGCCCGAAGCCCCTGCTCCCGATCGCCGGACGCCCGATGGTCCTGCAGGCGATGGAGAAGCTCCGCGCCGCCGGCACGCGCCGCTTCCTGATCAACACGCACCACTGCCCCGAAGCCTGGACGCTCGCCTTCCCCGAAGGACGTTTCGGCGACGCCGAAGTGAAGCTCGTCCATGAGCCCGTCCTGCTCGAGACCGGCGGCGGCCTCGCCAATATCGCCGGCCTGCTCGGACCGGACGACCAGGACCTCGTCATCTGGAACGGTGACATCCTCTCCGGTTGCGACATCACGGCAGCCGTCGCGCATCACCGGGCCAACGGTGGCGAAGCCACCCTGGTGGTCCGCGAAGATGGCCCGAACCGCAACGTCCGCGTCACCGACGAAGGCGTCGTGACCGACCTGCGCGACCGCCTCGGCCAGCAGGATCCGGCCTACCAATACACCGGCATCTGCGTCGTCACCAAGGCCTTCGCCCAAGGCGTGCCAACGACGATCGAATCGCTTGTCGAACACTTCCTCCGCCGCACGCAGGCCCAGCCCGGCAGCATCCAAGGCTTCCTCGACGGCTCCGCGACCTGGCATGACCTCGGCACCATCGAGGAATACCAGGCCGTGAAGGCCCAGCAGGAAAAGCCGGTCCGCGGCGCCATCACGCCGGCCGATGCGGCCCAGGCCCACGGTTACGAACTCACCGCCGGCGGCGAAGTCCTCAAGGGCGGCTCCGGCCGCAAGTTCCATCGTCTGCGTAAGCCGACCGGCGAGACCGCCGTGCTCTGCGTCTACGACGATTCCCGCCCCGAGAACCAGCTTTACGGCGACATCGCCGGCGTGCTCCGCGACCAGATCGGCGTGCAGGTCCCGCAGGTGCTCGCGGCGGACAAAGCCGCAGGCGTGCTCGTGCTCGAAGACCTCGGCGACACCGACCTCTGGTCGCTCGCCCAAGGCGCCGAGTTCCCGTGGGCGCCTTTCGCCTCCGCGCTCGAACAGGTCGCCGGCATCCATCGCCACGGCGTCGACGCCTTCGCCGCGGCGGGCGTGCCGCTCATGGAGGCTTTCGGCCCGAACCTCTACCAGTGGGAGCGCCAATACTTCCAGGACAACGCGCTCGGCGGCCGTAAGCCCGACCGCGCCGTCACCGACGAGATGGCCTCGCTCGCCAAGGAGCTCATGGGCCAGCCCGTCGTCACGATCCATCGCGACTTCCAGTCGCAGAACATCATGGTGCGCGAAGGCTCCGCCTGGCTCGTCGACCTCCAGGGCCTGCGGCACGGCTGCATGTTCTACGACTACGCCTCGCTCGCCTTCGATCCGTATCTCAAGCGCCCGGACATGGACCTCTGGCGCATCGAGATCGAGGACCATGCGCGCGAAGTCTCCGGCTGGAAGGGTTCCAGCGACGAGTTCTCGCACCTCTTCCACGTCGCCGCGACGCAGCGCCTCCTGCAGGCCTGCGGCGCCTACGGTTTCCTCGGCCACAAGAAGGGCCGGCCGGAATACCTCGCGCATCTGCCGCAAGGCCTGCGCAACCTGACGATCGCCGCCTCCCTCTGCGGGAAGCGACGGATCGCCAGGCTGGCGGAAGAACTCGCGGGCGCCCCGACGAAGGTCAGCCGTTGACCTTGTCGTCGAGGAAGCGGACGACCTCGTCTTCCGTCATGCGCACCTGCTCCAGCGTGTCGCGGTCGCGGACCGTGACGCCGGCGCCCTTCTCGATCGTGTCGAAGTCGATGGTGATGCCGTAAGGCGTGCCGATCTCGTCCTGGCGACGGTAGCGGCGGCCGATGGCGCCGGCGGCGTCGTAGAAGACGTTGTGGCGCTTCTTAAGGCGGCGGTAGAGGGCCTCGGCGCGCTCGACGAGCTCGGGCTTGTTCTTCACCAGCGGGAAGATCGCGGCCTTGAACGGAGCGACGCGGGCCGGGAGGCGGAGCACGACGCGCTTCTCGCCCTCGACCTCGTCCTCATGGTAGGCCGTGGTGAGGAGCGCGAGGAACACGCGGTCGACGCCGACGGACGGCTCGATCACGTGCGGGATATAGCGGGCCTTGGCGGCCTCGTCGAACCAGTCGAGCTTCTGGCCCGAGACGTTGCTGTGCTGGGTCAGGTCGAAGTCGCCGCGGGCGGCGACGCCCTGGAGCTCCTGCACGCCGAAGGGGAATTCGAACATGATGTCCGTGGTGCCCTTCGAATAGTGGGCGAGCTTCTCGGTCGGGTGCGGGTAGAGCGAGAGCTTCGCGCGCGGGATGCCGATGGATTCGAACCAGGCCAGGCAACCTTCGATCCAATCCTTATGGGCGGTCGCCCAGTCCGCGGCCGGCGAGATGAAATACTCGATCTCCATCTGCTCGAACTCGCGGGAGCGGAAGATGAAGTTGCGCGGGTTGATCTCGTTGCGGAACGCCTTGCCGATCTGGGCGATGCCGAAGGGCAGCTTCACGCGGCCCGTGTCGACGACGTTCTTGAAATTGATGAAGATGCCCTGCGCGGTCTCCGGGCGGAGGTAGGCGGTGGCCGACGCGTCCTGCATGGCGCCGACATACGTCTGGAACATCATGTTGAACGAGCGGGGCGGCGTGAGCGAACCCGGCTTGCCCGTGGCGGGCGAAGGGACGAGCGCGTGCTCCTCGGGCCTGGCCTCGGTGTAATCCTTGAGCATGACCGGCTCGAGCGCGCCCTGCTTGGCGAGCTTGCGCTTCATCTCGTTGGCCATCTCGTCGGCCTTGGCCTGCATGCCGTCGTCCTCGAGGACGGAGACGTAGCCGATCGTCTCGCCGGCGACGCGCACCGGGGCGAAGAAGAGCTGGTCGGCGCGGTAGCGCATCTTGGACTCCTTGCAGTCGACGAGCGGGTCGGTGAAATTGTCGATGTGGCCCGAAGCCTTCCAGGTCGTCGGGTGGTGGATGATCGAGGAATCGAGGCCGACGATGTCGTCGCGACGGTGGACGAAATCCTGCCACCAAGCCTGCTTGATGTTGTTCTTCAGCTCGACGCCGAGGGGGCCGTAGTCGAAGAAGCCGTTGAAGCCGCCGTAGATGTCGGAGGAAGGGAAGACGAACCCGCGGCGTTTGCACAGGTTGATGATGGATTCCATCTTGTCGGTCGGGTCGGCCATGGCGGGTAAATGCCCCTCACCTATCCCCGCTCCGGGGGTCCGCCGCAAGCCTGTTCCCTCAGCGGGGCTGGGGCTCGGTCGTCAATCCGGCGGCCTTCTTCTTCCAAGTCCGCGCACCTTCGGAGACCGCGCGAAGAACCCCGGAAACATCGCCGGCGGCGGCGGTCATGCTCGCCTGCGAACCCTCGAGGGCCGCGCCGAAAGAAGCGAGGGCCGTGGCCGCATCGGCGAGGCGCACCTGGAGGACGGCGAGCGTCTCATCGTCCAACCCGCGCTCCGCCTTCTCGACGGCGGCACGAAGCCGGCCGGAGGCCTCGGCGAAACGTAGCGCGCGTTCGCCCAGGACTTCGGCCGCGGTCGCTTCGCGGACCGCCGAGGTGCGGGCCACCAGGTCGGCGGAGAAGCGGGTGGCCCGCGCCGGGTCCGCCGAGACCAGCCAGCGGTCGAGGTCACGGTCGAGTTCGGCGGCCAGACCGACGAGGTCCGCCTCCGCCAGACGCTCGAGCTGATCGACGAAGCCTTCGAGCCGTCGACCGAAAGCCTCGCCGACCGGAGGGATCTCATCGCGCCGCAAGGCGGTCGTCGGCGGGGGCGCGGCGGCGTCCCAGACGAGTTCGACCTGGAGCAGGCCGGAGGCGGGATTGACGGTGATCAGGCGGGCGCGGAGACCACGGGAGACCTCTTCGCCGAGCCGATCGCCACGAAGACGGTCGGCGAAGCCGCGATCTTCGAGCGCCTCGGGATCGACGCTCAGGCTGACGAGCGGACGCAGGCGGCCGTCCGCGTCGAGGTCGAGGCCGATGGAGACGACCTGCCCGACCGTGACGCCATTCACGCGCACCGGCGTGCCGGTGGCGATACCCTCGACGGAGAACGCCGGGCGGAAGACGAGGGTGACGAGCGGAGCGGACCACGCCCGCCACCACGCGAAAGCGGACCACAGCAGTCCCGAGACCAGCACGGCCAGCATCAAGCCGCCGAGCGCGCGTCGGCTCATCCGGCGGTCTGGGGATAGCTACCGAGCCATTTCACGACCTCGCACCGGGGCTTCAGTTCGCCGATGGCGGCCTGGACCGCCGGCGCCTCCCAGTGTCCCGGGAAATCGATGAAGAACAGATACTCCCAGGCGCGCCGGTGGCTCGGACGCGATTCGATACGGATGAGGTTGATGCCGCGGTCCGAGAAAGCGGCGAGGGCTCCCTGCAGGGCGCCGGGCTCGTGCTTGAGGGTGAGGACGACGCTCGTCACCTCTTCCGGTGCGCCGACCGCGTTGGCGGCCTTGGCGATGACGAAGAAGCGCGTGGCATTGTCGCGGCGGTCCTGGATGCCGCGGGCGAGGATGGGAACGCCGCGCGATTCGGCGGCGGTGGCGGAAGCGACGGCGGCCTGGCCCTGCGGCGAGCGCGCGACGAGTTCGACGGCGGCGGCGGTGCTGTCGGTCTCGACCAGCGCGGCGGCGGGCAGATGACGGGACAGCCAGCCGCGGCACTGGGCGAGGGCGATGTCCTTCGAGAGCACCTTGGTCACCTGGTCGAGCGGACCCTGGCCGACGAGGCATTGCTCGACCGAAAGGGTGACCTGCGCGACGACCTTCAAATCAGACTCCGCAAGCAGGTCGAGCGAGTGGCTCACCACGCCCTCGGTGGAGTTCTCGACCGGGACGACGCCATAGGAAGCCTCGCCGGATTCGACGGCGGCGAAGACATCACCGATGGAGCGCAGAGGCAGCGAAGGCACGCTGGTGCCGAAGGCGCGAATCTGAGCCTGCTGGGTGAAGGAGCCTTCGGGCCCGAGGTAGGCGACCGGCTTGGCCATCTGGGCGCCGATGGACAGCGAGATGATCTCGCGGTAGACGGCGCGGAGGCCGGAAGCCGGGATGGCGGGGGCGGCTTCGGTGATCGAGCGCAGGAGCTGTTCTTCGCGCTGCGGGGCGTAGACCGGCGCGCCGGACTTCAGCTTGGCTTCGCCGATGGCACGGGCCACCTGTAGGCGTTCGCCGAGGAGGCGAAGGATCTCCCGGTCGATGCGATCGACCTCGCGACGATGGTCTTCGAGGCTCATGCGCTGGGGGTTTCGGGCTCGGGCGGCGGCTCGGTCGCGACCGCGGCGGCGGACTGGTCTTCGAGCGGCAGGCCGACTTCGGCGTCACCGACTTCGACCGGCGTCGTGGCGCGCGTGATCCATTCCGAGATCTGCGCAGGCGAAAGCACGTCGGAAGCCGGAAGTTCGCCGAGGGAACGCAATCCGGTGAAGTCGAGGAACTTGTCAGTCGTGCCATACTGCAGCGGACGGCCCGGGAGATCGGCGCGGCCCGTGACGGCGACGAGTTCAAGCTCGAGCAAGCGGGTGAGCGCGCTATCGACGGAGACACCGCGGATGGCTTCCATCTCGGAGCGGGTGACCGGCTGGCGGTAGGCAACGATGGAGAGCGTCTCGAGCGAGGCCGGGCTGAGGCGCTGCGGGCGGGGCTCGCCGCGGAGCAGGCGCACCCAATCGGCGTAGGCCGGAGAGATCACGAGGCGGAAGCCCTCCGGGCCCTGCAGGATACGGCAGGCGTCGTTGGCCTCGCGCATCTCGGCTTCGAGGGCGTCGACGGCTTCACGGATCTGGGTCGCCGTCAGCAAGGTCGGTACCTGGTCGATGATATCCTGGATGACCTCCTGGACGGGCGGTCCGGCGGGCAGGACGGTGGGCTCACCGGAGGCTTCGAGCAGGTCAGGCTGCTTCTCGGCGGCGACCTGGGCATGGTAGCGCTGCACGACCTTCTGGATGTCCTTGATGGACACCGACTCGGAGGTCGAGAACAGGAGCGCCTTGATGATTTTCTTGAGATTGAATTCCACGGGACGAAAGGGGTCTTAAATCGGATTGTAAGGAAGCGTAAGGGCGGTTCAGTGTCCGGCTTCCTGCTCTCTTATCTAGGGGGCACCCATCCCCTGACAACCGCAGACTTTTCACACCCATCATGACCGACGCCAACCACTGCCGCCAACACTCCGCCATCGTCGTGGACGGACCCGACCGCGCCCCCAGCCGAGCGATGCTCCGTGCCGTCGGCTTCAATGACGCCGACTTCCAGAAACCGGTCATCGGCATCGCCTCGACCTGGTCGATGGTGACCCCGTGCAACATGCACATCGACCGCCTGGCCACCGAAGCCGCCAAGGGCGCGGACGCCGCCGGCGGAAAAGCGGTCATTTTCGGCACGATCACGGTCTCCGACGGCATCTCGATGGGCACCCCGGGCATGCGCTACTCGCTCGTCTCCCGTGAGATCATCGCCGACTCGATCGAGGCCGTCACCGGCGCCGAGGGCTTCGACGGCCTGGTCACCATCGGTGGCTGTGACAAGAACATGCCCGGCTGCGTGATGGCCATGGCTCGCCTCAACCGCCCGTCCGTCTTCGTCTACGGCGGCACCATCGTCCCCGGGCTGCACAAGGGCAAGGCCGCCGACATCGTCACCGTCTTCGAAGCCGTCGGCCAACACGCCGCCAAGCAGATCGACGACGCCGAGCTCAAGGAGATCGAGAAGTGCTCGATCCCCGGCGAAGGCTCCTGCGGCGGCATGTACACCGCCAACACCATGGCCTCGGCCATCGAGGCGATGGGCCTGAGCCTGCCGGACAGCTCCGCGCAGCTCGCCAACTCCAAGGACAAGCTGAAGGACTGCGAACGCGCCAGCCAGGCCGTGCTCGAACTCCTCAAGAAGAACATCCGTCCGTCGGACATCATCTCCAAGAAGTCCATCGAGAACGCCATCGTCACCGTGATCGCCCTCGGCGGCTCGACGAACGCCGTGCTGCACCTCATCGCGATCGGCCATTCCGCCGGCATCAAGATCACCCTCGAAGACTTCGAGCGCGTCGGCCGCAAGGTCCCGGTGCTCGCCGACCTCAAGCCGAGCGGCAAATACAACATGGCCCACTTCGTGCGCATCGGCGGCCTCCAGCCGCTGCTGAAGATGCTCCTGGACGCCGGCCTGCTCCATGGCGACTGCATGACCGTCACCGGCAAGACCGTGGCGGAGAACCTCGCCAACGTCGGCCCCTACTCCGCCGACCAGGACGTCGTGCGCCCGCTGAGCAATCCCATCAAGGCCGACAGCCACCTCCGCGTCCTCCGCGGCAACCTCGCCCCGGACGGCGCGCTCGCCAAGATCACCGGCAAGGAAGGCAGCTCCTTCACCGGCCACGCCATCGTCTACGAGTCTGAAGAGGCTTCGCTCCGCGGCATCCTCGACGGCGAGGTGAAGGACGGCCACGTCATCATCATCCGCAACGAAGGCCCCAAGGGCGGCCCCGGCATGCGCGAGATGCTCGGACCTACCAGCGCCGTCATGGGCAAGGGCATGGGCAAGACCGTGGCGCTGATCACCGACGGTCGTTTCTCCGGCGGCAGCCACGGCTTCGTCGTCGGCCACATCTCGCCTGAGGCCGCTTCCGGCGGCCCGCTCGCCATCGTCAAGAACGGCGACCGCATCCATATCGACGCCGTGAAAAACGAGCTCAACCTGGACCTGCCGGCGGAAGAGATCGCCCGCCGCCTCAAGGAGTGGAAGCCCTCGCCCTGCAAGGAGAAGCGCGGCGTGCTCGCCAAATACGCCAAACAAGTGAAGTCGGCCTCCGAAGGCGCCATCACCGACGGCGACTGAGGACTTCCTGAGCGGAAATGAAAGGGCGGACGCCTCGGCGGACCGCCCTTTTTGTTGCAAGCCCTTCGGCGCCGGGAGAGTATCGGAACATCGTGGCCTCCTCCTTCGACCTCTACCGCCAGCAGCTCCTTAACTTCCCTGAACTCGGCGTCTCGCTCGACTTCAGCCGCGCGCCCGCGCCGGCGGGTTTCGCCGAGAAGATGGCGCCGGCCATCGCCAAGGCCTTCGCCGACATGGCCGCCTTGGAAAAGGGCGCCGTCGCCAACCCCGATGAGAAGCGCATGGTCGGCCACTACTGGCTGCGCGCTCCGGAACTCGCGCCCGACGCGAAGATCGCCGCCGAGGTGAAGGCGGCCGTCGAAGCCATCGCCGGTTTCGCCGCGCAGGTGCACGCGGGCCAGGTCAAAGGCTCCGCCGGCAAGTTCACCGACCTCCTTTGCATCGGCATCGGCGGCTCGGCCCTCGGCCCGCAGTTCGTGGCTGACGCGCTCGGCGGCAAGGCGGACAGACTCCGCGTCCACTTCATCGATAACACCGACCCCGACGGCATCGACCGCGTCTTCGACGCACTCGGCGGACGCCTCGGCACCACGCTCGCGATCGTGACCTCGAAATCCGGCAGCACGCCGGAGCCCCGCAACGGGCAGCTCGAAGCCGCGCTCCGCTGGAAGCAGGCCGGCCTCTCCTTCGCCGCGCACGCCGTCGCCGTCACCGGCGAAGGCAGCCAGCTCGACCAAGTCGCCGTCACCGAAAAATGGCTCGCCCGCTTCCCGATGTGGGATTGGGTCGGCGGCCGCACGAGCGAGATCGGCCCGGTCGGACTCCTGCCGGCCGCCCTGCAAGGCCTCGACATCCATGGCCTGCTCGCCGGCGCGCGTGAGATGGACGCCTTGACCCGTGTCCCGGACGCCGCGCGGAATCCCGCCGCGGCGATGGCCCTGGCCTGGCATCACCTCACCGAAGGCCGCGGCTCCAAGGCCATGGTGGTGCTCCCCTACAAAGACCGCCTCCTGCTGTTCTCCCGCTACCTTCAGCAACTCGTCATGGAGTCGCTCGGCAAGGAGCACGACCTCCAAGGCCGCCAGGTCTTCCAAGGCCTGACCGTCTACGGCAACAAAGGATCGACCGACCAGCACGCCTACGTGCAGCAGCTCCGCGACGGTGTGAATAACTTTTTCGCCGTCTTCATCGAAGTCCTGAAGGACCGCGAAGGCGCCTCGCCCGAGGTCGAGCCCGGGGTGACCTCTGGCGACTACCTGCAAGCCTTCCTGCTCGGCACCCGCGAAGCCCTTTCCGGCAGCGGTCGCGCCAATATCACCATCACCCTGCAGCAAGTGGACGCCCGGGCCATCGGCATGCTGATCGCGCTCTTCGAAAGGGCCGTGGGTCTCTACGCCAACCTCCTTGGCATCAACGCCTACCACCAGCCCGGCGTCGAAGCCGGTAAAAAGGCGGCCTCCGAGACCCTGAAAATCCGCGCCGCCGCCCTCGCCGCCTTGGCCAGATCCAAGGGCAAATGGTTCTCCGCACGGCAGGTTTGCGAGGAAATTGCTCTTGAGGGGCAGGAGGAATTGGTGTTCAAAGTACTCCTGCACGTTTCCGCCAACCCCGGTGCGATTACTCGACAGGATTCTCCTGACCCCGGGCTAACCCTCTTCCGTCACTCTTAACCCCTCTCCCCTACCCCATGAGCAAGAAACTTGATATCTTCGTCCGCATCCTCGCCATCGTCCTCGGGGCCCTTGCTCTCGCCGCTGGCTTCATGCTGAAAGGCAAGATGGACGTCGCCCTGACCAACACCGCCTGGGCGGTCACCGACCCCGAAGTGAAGGCCGGCAAGGAATACGACGCCCGCATGACCTCCCTCGCCGGCGTGAAGGCCATCCTCGACGCCAAGCGCAAGGAGATCGAGGAAGCCAACCTCGCCAAGAAGGACCTCAACGCCACCGTCGCGGACAAGAACACCAAGATCGAAGGCCTCACCGCCGCCAACACCACCCTCGAAGGGGAGCGCGCCGAGCTCACCCGTAAGCGCGACGAACTCGCCGCCCAGCTGACCGACGCCAACAGCAAGAAGGACGGCGCCGTCGCCGAACTCACCACCGTCAAGGAAGACCTCGTCCGCGCCACCGAAAAGGCCGCCGGCATGTTCACGAAGGAACAGCTCGCCGAGATCGAAGCCAAGGCCACCAAGGCCGAAGAACTCGCCGCCGCCCTTCGCGGCAAATACACCGCCCTGCACGCTTGGGCCGCCCGCGCCGCCGAGAACAACGCTCCGGGCGGCTTCCAGCGCGACCCCTTCGGTGAGCCCGCCAAGGAAGGCGATGCTCCCACCGCCGTCGCCGTGGCCGTCGAAGCCGGGACCGACTCCGTCCTGACCAACGTCCTGGCCCTCGACGCCAAGTCGGGCATCGTCGCCTTCTCCGTCGGCGAAGCCATCGGTATCAAGGAAAAGGCCGTCTTCGACGTGAAGGTCGACGGCAAGAAGATCGGTAAGGTCCAGATCACCTCCGTGAAAGGCTCCCTCTCTTACGGTCAGCTCCAGCCCGACAAGGACCTCGACCTCGGCGCGATCGCCAAGGCCTCCTCGGTCTCGCTGGTCCCCTCCACCAAACTCGCCAGCAAGTAAGATGTCCACCCGCCTCACCATCGCTCTCGCCCTCCTTGCCTGCCTCGGCGGCCTGGTCGGCTGCGAGACCGTCGAGAAGCCGGCCGACTCCATGCTACCTCAGTCTCAGCCTGCCAACTGGCAGGGCGGCCTCCCGGGCGTCACGACGCCTGGTTCCGGCTACCGCCGCTGATGACCGCCCGCGACGCAGGCGCCGACGGCCGCCCGGCCGGTCGGCTCTGGGTCGTGGCCACGCCTCTCGGCAACCTCGGTGACATCACCGCGCGCGCCCGTGAGGCCATCGCGGAGTGCGACCTGGTGGCCTGCGAAGACACGCGGGTGACCGGCGGCCTGCTCCGTCATCTCGACATCTCCAAGCCGATGCTCGCCTACCACGAGCACAACGAGAAGGACGCGGCCGTCCTCATCGCCGACAAGGTCGCGGGCGGCGCCCGCATCGCCTTGATCACCGACGCCGGCACGCCCGGCATCAGCGACCCTGGTTTCCGCGTGACCCGCGAATGTCGTCGCCGCGGGCTCACCGTGACGCCCCTGCCCGGCCCCTGCGCCATCGTCGCCCTGCTCTCCGCTTCAGGACTGCCGACCAACGCCTTCCGGTTCGTCGGCTTCCTGGCGCCGAAATCGGCCGCCCGCCGTCGCTTCCTCGAAGGCCTCAAGCCCGCGGACGAGACCGTCGTGCTGCACGAATCCTGTCACCGGATCGGCGACTTCCTCGACGAGATGCTGGAGATCCTCGGTCCCGCCCGGGTCGTCTGCGTCGGCCGCGAACTCACCAAACTGCACGAGACCATCCGCACCGCGCCGCTGGCCGAGCTGGTGCCGGCCTTGAAGAGCGGCTCGCTCAAGGGCGAGTTCACGGTGGCGATCGCGCCGGCCGACTTCGTCCTCTGACCCTTATCGCGGGTTGACCAGACGGGCGGTTCGACCGCATCCTAGCGGCCAATGGCGGGTTTCGACGACAGTCTGGTCCGCGAGTATTTCGAGATGAACGGTTTCTTCGTGCGCCAGTCGCGGAAGTACGCCGTCCAATCCCGCCGGAAACGCGCCGACGAAGAAGGCGACCTGCTGGTGATCAATCCGTCCCCGCGGCGCGGCGGCGAGACCCCGTTCCAGCTTTTCAGCTCCGACCTGCCGGGCCTGTCCGCCGCGGTCGTCGCGGTGAAAGCCTGGCACACGACGAAAGCCATCACGCCGACGATGATCAAGAAAGGCGACCTGTTGGAATTCGTCCGCAAGGAAGCCGTCGAAGCGGCCAAGGAGGCCTTCGCCGACCTCACGCCGACCGAGGGCCAGCCCCTCGCCAAGATCCTGGTGCTGCCGGGCATCCCGGCGACGGAACCGCAGCGCTCCGAAAGCATCACGCTGCTCCGGGAGAGCGGGGTGGACCATGTGCTGACCTTCCGGACCATCCTCGAGAACCTCGTCCAGGCGGTCGAATCGAACCAGAGCTACGCCAAATCCGATACGTTGCAGTTGCTCCGCCTGCTCCGCGTCTACGATATGGTCAAGGCCGCCCAGCTTGAGTTGTTCGGCACCGCCCTCCCTCCGAAGTGATCCATCCCTCCGCCCAGGTCCACCCTTCTGCCCGCCTCGCGCCCGACGTCGAGGTCGGACCGTTCGCGATCATCGAGGCCGGCTCGACGCTCGGAGCCGGCTGCCGCCTCGCGGCGCACGCGATCGTCAAAGCCCGCGCCCGCCTCGGCGCAGGCGTGCGCGTCGACCACTTCGCGGTCGTCGGCGGCGATCCGCAGGACCTTTCCTTCGACCCCACGACGGACTCCGGCACGGTCATCGGTGACCGCACGGTGATCCGTGAGCACGTCACGGTCCATCGCGCCACCAAGGCCGGCGAGAATACGGTCATCGGCGCCGATGGCCTCCTGATGGCCGGCAGCCACGTCGCCCACGACTGCGTGCTCGGCGACCACGTCATCCTCGCGAACGGTTGCATGCTCGGCGGCCATGTCCACGTCGGCGACCGGGCTTTCGTCAGCGGCGGCGTCGCGGTCCACCAATTCTGCCGCATCGGCGGCGGAGCCCTCGTGTCGGGCAACGCCGTCATCACCGAGGACGTGCCGCCCAACGCCCTCGCGCACGGACGCAACCTCGTCGCCGGCCTCAACCTTGTCGGCCTCCGTCGCCGCGCGGTGCCGGTCGCGGCCGTCACGGAGATCAAGCGCGCCTACCACGCCGTCTACGCCACGCAGGGCGCCTGCCCAACGCTGGCGCAGGAGGCCTTGGCGACCGGCGCCTATGAGACCGCGGAAGCGCGTGACTTCCTGAACTTCTTCCTCGGCGGCAAGCGCGGCCGCTTCGCCTCGCCCGCATGAGCGCCCTGCCCATCGCCGTGACCTGCGGAGATCCGGCCGGCGTCGGCCCGGAACTCCTCGCGGGCTGGCTGCAGGCCCATCCGGAGCAGGCCGACTCGGTGATGCCCATCGGCCCGGCCGATTGGATCGCCTCGCTAGGTCGCGGCTTAGCCGTGGGGCCCGCGGATTTCATCACCCGTCCCGGCCAGCCTGACGACGCCGGGCAACTGATCGCAATCGAAGCGATGGAACTCGCCGCCCGCGGCACCACCGGCGGTCGCTTCGCCGCGGTCGTCACCGGACCGGTGAACAAGAAAGGCCTCGCCGGCGTCGGCTATGATTTCCCGGGGCAGACCGAGTTCTTCGCCTCGCGCTGGAATGGCGAGCCGGTGATGGCGTTCGCCGGCGGCAAGATGACCGTCGGACTCGTCACTTGGCACATCCCGCTCGCCGAAGTCCCTCGCGCCGTCACCGGAGCCGACATCCGTCGCACCGTCCTCGCGCTCATCGCCCTGCGCACGAAACTCGGCGACCGCCGTCCACGGATCGCGGTTTGCGGCGTCAATCCGCATGCTGGCGAAGGCGGCCTGCTCGGCCAGGAAGACGACCGCATCATCCGACCCGCCGTCGAAGCCCTGCGCGCCGCCGGCCATGACGTCACTGGCCCGCTGCCGGGCGACACGGTCTTCCATCGCCACCTGCAGGGTGAATTCGACGCCGTCGCCGCGATCTACCACGACCAAGGCCTCGCGCCGCTGAAGGCCGTGGACTTCTCGACCTCCGCAAACCTCAGCCTCGGATTGCGCCACGTGCGCACGAGCCCTGACCACGGCACCGCCTACGATCTCGCCGGACGAAACAAGGCGGACCGCGGCAGCTTCGACGCGGCGATGCGGCTCGCCCGCGTGCTTTCGGCCTGATGCGCGCGCTCCTGCTCTGGCTGGCCACCTGCCTGACGCTGGACGCGGCCGGACCGCGCATCGCCAGCTACAGCCCGGGGGCGACGCAGACGTTGCTCGACCTCGGCTGCGCAGAGGAAATCGTCATGGCGACCCGCTGGTGCCCGTTGCCGAAGGATCATCCGGCCGCGCGCGACGCGGACGTCTTCCTACCTGACCTCGAGCGGCTGCTGAAGACCCGGCCTGACCTCGTGATCCTCCCGCGCATGGCGAATCCTCTCTGGGCCGAGAAGTGCGCGCAGGCCGGCCTGCGCACGATCGTACTGCACGCGGAGGCTCGCAATTCGGTGCGCAAGGACATCAGACTTCTCGGCGAGGCAACCGGACGCGGCCAAGCCGCCAGTGAAATCATCTTACGAATGGCGGGCGGCTCAGCGGCGCCGCCAAAGAAGATCATCGTCATCTGGGATGGCGTGATGGCCGGACCCGAAAGCTATCTCGCCGAGCCGCTGGCCCACGCGGCCCTCCGTTCGGGACTAAGTCAGGGGGCCTGGGTGAAGTTCGACTGGGAGTTGCTGGCGGCGGCCAAACCCGATGCCGTGATTTGGATTCAGAACGCCGAGACGAACGGGGCTATCGAAGCCCACCCCGAGAAAATCGCCGAAATGGGTCGGATTCCAGTGATCAAGGACCTCACTTGCGTCAATAAAGGGCATATCTATCAGACTAAAAGCGGTAGCAACTGGTTGCCTGGCAGTGGTTTGCAAAAAATATTACCCGAACTTGGGAAACTACGCAAAGAGCTGCACCCCTAGGGTAAATCATCACCGGGAATGCCCTCGGCCCGATTGACTTCATGCGAATAAAGACGACACTTCAAGTCCACACCATGAACTCCAAGTTCCTCAAGTTCCTCGCCCTCACCGTCGGTCTTCTCGCCGTCACCGCTTCCTTCGTCAGCGCCGAAGAGAAGAAGGATGGCAAGTGCCCCTGCGAAAAGGAAAAGCCCAAGGCCTCCGTCGTCGCTGAAGAAAAGAAGGACGGCAAGTGCCCCTGCGAAAAGGAAAAGCCCAAGGCTGTTGCCGGCGAAGAGAAGAAGGACGGCAAGTGCCCCTGCGAGAAGGAAAAGCCCAAGGCCTAACCTTCCCGCTCAGGCGATCAAAGGACGAACCAACCGGTTCGTCCTTTTTGTTGGGCTAGAAAGCCAGCTTCAGCTCGGCCCGGACGAAAGCAGGGAAGTCGTCGTGCACCGCGAAGCCGCGGGCCGCGGCCTGCGCGAGCTCTTCGGACTTGGCGGCGCCGCTGCGCATCGCGCACGAACGAATGCCAGCATTGAGGCCGGCATCCCAATCCGTGACGCGGTCACCGGTCATCCAGCAGCGGGCCGGATCCAGCCCGTGCTCGGCGATTTTCTCGAGGATGAAGCGCGGGCTCGGTTTGCGATAAAGGGAAGGCTCATCGGGCCGTTCCGGGGCGGCCTTGATCTCCAAGATGCCCGGCGCCGGCAGGGCGAGCAGTTCCAGCATACGCCGATTGCAGGCATGGTATTGGTCCCAGGTGAAGATCCCGCGATTGATCCCGCTCTGGTTCGTGAGGATGAAGAGACGGTAACCGGCCCGCAGGCATGCCTCCAGGGCGGGTTTGACGCCCGGAATCAGCTCGATCTGCTCTTCCCGGCAGGTGTGGTGGTGGTCGCGAATCAGATTACCGTCGCGGTCCAGAAAAAGGGCGGGGTGGCCAGGCATCGCCCCAGCCAACCGAACTTGCCCACAATCGCAAGGGAATGGAAAGGGGGCTTGACCGAGGGGGCGGGAGGGGTAGAACCGACCCTCATCCAAGCGTAGAACCATGGCCAACCCGAAACGTAAACAGTCCAAACGCCGCAGCCGACTCCGTCGTGGCGCCAACCAGTTCCGCGCCCCGAAACTCGTCAAGGATGCCGAATCCGGCGCCCTTCGTCGCTCCCACCGCGTCGACCCGACCACGGGTAAGTATCGCGGTCGCCAGGTCCTGGACACCGGAGCTTAAGCTCCACCCCGGGCTCAGCCCGATCTCATGACCGAAGCCACTCCGAAGAAAGGCCACCGTATCGCCCTTGATTGCATGGGCGGTGACATGGGGCCTTCGGAAGCCGTGGCCGCCGCCGCCCTCGCCTTCAAGGACGGGATCATCGGCCCGGATGACACTTTGGTCCTCGTCGGCCACGAGGACAACCTGCGCATGCTCGCCTCGGATCACCGAGCGCTGAAGAACTCCCGCGTCTTATTCCGCCAGGCCGCCAGCATCGTGGCGTCCGACGACGCACCCATGGCCGTGCTCAAGTCGAAGCGTGATTCCTCGATGGTGATCGCCCTCGAGATGCTCAAGGCCGGCGAAGTCGACGCCGTCGTCTCCACGGGCAACACCAAGGCCCTCGTGGCCGCCGGCACCATCAAAGTGCGCCCCATGGAAGGCGCCGAACGACCCGCCCTCGCGGCCATCATGCCGCGACGCGAAGGCCACTTCATCATGCTCGACGTCGGGGCGAACCCCGAAGCCACGCCTGCGCAGCTGCTGCACAACGCCGTCCTTGGCTCGATCTACGCCCAGAGCGCCCTCGGCATCGCCCGCCCGCGCGTCGGCCTGCTCACCGTCGGCACCGAAGAAGGCAAAGGCGGACCGCGCATCAACCGCACCCACGCCCTGCTGAAGGCCATGGGGGACAAGATCAATTACGTCGGTCCGGTCGAAGGTTTCGACGTCTTCGGCGACGCCTGTGACGTGGTCGTCACCGACGGCTTCACGGGCAACATCATCCTCAAGACGCTCGAGGGCCTGGTCTACATGGTCCGCGACATGGTCGGCAGCAAGGTGAAGAGCAATCCGGTCTACCTGGCCGGCGGCATCGCCATGTTCCCGCTCCTGCGCGACCTGAAAGGCAAATTGAAGCCGGAACGTTACGGCGGAGCCCCTTTGCTCGGACTGACCGGCCTCGTCATGAAGGCCCACGGGTCCAGCAACCGGCAGGGTATCGCCAGCGCCATCCGCCTGGGGCTCGAAGCCCTCGGCCACGGCGCCGGCCACCGCATGCTGACCTCGCTGGCGGAGGCGAACGCCGTGGTCGCCGCCACCCCCGAGGAAGCCTGAGGTTTTAGTGTTCCCTTCCCCGCCCAAGGGGTCTTTTCTCACGCATCGATGAGCAGCGCTGAGCTATCAGTCTTCATTCGGGCCATCGGGGTCCGCACGCCGGAACGCAAGCTCACGAACGCCGAGCTATCCAAGATGGTGGATACGTCGGACGAATGGATCCAGACCCGCTCCGGCATCAGCGAGCGCCGGATCGCCGGCCCGGGCGAGAATCCTTCTGACCTCGGCGCCCAGGCCGCCGCCCAAGCCCTGCAGCGCGCCGGACTGACGCCGGCCGACGTCGACCTGCTCATCGTCGCCACCATGACGCCGGACGTCCCCTTCCCTTCCACGGCCTGCCTCCTGCAGGCCAAGCTCGGCCTGCGCCGCGACATCCCCTGCTTCGACGTCTCCGCGGCCTGCTCCGGCTTCGTCTACGCGCTCCAGGTCGCCAAGGACATGATGCGCTCCGGCGCCTATCGTCGCGCCCTCGTCGTCGGTGCCGAGAAACTCTCCAGCGTCGTGGATTGGTCCGACCGCACCACCTGCGTCCTCTTCGGCGACGGCGCCGGCGCCGTCCTCCTCGAGACCACCACCGAGAAGAACGTCGGCCTGCTCGGCAACCTGCTCGGCGCCGACGGCAACAATGCCGAACTCCTGCATTGCGCGGCCGGCGGCTCGGCCGTTCCCGCCACCGCCGACTCCCTCCGCGAGGGACGTCACTTCCTGCGCATGAACGGCAAGGAAGTCTTCCGCCACGCCGTCCGCGTGATGGCCGAATCCTGCGAGCGCGTGCTCGCGCAGTGCGGCGTGACTTCGGCGGAGGTCGCCTGGTTCATCCCGCATCAGGCCAACATCCGTATCCTCGAGGCCGTCGCCAGCCAGCTCAACGTCGGCATGGAGCGCTTTCCCTCCAACCTGAGCCGCTACGGCAACACCTCGGCGGCCTCCATCCCTCTCGCGCTTGAAGAAGCCTGGCAAGACGGCAAGATCAAGCACGGCGACCTCATCCTGATCGTCGCCTTCGGCGCCGGCCTGACCTGGGGCGCGACCCTCCTTCGCTGGCATGAACCTTCCCTCTAAAATCCTCCTAGCCGCAGCGCTCCTGCTCGGCGCCCACGTCCGCGCGGAATTCGTCCGGAAGGACGGAGCCTGGCAGGTCAAGCCCGGCACCATCGCCGACGTGAGCCCGCCGTCCCGCCTGCCTGTCCTGCTGCTCGCCATGGACCACGCCTCCGGACGCCTCGAAGCCGACGACATCGGCGGAGCCCTCAAGGAATGGGAGATCATCGGCGAGGCCAACGTCGGCGCCGAAGCCGAAGCCATCGCCCTGCTCACCCGCGCGCGTATCTTCGTCTCCCGCGGGGAATTCGAGAAAGCCACGATCATCATCGACGACCTCTTCGCCCGCCATTCCGGCTTCCCCGGCTTCGCCGGCGCGGTGGACCTGCAGTTCGACATCGCCAACCGTCTGGCCGAAGGCCAGCGCCGCCGCCTCGGCGGCTGGTTCCCCTGGTTCAGGGACCGTCAAGGCGCGATCGCGATGTGGGAGAAGACCATCCGCCTCGCGCCGAACGGCCCGTATGCGGACGACTGCCTCATCCGCATGGCGCGCATCGCCAAGGACGAAGACCTGAAGGAGAAGACCAACGAGGCGCTGGAACGTCTCGTCAGCGACCACCCCACCTCGAAGTTCGCGCCGGAAGCCCTCGAGATGCTGGCGACGCTCCGTGCCCAGGAATCGCTCGGACCCGCATGGGATCAGGCGACGACGCTCGAAGCCGCCGACCATTGGCGGACGCTCGCCGACCAGTTCCCGAACGACGCGCGGGCCAAGGTCGCCATCGAGCAGATCGCCGTCCTGCGCGACCGCGCCGCCCGCGCCCGCCTGAGCCTCGCCCGTTTCTATTTCTTCAACCGCAACAACCCGGAGGCCGCGAAGCTCATGGCTAACGCCTGCCGGAACATCGCGCCGGAATCCGCCGCCGCCAAGGAAGCCGAAGCCCTGCTCGCCGCGATGATCAAGGACCCCGTTCCGCCGAAGACCCTCGCCGACCGTCTCCTCGGCGTCGTGCCGCGCCCCCGCACGGCGGCCGAAACCAAACCCCAGGCCGTCGGCGAAGACCTCGACACGCTCGGATTCAAGAAGGAACCCTCCAAGGGCGCCGTCGGCCCGGAAAGCCGATGAAGCACTGGCTGCTGCTCGGGACGGCCCTGCTGCTCGGCGGTTGCTCCGCCTATCAGGCGGGCGGTCCGAAGCCCGCCTTCCGCTCGGTCGAGATCGCGCCCGTCCGCAACGCGACCGCCCGCACCGGCACGCACGCCATCCTGCACTCGAAGCTCACCGACGCCTTCGCGGGCGACCCGCGCGTGCGCCTCGGCGGCGGTGATGCCGTGCTCACGACCGAAGTCACGGAATACCGTCGCGACGGCTTCACGACCAAGCCCGGCGACGCCTTCGCCTTCAACAGTTTCCGCGTGTCCTTCGAGGTCCGCGCCACGCTGACCGCCCAGGGCGGCGCGCGGACGCTCTTCAAGGACCGCGTCTTCCGCGCCACCACCACGCTGCAGAACGCCGGCGATCCCGTGGCGGAAGAACTCAGCGTCGCCCCGATGCTCTTCGCCGACATCGCCGCGCAGATCCGGCAGGCGGCCACCACGGCCTGGTGACATGAACCCGGCCGTCGTCGCACCCTCCCTCCTCGCCGCCGACCACGGTGCGTTCGCGCAAGGCGTCCGCGCGGTCGAAGCGGCCGGCCTAGACTGGCTGCACATCGACATCATGGACGGGCATTTCGTGCCCAACATCAGCTTCGGCCCGCAGGTCGTCGCCGACCTCCGTCCGCTGACCAAGCTGCACTTCGACGTGCACCTGATGCTCAGCCATCCGGACCGTTACGTCGCCGCGTTCGCCCAGGCCGGCGCCGAGCGCCTCACCGTGCACGTCGAAGCCGACCACGACGTCGCGAAGACGCTCGCCGCCATCAAGGCCGCCGGCCTCACCGCCGGCATCGCGATGAATCCGGACGCCGATCCGCGTCGCGTGCTGCCGTTCCTCGGCGACGTCGACCTCGTGCTCTGCATGACCGTCTTCCCTGGCTTCGGCGGACAGTCCTTCATGCCTTCGGTGCTCGAGAGCATCCGCTTCGTCGCCGCCGAACGCGCGAAGCGCGGCGCGAACTTCCGCCTCGAAGTCGACGGCGGCATCAACGTCGAGACCGGCCGGCTCTGCCGCGAGGCCGGCGCCGATACGTTCGTGGCCGGCACGGCCTTCTTCAAGGCGCCGGATCGCAAGGCCTTCGCGGCCGCGCTGACGGCCTAAGCGGCCGCCGGAGGCGGCGTCGCCCCGCCGGCTTCGGCCTTCTCGGTCTGCAAGCGGAGCTGGCCGCAGGCGGCGTCGATGTCGTGACCCTTCTCGCGACGCAGCGTGGCCGTGACGCCCAGCGCGCGGAGTTCCTTCACGAAGCGATCCTGACGCGTGAGGGACGGACGGACCCACGGAAGGCCTTCGACCTTGTTATACGGGATCAGGTTGACGTGCGCGTGGAGTTCGCGGGCGATGACGGCGAGCTTCCTGGCCTGCTCGAGCGAGTCGTTGATGTCCTCGATGAGGATGAACTCGAGCGTCAGCATGCGCCCGTGTTTGCGGGCGAAGGCCTTGGCCGCAGGAATGAGTTCCTCGAGCGGGAACTTCTTGTTCACCGGCATGATCTGGTTGCGGACCTCGTTGGTCGCGCCGTGGAGGCTGATGGCGAGACGGAAGCCCAGCGGCTCCTCGGCCAGCTTGAGGATCTTGGGCACCACGCCGGAGGTGGAGATCGTCACGCGGCGGGCGCCGAAGCCGAAACCCCACTGGGCATTGACGATACGCAGGGCGGCGAGGAGGTTCTCGTAGTTGGCCAAGGGCTCGCCCATGCCCATGACCACGATGTTGTCGAAGGAGGCCAGCCCTTCGGCGGCGCGGGCCGGATCGGCCTTGTCTTCGATGCGGCAGACCTGGACGAGCTGGGAGACGATCTCCCCTACCGAAAGGTCGCGCTTCCATCCTTCCAAACCCGAGGCGCAGAACTTGCAGCCATAGGCGCAGCCCACCTGGGTGGAGATACAGATGGTCCGGCGGGACTTCTCCTGGCCTACCCCCTCCATCGGGGCGCGGATGATGACCGTCTCGATCAGGGAGCCGTCGCGGAGGCGTTGCAGGATCTTCTGGGTCACGTCGGAGGAGGCCTTGCGCTGGACCAGGGCCGTGGCCTCGAAATCATACTGCTCGACGAGCCAACCCCGGAGACCAGCCGGCAGGTTGGTCATCGCCTCGGGGGTTTCGGCCCGGCGGGGGTATAACCACTCGAAGACCTGGCCGGCCCGATAACGTGGGTGGCCGGCCGCGACCAGGCGCTCACCGAGGGTGTCCGGCGTTTCGCCGTGGATTGAGGGTTTTTCGGGCTTAAAGGCCATGGGAGGGGCAGGAGCAGCGGACTCGGAGGCTCAGGACCCCGAAACCCCCGCCTTCCTGCTTGCAAGTGAGAATTGTTATCCCCAAAACCCACTTTTGCAATGAGCAACAAGGCCCTGACCCCACAAGGTGGTAAAATGAACTCCCTCCAGGCCGCCATCGACCTGGTAGCCACGGGTCAGCCTGCCTTCTGCCTCCACCAAGCCTGGGGCATCGGCGTCATCCGTTCCTACGACGAGGCGACCAAGCGCCTGGTCATCGATTTCCCTGAGCAGAACAAGAAGGCCCACGCCATGGACGCCGCCTTCTTCCTCGGTAAGATCGAGTTCATCAACCCGAACGGCGTGGTCGCCAAGGCCTATGCCGACGCCACCAAGGCCGAAATCGCCAACCTCGTCGCCAACGACCCGGCCGGCGTGGTCAAGGCCCTCCTGTCCGAATACCCGACCGGGGAATGCACCTCCTACGCCCTCGAAGCCAACCTCGACCGCGTCCACTTCGCTTCCCTCCCCGCCGGCAAGGATCGCGCCGCCGCCTTCAAGGCCTGGTGGACCAAGGGTCGCGCCGCCGTCCGCAAGGACCGCGCCATCCTCGTCCCTGAGCGCAAGGGCGGCCTCTACGCCCTCCTCGAAGCCCCGAAGGATCTCGGCGAAGACCTGTTCGCCCAGTATGAAGGCGCTCCGAACTTCGAACGTAAGCTGATGCTGCTCGAAGAACTCGCCGGCGCCTCCGCCGCCGAGACGCGCTCCGCCGCCACCGCCGCCAATCTCGACAAGGTCTCCGCCGACCTCCTCAAGGAGATCAAGAAGCTCGAGACCGCCCGCAAGCGCGACAACCTGCCGGCCATCCTCGGCGGCATCTGGAACCGCGATAAGTTCTTCCGCTCCGCCGTCGAGAACGTGGAGACCGTCAGCCCGACGGCCTCCGAGATCATCGCCCTCTGCACCGAAAGCGACCTCGCGTTCGTCGCCCTCAACATCCCGCACACCACCGAGAAGATCCGCAGCCTGCTGGACCTCGTGCGCGCCCACCACGGCGACCGCTGGTCCGACCGCGCCTTCGACCTCCTGCGTAACCGCGACATCGGCGGCACCAAGAGCGGCTCCGCCAAGCTCGTCTCCGAATCCATCGCCTACCTCTGCGACCAGGATCTCGCCGAGGCCGTCGCCACGCGCTTCGCCCAGTGGCTCGAGACCCGCGAACTCCGCGCCCCGGTGATCATCTGGATCATCAAGAACCGCGACTCCAAGAAATACGCCGCCATCGTCGGCCGCCTGATCGCCCCTTCGCTCCTCGGAGCCATCCTGTCGTCGATCGACACCGAGTCGCTCGAATCCAATTCGACCGCCCGCATCCCGCTCGCCAACGAACTCATCAAGGACAAGGAACTGATCGCGAACATCCTCACGCCGGCCGAAGGCAAGAAGGCCGACAGCGAGACGATCTTCGACCTCACCCGCACCATGATGAGCAGCCAGGGCTTCGATGAGATGACGAAGAAGGCCCTGCTCTCCCGCCTCGCCAAGATCGAGCCGCACGTGCAGCGCCTCGCCAAGTCCAAGCACTCCGGCTCCGAAGCCGAAGAGAAGGAACTCCTCGTCTCCAAGGCCTCCAAGGAAGAGAAGGAACGCGAGCTCGAGGACATCGTCAAGGTGCGCCTCCCCGCGGTCAAGGAAGCCATCCAGATCGCCAAGGAGCACGGCGACTTGAAGGAAAATTCCGAATACAAGATGGCCCGACAGGACCATGACACCCTCGCCGCCCGTCGCGCCGAGCTCGACGCGCTGCTCAAGAAGGCCCGTGTGACCGACTTCTCCGAAGCCCGGACCGACGCCATCAGCGTCGGCTCGAGCATCGTCCTCCGCCGCGGTTCCGACCAGGCGGAGTTGGCCTACGACCTGCTCGGCGCCTGGGACGGCGAGCCGGAGAAGAATATCCTGTCCTACATCTCGCCCCTCGCGAAGCAGTTCCTCAACCACAAGGCCGGCGAGACGTTCACGACCAACATCAACGGTAAGGCCGAAAACTGGACCGTGGTGAAGATCGGCCGCTGGGTCGACAAGCGCTGAACGGCCCTCCAGGCCCTCTCGACGAAGCCCCGGTGACGGGGCTTCCTCTTTTGACAAGCCCGCGACCCCCGCCCATCTTCGCCTCATGCCCGACCCTTGGGAATCCCTGCGCCTGCTGGCCGACCCCACGCGCTCCCGCATGCTCCACCTGCTGCACCGCGGCGAACTCGCCGTCGGCGAGCTCCAGGAGATCCTCGGGCTGCCGCAGTCGCGTATCTCCACCCACCTCGCCCTGCTACGTAAGGGCGGCCTCGTGGTCGACCGACGCGACGGGAAGAAATCTTTCTACGCCGTGGCCCGGGACCTCCCGGCCAGCGTCGGCGGCATCGTCGAAGCGGCCTTGGCCGCCAGCGCCCGCGAACCCAAGGCGGCCGCCGACCAGCGCGCCTGGCAGCGCATCGTGGAGAAGCGCCGGCAGAAGGCCGAACAGCACTTCAACCACGTGGCCGACCGCCTGGGTCGGAACTACTGCCCAGGACGCTCCTGGGAAGCCATCGGACAGATGCTCTTCCTGCTCACGCCCAAGGTCCGGATCGCCGACCTCGGGGCCGGTGACGGCACCCTCTCCCGCCTGCTCGCCCGCCAGGCCGAAAGCGTCCACTGCGTGGACAGTTCGCCGCGCATGGTCCAAGTCGGCCGGGCCTTGGCCAAGAAGGAACAGCTGCGCAACCTCACCTACGTCCTCGGTAATATCGAGAAAGTCCCTCTGCCCGACCGGAGCATCGACCTCGCCTTGCTGAGCCAGGCTCTGCACCACGCCGAGAACCCCCGCCTGGCCCTCGCCGAGGCCTTCCGCATCCTCAAGCCGGGTGGTCGCCTGATCGTCCTCGACCTGCGCGCCCATCGCTTTGAAAAGGCCCGGGAGCTGTACGCCGACCGCTGGCTCGGTTTCAAGGAGAACGAACTCCACGACTGGATCGAGGAAGCGGGTTTCGCCCAGTCAGAAGTACGCGTGGTGGCCAAGGAAACGAAGGAGCCAGGGTTCGAGACCATCCTGGCGACCGGCCTCCGTCCAGGGGCCTGAGTTATTCACAGGCCGACCCCCCCGGTGAGGCCTTGATATTTGCCCTTCAGAGGGGGCTTATTGCTTGGCATCTCTCAGAGGCTTGGGCTATACCTTGGAACCCCCGACGCGGAGCGAAACGCTCCCCTCACCCGATGCTTATCCAAGAGTCCCGTACCTACCAACTGGCCAAGGCCGCGCTGCTCGCCGTCCTGCTCGCCGTGACCCCGGTCACCGCCGTCCTGCGAGCGCAGACCAAGCCCCTGCCCACCGCCGAGAAGCAGGAAGACCCGTTGAACGTGCTCTACAAGGCCGCCGACAAGGCCTTCGAAGAGAAGAAGTACAAGGAGGCCCTCGATCTCTTCCAGGAACTCGAGGACAAGGCCGGCGACGTCGCCAACAGCATGAAGGCGGTCCTCTCCTTCCGCAAGGCCACCTGTCTCTTCTTCATGAAGGACTGGCCCAAGGCCCAGGTCGAACTCACCACCTTCCTCGATAAATACCCCAAGGGAACCGAAGATTTCTTCGACGGCGACAATCGCCGCGGCACCGCCGAACTGATCCTCATCGAAGCCTTCTCCAAGCAGGGCAAGTGGGATCAGGCCCTCGCCCGCCTCGAGAAGATCCGCACCAACGCGCTCGCCCGCCCCGAGGAACGCGTCAGCGCCTTCACCCTTTCGGCCCAGATCGTGGTCGACCGCGCCAAGTCCTCGACCGACGAACTCAAGAAGGCCGCCTACTCGCAGGCGATCAGCCTCCTCAAGCAGGCCACCGCCGAAGGCATCAATACGCCCGAACGCCGTGAAGCCGCCTATAAGCTGGTCGAGATGTATACGAAGCTCGGCCTGACCAAGGAGGCCACCCAGCTCAAGAGCGAGATCGACGCCCGCAGCACCGGCTCCCCGGTCGAAGTGGTGCGTTCCAACTTCCAGCGCCTGGAAATCGGCGACGCGCGTTTCGCGGCCGCCGAATCGGCCGCCGACGAGGCCTTCCGCGGCGACTTCTACCGCCAGGCCCTCAATAACTACCAGGGCACGCTGCGCCGCGTGAACCTCACCCGCTCCTTCGGTAAGGCGATCGAAGCCAAGCAGACCGAGGTCGAAGGCATGACGAAGGCCGCCCCGAAGCCGAACGCCGAACAGGCCGACGCCATCCGCCGCGCGCAGCTCGACCTCGAACAGTTCAAGAAGATCGAGGCCGAATTCAAGGCCAACAAGGACTACGACGCCTTCATCTCCTACCGCATCGGTCTCTGCCTCCTCGAACTGAAGCGCCCGTGGGAAGCCCACGTGGCCTTCCTCGACATCTTCGAGAACAGCCCGGAATTCAGCCGCATCGCCGGCGCCTACTACTACCACATCGTCGCCCTGCGCCGGATCGGCCGCAACACCGAGGCCCAGACGAAGTGCAAGGAATTCATCCAGAAATTCCCGAAAGACGAGATGGTGTCGTCCATCGCCCTCATCCTCGGCGACATCTCCCAGGAGCGCGAAGAATTCCCCGAAGCCATCGCCCACTACAAGTGGGTGCAGGCCAACGTGGCCAACCTCACGCCTGAGGTGGCCGAAGAGATCGATTTCCGGATCGCCGCCTGCCTTTTCTCGCAGGTCGACTGGGCGCCCGCTTCGAAGGCCTTCGAGGCCTTCCTCAAGAAATACGAGCGCTCGTCCGTCCGCCAGCAGGTCCTGTACATGAACGCGCTCTGCTCGTTCTTCCAGGGCAAGTACAAGGAGACCAAGATCGACTTCGACAAATACCAGCAGGAATACCCGAAGGGCCAGTTCATCCCCGACGTCCGCTACCGCCAGGCGATCGTGAAGTTCGGCGTCAACCCGCCCGATATCGCCGGCACCATCAAGCTCTGCGAAGACTGGCTCAAGGATTACGCCAAGGACCGGACCGACGAAGTCATCGCCCAGACCCCCGAGGTCTACACCCTGATCGGCGACGCCAACATCCGTCTCGCCGACGAGCTCGACAAGAAGGTCAAGGCCGCCGACATCGACCTGCGCGTCAACCTGAAGACCCCTGACCGCGCCAAGTTCGCCGCCATCAAGGACAAGCTCGAGAAGGAGAAGGAAGCCGTCACCGGCAAGGCGATCGACGCCTACGAGGCCGCCGCCAAGAGCGCCCGCACCAATCCGCAGGCCCTCGAGTTCGTCCTCGGTGAGCTGCGCAAGCTCCTCCCCGGCCGCGGCGAGCACAAGCGCATGCGCGACCTGTTCAAGGAGATCTTCGACTGGGACCATAACGACCCGAAGGCGATGACCTACCTCTACGAGGTCATCCGCTCCACCGAACGCATGGGCGACATGCCCGAGTTCGCCCAGCAGGCCGAGAAGGTCCGCAAGGATCTCAGCGCCAAGCTCGCCGACGGCCGCAAGGCCGTCGACCAGCTCGAGCGCAAGCAGGGCGTCACCCGCCCCGAGATCGACACCGCGAAGGAAGCCGTCAAGAAGCTCTCCGCCGAACTCGAAGCCGAACTCGCCAAGGTCGAGGTCAAGCGCCAGTCCTCCATCGCCGAGCAGAAGAAGCGCGCGCTGAAGATCCTCTCCGACGCCGTCGCCGAATCGATCAACGACCGTAAGCAGGAAGGCACCGAGAAGCTCATCGTCTTCCTCGCCGAGAAACTCGCGCGCAAGATCAAGCGCGTGAAGGCCGGCGCCAAGCCCGAGCCCGGCGCCTACACCAGCGCCGACGCCGAGAAAGAGCTGACCAAGCTGCTTCGTCTCGACGAAAACCGCGCCTCCCTCGTCGCCCAGGCCCGCGGCTTCTTCGCCCTCGGCCAGCTCGCCGTGTTCACGCGCGAGCCTGAGAAGACCGCCGCCAACTTCGCCAAGATCGCCGCCAACTTCAAGGCCGAGGAACTCAACCCGACCATCCTCGCGCTCGTCGGCGACAGCCTGCTAGCCAAGAACGAGACCAAGAAGGCGGAGGAATACTTCCGCTACATCCTCGAGTTCGCCCGCTCCTCGGAATACGCCGACTACGGCTTCGCCGGCCTCGCCGAAATCCGGCTCGGCGAGAAGAAGTATGCCGAGGCGCTCTCCCTCTGCGACGAAGCCATCGACAACAACATCCTGATGTCGAAGGAGCTCGACCTGCGCTTCACCCGCGCCCGCGCGCTCGCCGAACTCTCGAAGCTCGACGACGCCTTCAAGGCCTTCGAAGAGATCATCCGCACCAAGGAATGGCGCGGCGAGAAGACCGCCGCCTCCCTTTACTGGCTCGGCCAGCTGCATGAGCGCAACGCCGGCCTGATGGCGGCAGGGAAACCGAGCCTCATCACGAAGCCGAAGTCTTCGACCGACGCGACGCTCGTGCCGAAGGAGATGGCGGGCACGTCGCCGATCTCGGGCGCCGCGCCGCTGACCGTCAAATTCTCCGCCAGCGCGCCGGCCGCGGGCAAGGTCAGTTATCTCTGGGATTTCGGCGAGAAGGGCGCTACCTCGACCGAAGCAGCCCCGTCCTATGCTTACGCCGCCGCGGGAGAGTTCACCGCCACGCTCACCATCAAGGTGGACGGCAAGGAGCAGAGCAAGACGACCGTCACGATCAACGCCCTCGCCAACAACGAGCCCGAAAACGCGAAGGATGCCTACAACAAGTCCATCGCCTACTACCGCCGCTGCCACATGACCTGGAAGAAATATGAGATCTGGGCCGCGAAGTCCTACTTCGGCGAAGCCAAGATCCTCGCGACCAAGCTCGAACAGAAGGACGCCGCCAAGCGCCTCCTGCAGGAGATGCTCGAGAAAGACCGCATCAAGGACACCCGCGAAGGGGTCGAAGCCAAAGCCTACCTCCTCGGACTCTGAACGCCATGCGCCACCCCCTCCTCCTTGCCGCCTTCGCGCTGCTCGCCGCCGCCACGTCGCCGGCCCAGACCTTCGTCTTCAAGGGCGAAAAATGGGAGATCAACGACCCCTTCAAGCTGGACAACTCCGTCCCGCCGAAGCCGGTCGTCGACGCCAAGAAAGGCGTCATCAACGTGGTCAAGGGAACCGTCGACCGCACGAGCAACCAAGGTGGCTTCGAGGTCGTCCTGACCCGCAAGCTTTCCGAGGTCACCGAAATCGTCTGGCCGATGCCCGCCCGCCTCCAGGAGGCCCAGAACAACGTCAACCGCGGCGAACCGGCCAAGGCCCTCGACAACGCCGAGGCCGTGCTGAAGTTCTTCGAGCCCCTCAAGAACGTCCCGGGCTCCTGGTGGGTCAAAGCCTCCCTCATCAAGCTCGACGCCCTCGATCGTCTTGAGAACGACGCCGCCACGAACAGCTTCCTCGCGACCTTCGAAAAAGAAGAAGCCGCCAAGCAGCCCGAAGTCGCCACCCAGATCCAGCTGGCCAAGCTCATGCTGCGCGCCCGCAAAGGCGACCACGAAGCCGTGATCCGCGAGGCCACCGAGCTGCTCACGAAGGTCGATAGCTCCGAGCTCCAGGCCCGCCTCCACCTCACCAAGGGCAACTCCCTCCTCGCCGCCAAGAAGTATGAGGCCGCGATGACCACCTACCTCCGCGTGCCGGTCTTCTTCGGTTCCGAGGCCGAACTGATTCCCAAGGCCCTCCTCGGCGCGGCCCGCGCCTTCCGTGGCATGGACAGCCCCGCCCTGCGCGACCAGAAACTCGAAGCGATCTCCAACCGCTACCTCTACGACATCATCGTTTCCTTCCCGGTCTCCAAGGAGGCCGAAGAAGCCAAGAAACTGCTCCCCCCGGAGGAGCGCGCCAAGGCCGAAGCCGACCAGAAGAAGATCGCCGCCGGCGGTCCCCTCCCCGAAGGCGTCATCATGGCCAAACCCAAGCTCGCCGCCGAAGAGAAGGTCGAAGGCAACAAGTGAGTCCTTGCCCCTTTCCAAAACCTAACCTAGATACCAACCTACACCCCATCATCATGAAGATGAACCTACGTTCCGCCCTCCTCAGCACCGCCCTTCTCGGCCTGTTGACCGTCACCGCCTCGGCCCAGGAGGCCGCCGCTGCCGGCGCGCACCACAAGACCCTGGCCGACCTCTTCATCGAAGGCGGTTGGGTCATGTATCCGATCACCCTCTGCTCCGTCGCGATGATCTGGTTCATGGTCGACGGCTTCATCAAGACCAGCGCCGGCAAGATGTATCCCGCCGAGCACGTCACCCAGCTCCGTGAGCTCTTCAAGAAGGGCGACTACGTCGGTGCCTACGCTTTCGCCAAGGCCGCCGGTTCCCCCGTCGCTGACGTCGTGCGCGCCGGCGTCGCCTTCACTCCGGATGGCAAGACCATGACCGAAGAGGCCATCCTCTCGGAAATCGTCCGCATCCAGGGCGAACTCAAGGGTCGCTCCTCCTACCTCTCCGTGATCGGGGTCTGCACCCCGATGATCGGCCTCACCGGCACCGTGACGGGCATGATGAGCGCGTTCGAAACCCTCGGCACCTCCGGCGTGGGCGATCCTTCCAAGCTCTCCGGCGCGATCGGTGAAGTGCTCGTGGCGACCGCCTCCGGCCTCTTCATCGCCATCCCGGCGTTCATCGCCTACTACCTCCTGGCCAACCGTATCAACAAGGGCATCCACGACATCACCGAGATCGTGACCGGCCTCTTCCGCGCTTTCCCCTACGACGAAGTCGAAGGCCGCAAGGTCGGCGACGAAGAGATCTACGCCGCCAAGCCGGATTGGAGCGCTTCTTCGAACGTCCAGGGCTAAGTCCCTTCCACCCCTAAACCAGCAGCAAGACCATGGCAGGCGGAGGCGGAGGCGGAGAAGGCGAACCGGAGTTCCAGGTCGCGCCGATGATCGACGTGCTCCTGGTGCTGCTCATCTTCTTCATGTCGATCACCTCCTCGCAGGTGCTCAAGGTCGACAAGAACATCTCGCTCCCGGTCGCCTCGCACGGCGTCAAGCGCGACGACAAGGCCGCGGCCGGCCTGATCAACATCTCGTGGGACAAGACCACGGGGCAGGCCAAGTACAAGCTCGACGACCGCGAACTCGACCCGAACGACAAGGAAGGCATCGCCAAGGAACTCGCCGACCGCAAGGGCACCAACGAGAAGTATCGCCTGCTGGTCCGCGCCGACAAGGAATGCCACGCCAAGTATGTCTCCAAGGCCCTCGAATGGGGCGCCGAAGCAGGCATCGACAACATCGCCTTCTCCGGCCTCAACCACGAGGAATAACCCATGAAACAGAAGCCAGAAACCGCCGACGCCTCCCCGGGCTTCCAGATCGCCCCGATGATCGACGTGGTCTTCGTGATCATGCTCTTCTTCATGGTCATGGCCGGCGCCGTCAAGGTGGAGCACGAACTCAAGACGACCCTGCCTGGCAACGCCGAGACCGCCAAGGAGACCGAACTGCCCGACGAAGTCACGATCGGCGTCAGCGAGACCGGCGAGATCACCCTCAACGAAGATCCGGTCGGCCCTCCCGGTGACAAGCTCCTCGAGAACCTTTACAACCAGATGAAGCTGATGGGTCAGGCTGCCGAGCAGTCCAAGACCAAGCTGCTCATCACGGTGCAGGCCGAAGAGAACGCCCGCTACGAGCGCGTGATCAACGTCCTCGATATCCTGGCTAAGGCGAACATCACGAACGTGACGTTCGCGGTGTCCGACACCGAGTAAGCAGGGCTTTCAGCCGCCGAAGACAGCCGCCGTCAGGCGGCTTTTTCGTATCCCGGCTCAGCGACCGAAGCCGGCTTCGGATTCAAGGACCTTGCGGACGGCCTCGAAGTCATTCCCGATCTTGATCGGAGCGGGCGCCGGCAGCTCACCGGGGAAGCGGGAAGCCTGGGCGTCGCCGAAAGCCTCCTGCAGGACGTCCGGGAACTTGGCGGGATGCGCGGTGCCGAAGACGATGACGTCGTCGAGCTTGGCGCCGTCTCGGGCCAGGAGGTCCTCCGCGGCCTTCCAGCCGACGGCGGTATGCGGGCAAAGGACGTAGCCGCTGGCGTCGCGGACGCGACGCATGGCGTCGAGGGTGGCCCGGTCGTCGACGGTGACGGCTTCCACGGAGGGGCCGCCCTCACGCCAGGCGAGCAGGCGGCTGAGGTTGTTCGGGTCGCCGATGTCCATGGCGTTGGAGGCCGTGGGGACCGCGCGACGCGGACGATATTCGCCGGTCGCGAAGAGGTCGGGCAGCGGCGAGTTGGTGTTCGTCGCGGCGACGAGCGCGGCGACGTCCAGCCCCATCCGGCGGGCGAGCTGCACGGCGCCGACATTGCCGAGGTTACCCGAAGGCACCACGATGCCCATGCGACGGCCGGGAGCCAGCAGGCGCTTGGCGTGGAAGGCGAACGGCACCTGCGCGATCAGGCGTACGGGGTTGATCGAGTTAGCGGTGAGCAGCGGGCGGTGGCGGCGCAGGGACTCGTCGGCGAGCGCGCGCTTCACCATCGCCTGGCAATCGTCGAACGTACCGTCGACGGAAAGGGCGACCACACCGGGACGGGGCCGGGCGATCTGGGATTCCTGCACGCCACTGACGCCGATGCGAGGATAGAGGACCACGGCACGGACGCCAGGGACGCCGGCGCAGGCTTCGGTCACGGCGGCGCCGGTATCACCGGAGGTCGCGGCCAGGACGGTCAGCTGCGGGAACTCATCGCCGAGGACGCGCGCGGTGACGCGCACGAGCGTGCGGACGGCGAAGTCCTTGAAGGCCGCGGAGGGGCCTTGGAAAAGTTCGAGGACGGCGATGCGTTCGGCCGGGGTGCCCTTGAGCTTCTCCGGACGCACGAGCGGCACCGGGAAGTTGAAGGCTTCCTGGCAAAGCTGTCGGAGGACCGCCGGGCCGAGCACCTCACCGAAATACGGGGCCACGACGGCCTCGGCGAGGTCGGCGTAGGACGCGTCGCGATGGCGCTCCACGAAGCCGGGCGCGAGCTGCGGGATGTGCGTCGGCACCCAGAGGCCACCCTTGGCGGGCATGGCCGAAAGCAGCACGTCACGCAGGGAGCCGCGACAGGAGGCGTCGGCGGTGGAGACGAATTCCAACTTAGGACTCGGAGAGGACATGGACACCCTTGGGGTTGATGCGCGAAACGTAAGGCGTGGCCTTGATCGGCACCGACGAGAACACGGCGGCGACGGCGGCGGCGACCTTGCGGGCGGTCTCTTCGCCTTCGCAGAGCGCGAACACGCTGGGGCCGGCGCCGGAGATCGAGAAGCCCAGCGCGCCGGCGGCCATGGCGGCGGCCTTGGCGCGGTAGAACTCAGGGATCAGGCGATGACGATGGGGCTCGGCGATGAGGTCGTGGAGCGAGCGGCCGATGAGCGCGTAGTCGCTCTTGAAGAAGCCGCACAGCAGGCCGCCGAGATTGCCGCTCTGCTGCGTGGAGGTCTCGAGCTGGATCTGGCGCGGCATGATCTCGCGGGCGACCTTGGTCAGCACGACGATGTCCGGATGCACGACCGCGGCCCAGAGGCGCTCCGGGATCGGCACGTCCATCACGTCGAGCTCGGCGTTGGAACGGATGAGGGTGATGCCGCCGAGGAGGCACGGACCGACGTTGTCGGCATGCCAGGCGCCATCGGCCGCGGCTTCGCCGGCGACCACGAAAGGCAGGAGCTGACGACGCGTCAGCGGATCACCGAGCAGACGGTTGACCACGAAGGCGCCCCCGACCGCGCTCGCGGCGCTGGAGCCGAGGCCGCTGCCGAAGGGCATCTTCTTGTGGATCTCCATCTCGATGCCGAGGTCGCTCTTGCCGAGGTGACGGAGCAGCGCGTGGGCGGAGACGCCGGCGGTGTTCTTCTTCGAGTCGAGCGGCAGGCGGCCGTCGTCACCGGTGATCTTGGTGATGCGCAGGCCGGGGGTCGGCGAGAAGCGGGCCACGATCTCGTCGCCGGGGGCGTCGATGCAGAAGCCAAGCACGTCGAAACCGCAGGCCACGTTGGCCACGGTGGCAGGCGAAAAGATACGGACTTCTTTGAGCGGCTGGGCGGACATATGACCCCCTTTGACAGGGGTGGGCAGACCTTTCGGGTTGCCTCCCCTTCGGTCAACGGTGAACATGACGGATACCAGTCCTTTGATGTCCAACCGCATCCACCAGAACGGTTTTGTGACCGTGGCGGCCGCCTCGCCGGCCCTCCGTCTGGGGGACCCTGCGGCTAATGCCGCCCTGATCATCCAAGCTCTGGAAAAAGCCGCCCAGGAAGGGGTGGAAATCGTCGTCCTGCCCGAACTTTGCCTGACCGGCTACAGCTGCGGCGACCTATTCGGCCAGCGGACCCTCCTCAACGGCGCCCTGAAGGCCCTCGGACAGGTTTGCGAGGCCACCGCCAAGCTTGGCCTCACCGCCCTCGTCGGAACCCCTCTGGAGGTCAACGGACGTCTCTTCAACGTGGCCGTGGCGCTCTCCCGGGGCAAGGTCCTCGGGGTCGTCCCGAAGACCCACCTCCCGAACACCGGGGAGTTCTACGAACAGCGCTGGTTCGCCTCCGCCCGGGTCGCCCCGGTCGCCGAGGTCGAACTCTTCGGCCAGAAGGTCCCCTTCGGCACCGACATCCTTTTCCAGGCGACCGACATGCCGGACTGCGTGCTCGGCATCGAGATCTGCGAAGACCTCTGGGCCGTCGAGCCCCCGAGCGGCCCGCAGGCCCTCGCCGGCGCCACCCTGCTCTGCAACCTTTCGGCCAGCGACGAGCTCCTCACCAAGGCGGCCTACCGTCGCGACCTCGTGAAGGCCCAGTCCGCCCGCTGCCTGGCCGCCTATGTCTACGCCGCCGCCGGCGCCGGCGAATCGAGCACCGACATCGTCTACAGCGGCCACGGGCTCATCGCCGAGAACGGCGTCGTCCTCGGCGAATCCGAGCGCTTCCGCTTCGACCTCGCCCTGATCGTCTCGCAGATCGACCTCGACCGCCTCGCAGCCGAACGCCGTCGCAACAGCACCTTCTTCGGTGCGCCGGTGGCCGTCCGCCCGCGCGTCATCGGCTTCACCCTCGGCGTGCCGACCGGCCAGACCCCGAAGCTGCGCCGCCGCTTCAGCCAGCATCCGTTCGTGCCGTCGGACCCGCACCGTCGCGACGAGAACTGTCAGGAGATCTTCGCGATCCAGTCCACGGGCCTCGCCCGACGTATCCGCCACACGGGCCTCAAGCACGTCGTCATCGGCGTCTCGGGCGGACTCGACTCCACCCTCGCCCTGCTCGTCACGCTCGAGGCGTTCAATCGTCTCGGCCTCGACCGCAAGGGCATCATCGGCCTCACCCTCCCCGGCCCCGGCACGTCGGCCCGCACGCGCGTCAACGCGATGCGCCTGATGGAGACGCTCGGCATCACCGCCCGCGAGATCCCGATCAACGAAGCGGTCGAACGCCACCTGCGCGACATCCAGCATCCGGCCGGCAAGCACGACGTCACCTTCGAGAACGCCCAGGCCCGCGAACGCACGCAGATCCTGATGGACGTCGCCAACCAGAGCCACGGCTTCGTCGTCGGCACGGGCGACCTTTCCGAAGCCGCGCTCGGCTGGTGCACGTTCAACGCCGACCACATGTCGATGTATCACGTGAACATCGGCGTGCCGAAGACCTTGGTGAAGCACCTCGTCGGCTGGGCGGCCCACGCCCGCCATGTCGGCACCGAACGCGCCATCCTCGAGGACATCGTGGCGACCCCGGTCAGCCCCGAACTGCTCCCGCCCGGCGACGACGGCGAAATCGCCCAGCAGACGGAGATGCTGGTCGGACCCTACGAGCTCCACGACTTCTTCCTGTATCACGTCATCCGTAACGGCTTCCGCCCCTCCAAGGTCCTCTGGATCGCCGAGCACGCGTTCGCCGGTAAATATGACCAGACGGAGATCCGCCACTGGCTGCGCTCCTTCCTGAACCGCTTCTTCAGCCAGCAGTTCAAGCGCTCCGTGATGCCCGACGGCCCCAAGGTGGGCTCGCTGGCCCTATCCCCCCGCGGCGATTGGCGCATGCCTTCCGACGCCGAGGCGACGGCGTGGCTTGCCGAACTGGGCTAACCCTGCTTGATGGGAGGCGTGAGCCTTCCCGCCCAGACGCATCCCGCCGCCACCCAGGCCCTCCTGGCGAAGCTGGGCGCGGAGGTCGTCCGGACCGACGAGCCGTCCTGCTTTGCGGCGTCATTCGACAACATGCGCCTGTCCTTCATGCCCGAGGCGGTCATCCGCCCGGCGACGGAGGACGACATCGGCGTCACGCTGAAGCTCGCCAATGCACATCGCGTACCCGTCACGGTCCGTGGCCGCGGCACCGGCACGACCGGCGCCTGTGCCCCGATCAAGGGCGGCTGGGTCATCCACCTCGACCACTGGGACCAGATCGAGATCGATCCGGTCTCCGCGATGGCGACGGTGCAGCCGGGCGCGATCACGGCGCACATCAACGACCGCGCCGCGCCGCACGGCCTCTTCTTCCCGCCCGACCCGTCATCGGTGAAGCACTGCAGCATCGGCGGCAATATCGCCACCAACGCCGGCGGCCTGCGCGCGGCCAAATACGGCGTCGTCCGCGACCACGTCTACGCCCTCGAGGGCTTCCTGCCCACCGGCGAGAAGGTCCGCTGGGGCGCCCCGCTCCGCAAATTCGTCAGCGGACTCAACCTGCGCGACCTGTGGATCGGCTCCGAAGGCACGCTCGGCGTGATCACCAAAGCGACGCTGAAGCTCTCTGCCCTACCCGCCGCCCGCCGGACGTTCCTGCTGGCCTTCAAGACCGATGAGGCCGCCCTCGAGGCCTCCATCGACCTGATCTCCCTGCGCGTGAATCCGTCGGTGCTCGAGTTCCTCGACGTCCAGACGGTCGCTGCCACCGAGAAGCGTCGAGGTAAGCGCGTCTTCACTGATGCGGAACTAGGCGGTTCCGCTGAGACGCACGCCGCGCTGCTGGTCGAAATCGACGGACATCCCGCCGCGCTCGCGGACGACGCAGCCAAGGTCGTCGCCTGGGCTAAACGTCACGCGGTCGCCTTCCGTGCGCCGGAAGACCCCGCAGAAGCCGAAGGCCTCTGGGAACTCCGCCGTACCTGCTCTCAGGCGATGTTCGCCCTGGGTGATGCCAAGTTGAACGAAGACGTGGTGGTGCCGATCCGCAGCTATGTCGCCCTGCTCCGCTTCACCCGCGAGATACGCGACCGCTTCGGTCTGGCGACCCCGACCTTCGGCCACGCGGCCGACGGCAACTTCCACGTGCACATCATGTATGACCGGTTCAATCCGGAGCACTGCCGCAAGGCCGAACAGGCCATCCGCGAGGTGATGGAGAAGGTCGTCGAACTCGGCGGCGCGATCACGGGCGAGCACGGCATCGGCCTCGCGAAGTCGCCTTTCCTCCCCCTGCAGCACACGCCGGAAGAGATCGCCGCGATGCGCGCGATCAAGCAGGCCCTGGACCCGAACGGCATCCTCGCGCCCGGCCAGATCTTCGAACCCTTCAACGTCTGGGAGCATCGCCCGATCAAGGTCACGCTGCCCTGGGACAAACACTGAACCATGCCTCGCACTGTCGCCGTCTTCGATTGGGACGGAGTCGTCATCGACTCCTCCGTCGCCCATGAACGCTCCTGGGAGGCCTTGGCCAAGGAAGAGAATCTCCCCCTGCCCTCCGATCACTTCAAGCGCGGCTTCGGCAAGCGCAACGAGCTCATCATCCCGGACATCCTCAACTGGACGCGTGATCCCGCCGAGGTGAAGCGCCTGTCCAACCGCAAGGAAGCGCTCTACCGCGACATCGCCCGCACGGGCCATGTCCATCTGCTACCCGGCGTCCGCGAACTCTGCGGCGCGCTGAAGGATCTCGGCATCCCGTGCGTCATCGGCACGTCGACGCACAAGGAGAACCTCGCGCTGTCCTTCGAGCTCTTCGGCATCGGCCATTTCTTCGCCGGCGCGGTCGCCAGCGAGGACGTCACCAAGGGCAAGCCCGACCCCGAAGTCTTCCTGAAGGCCTGCGCCCTCGGCGGCGGCGACCCGGCTACCTCTTTCGTCTTCGAGGATTCCTTATCGGGCCTCCAAGCCGGCCTGTCCGGCGGCTTCATCACGATCGCCCTCGCGACGACCAACACCCGCGAGCAGCTGGCGCCCGTCGGCGCCCACCGCATCGTGAAGGATCTCTCCGAAGTCGACCCGCAGTGGCTCGCCCGCGGGCGCCTGGGCTGAGATGGAATTCCGCCTCAAATCCGACTACCGCCCGATGGGCGACCAGCCGAGCGCGATCGCCGCGCTCGACGCCTCCCTCCGCGCCGGCAACGGCCGCCAGACGCTGCTCGGCGTCACGGGCTCGGGCAAGACGTTCACGATGGCGAACCTGATCGCCCAGCAGCAGCGTCCGGCGCTCATCATCTCGCACAACAAGACGCTGGCCGCCCAGCTCTACTCGGAGTTCAAGAACTTCTTCCCGGAGAACGCGGTCGAATACTTCGTCAGCTACTACGACTACTACCAACCGGAAGCCTACGTGCCGGCGACGGACACCTTCATCGAGAAGGATTCGGCCATCAATGAGGACATCGAGCGCCTCCGCATCAGCGCGAGCAGCGCCCTGCTCTCCCGCCGGGACGTGATCGTGATCGCCTCGGTCTCCTGCATCTACGGCCTCGGCTCACCCGAGGACTTCCTGGCCGCGATGATCGCCCTCAAGACGGGCATGACCCTGCGCCGCGACGAACTCCTTGCGAAGCTGGTGGCTAACCAATACGTCCGTAACGACGCCATCCTGGAGCGCTGCAACTTCCGCGCCCGCGGCGAGACGATCGACGTCTGGCCGGCCTACATGGAATCCGCCGTCCGCCTGGAATTCTGGGGTGACACGCTCGAGGCCATCCGGGAACTCGATCCGGTCAGCGTGAAGCCGGGCAAGCAACTCGACAAATTCGACCTCTATCCGGCCAACCAATACGTCATGGCCCCCGGCCGCGTGAAGGCCGCCGGCGACGCGATCCGCGCCGAGCTCGAGGAACGGGTCGCCCATTTCGAGAAGACGAACCGCCTCGTGGAAGCCCAGCGTATCCGCATGCGCGTCGAACACGACCTCGAGATGCTCCGCGAGACGGGCTTCTGCCCGGGCATCGAGAACTATTCGATGCACATGTCCGGCCGCCGCCCCGGCGAGCGCCCGCATTGCCTCCTGGATTTCTTCCCGAAGGACAAGCTGGTCTTCATCGACGAAAGCCATGTCTCGGTCTCCCAGATCGGCGGGATGTATCACGGCGATCGCGCCCGCAAGGAACGCCTCGTCGAGTTCGGCTTCCGCCTGCCCTCCGCCCTCGAGAACCGCCCGCTTCGTCCCGAGGAGTTCGATACCCTCGTCGACCAGGTCGTGTATGTCTCCGCCACGCCGGCGCCCCACGAATACAAGGTCTCGGCCGTCATCGCCGAACAGGTCATCCGCCCGACGGGCCTGCTCGATCCGACCATGGAAGTCCGCCCGATCGCCGGCCAGGTCGAGGACATCATCGGGGAAGCTAAGGCCGTCGCGGCCCGCGGCTACCGCACGCTCGTCACGACGCTGACGAAGCGGATGTCCGAGGACCTCGCCAACTTCATGCGGGACAGCGGCCTGAAGGTCGAATACCTGCACTCCGACATCGATGCGATCGAACGCGTCGAGATCCTCCGCCGCCTGCGGGCGGGCCACTTCGACGTCCTGGTGGGCGTCAATCTCCTCCGCGAAGGCCTCGACCTCCCGGAAGTGGCGCTCGTCGGCATCCTCGACGCCGACAAGGAAGGCTTCCTGCGCAGTGAGACTAGCCTTATCCAGACCTCCGGCCGCGCGGCCCGTCACCTCGAAGGCAAGGTCCTGCTTTACGCCGACGTGATGACGAAGTCGCTCACCCGCGCCCTCACGATCTGCGGCGACCGCCGTAAGCGCCAGGAGGCCCATAACACGAAATACGGCATCACGCCGAAGAGCACCCAGCGTAAGATCGAGGAGAGCCTCGTGGATCTGGAGGCCGACGAGGCCCTCGCGGTGGCCGAAGGCACCGACGACCGTGACATCGCCCGCGTGCTGGCGGACATGGAAACCGAGATGCTGGCGGCAGCCGATGAACTGCAGTTCGAACGCGCGGCCAACCTGCGCGACCAGATCGAAGCCCTGCGCACCGGCAAGCCGGCTTCGCCGAAGCGTTCCAAGGGCCGTCGCTGATCAGCCGAAACGGCGCGTCAGGTCGGCATCCGTCCACTCGACATAGGTCCGCCGGCCCCGCGGGCAGGTGCCGGGCTGGGCGGTGCGGAAGAGCGCTTGGACGAGCTCCAGGAGTTCGGCGTCCGACAGGCTGTCGCCCTTACGGCGGGCCTTGTTGACGGCGAGTTTGGCGAGGGCGTCGTAGGCCAGCGAGGGGCGGCCGAAGTCGCCTTCCCGGCGAGCCATCTCGGCCAGCAGGTCGCGGACGAAGGCAAGGGCCTGCTCCGGCTCAAGCCACGCGGGCAAGGCCTGGATGCGCCAGAAGTTGCGTCCGTATTCCTCGAAGTCGAAGCCGGCGGAAGCCAGCAAGGGCAGGCGCTCCTTGAGCACCGCGGCGGGCAGCGGTTCGAGTTCGATGCTCAAAGGCACGAGGAGCGGCTGGCTCACCGGCTTCTGCGCGGTGAACTGCGCCAGGATGGATTCGTAGAGCACGCGTTGGTGCGCGGCGCCGATATCAAGGATGGCCAGTCCAGTCGGGGTCTCGAAGACGGCCCGTTCTTCGCGTAGGCGCGAAAGGAGACGCCAGCCGAGACGGACCGACGGCGCGTGGGTCGGCGAGACCGGCGCAGGCGCCGAGGACGGCACGTAAGCCGGGGGCGTGGCTCCGGCGGAGACCGGCGCGCTGACGCTCGGGACGGCGGCGGTCAGCGGAGTCGCCGGCGTGATCGTCGGGACAGTCTCGGCCGGCAGGCCGTCGTCGGCCCGGGCGCGCAGGACCGCGAGGACTGACTCGATGAGGAAATTGCGGACCTTGGCTTCGTCGCGGAAACGCACCTCACGCTTGGCGGGGTGGACGTTCACGTCGACCCACGCCGGATCCATTTCGAGGAAGACGAACGCCAGCGGGTAACGTCCCTTCGGGATCAGCGTGTGATAACTCTCCGTCAGCGCGAAGGCCATCGTGCGGCTGTCGACCGGACGACCGTTGACGACCGTGACGAGGTCCTGGCGCGTGCCGCGGCTGACGCCCGGCTTACCCAGCAGGCCGCTGAGACGCATGCCCGGTCGTTCGAAGAGCGGCATCAGCGTGACCTCCTCGGCCACCTGTCGGCCCCAGATCTCACGGACGCGGTCCAGCAAAGGCGCGTTACCCGGCGAGCGGAAGATCTCGCGGCCGTCTTCGCGCAGGAGGAAACCGACTTCCGGGTGGGCGATGGCGTAGAGACGGACGAGGCGGACGATGTGCGCGGCCTCGGTCTCGTCGGACTTCAGGAACTTCAGACGGGCCGGGACCGGATGGAAAAGATTCGACACCTCGATACGCGTGCCCGGCGCCATGCCATGGTCACGACGATGCACAAGCTTGCCGCCGTTGATCGCGATCTCCGTGCCCGAGGGCGCCGCGACCGGACGGGTCTGCATCGTGAAACGGGCCACGCTGGCGATGGAAGGCAAGGCTTCACCGCGGAAACCGAAGGTGGCGATACGGTCGAGATCGGAAGCCAGCTGGATCTTGCTGGTCGCGTGGCGTTCGAGGCTCAGGAGGGCTTCGTCGCCCGTCATACCCTTGCCGTCGTCCTCGACGATCATGCGGGCCTTGCCGCCGCGGGAGAAGTCCACCGTCACGCGGCGGGCGCCGGCGTCGAGGGAGTTCTCGAGCAGCTCCTTGATGACGGCGGCCGGGCGCTCCACCACCTCGCCGGCGGCGATCTGGTTGGCCACGGTCGGCTCAAGGATACGGATGGTCGACATGGTCAGGCAGGCCCCGACGCGGACCGTCCGGAGGGACGGCCGAGGGCGCGACTGGGGCGGACGGAAGGCACCCGCAGACCTTTGCCCTTAGCCCCCTCCCCTGCAAGTCGAACGGCTCGGAAACGGTCTTTGTTGCGCCCGGCCCAAGGATGCCAACCTTGCTGACGTGTCGAATCGCCTGGCCCACGAAAGCTCCCTCTACCTCCGCCAGCACGAGGCCAACCCCGTGCATTGGTGGCCTTGGTGCGCCGAGGCTTTCGCGGAAGCCAAAGCCAAGAACAAGCCCGTCCTGGTGTCCGTCGGCTACTCGTCCTGTCATTGGTGCCACGTCATGGCCCGCGAATCGTTCGAACAGCCCTGGGTGGCCGACCTGATGAACCAGCATTTCGTATGCATCAAGGTCGACCGCGAAGAGCGCCCAGAAGTCGATAAGCTGATGATGGACGCCGTGCAGATGATCCAAGGCCACGGCGGCTGGCCGCTTAACTGCTTCTGCCTCCCCGACGGCCGCCCGTTCTTCGGCGGCACTTACTTCCCGCCCGAGGATCGCGGTCACGGCCAGGTCCCTTGGCCGCAGCTGCTGATGCGCGTCTCGGATTTCTATCACCGCAACAAGTCCGAGCTCGCCGCGAACGCCGACGCCATCGCGCAGAACCTGACGCACCTGACCCGCGCTCCGGATGCGGACGGCAGCGCGCCTTCGCCGGACGACCTCGTCGCGGCCGCCCACCGCATCTGCGAACAACATGACGATACCTTCGGCGGCTTCGGCGCCGCGCCGAAGTTCCCCGCCCCGCACACGCTTAACCTGCTGCTCGGCCTGCGCGGCGCGGCCGCGGTCGAAGCGGACCGCGCCCTTGCGACGCGCATCGACGCCGTCCTGACCATCACGCTCGGCGCCATGGCCCGCGGCGGCCTCTTCGATCAGGTCGGCGGCGGCTTCCATCGGTACTGCGTGGACCGCGACTGGACGGTGCCGCACTTCGAGAAGATGCTCTACGACAACGCCCAGCTGCTCGGCACCTACGCCGAAGCCTGGGCCCGTTACCGCGACCCGCTCTACGTCGATATCTGCGAAGAGACCGTCGGCTGGCTCCTGCGCGAGATGCGTACCGCCAACGGCCTGTTCGCCGCCTCGCTGGACGCCGACACGAATCACCATGAAGGCACGACCTACGTGTGGACGGCCCCGGAAGTGGCCGCTGCGCTGGGGGACGAAGCCTTCGCGTTCGCGCAGGCCTATGGCCTTTCGGACAAGGGTAACTTCGAGGGTAAAAATATCCCTAAACTCAAGGGCGACCACGCTGCGCGTAAACGCTTCGCCCCGGCCCGCGCTAAGCTCCTCGCGCTGCGCGACCAGCGCCCGCAGCCCTCGCGCGACGATAAGAATCTCCTCAGCTGGAACGCCCTGCTCGTCGGCAACCTCGCCAAGGCCGGCTGGATCCTCGGCCGTAAGGATTGGATCGAGCTAGCCTTGGAGACCGAAGCCTTGCTCTGGACGCGTTTCGCCCGCGAAGACGGTGCTCGGCTGCTCTCGGTCGCACATGGCGACAAGACCACCCTCGACGGCAACCTCAGCGACTTCGCCTGGCTCGCCGAAGCCGAGCTCGCCCTCGCCGCCTACGCGCCTTGGGCGCGACCCGGCAAGACGCACCCTTACGCCGTGCGCGCCGAACGCCTCCTAGGCTCCGCGCTGGAACGCTTCGGCGATCCGCACGCCGTCGGCGCCTTCGTCGTGCCGGCCGAACGCGACGACCTTTCCGTCCGCCAGAAGGACTGGTTCGACAACGCCGTCCCGGCCGGCAACTCCTCGCTCCTCCATGGCTTCGGCCAGATCCAGATGCTTTCCGCCGACCCGCGCTGGGCGCGCGAGTTCGCCGATCTGAGCATGGCTTACGGCGGCCTCTGCAAGAACGTCCCGAACGGCGTCGCCCACGCCTTGGACGGCATCGCCCGCTTCGCGCTTGGTCATGCGACGGTGAAGTCCGCCGGCGGTTGGGACGAACTTCGCTCCGCCCTCAACGGTGACGATAAGACCGCGCCGCACGCCCGCCCTTACCGCCCCGCTTTCCTCGTCACGGAGCCCGCCACGGCCGGTTACGCCGTCTGCGTAGGTCAGACCTGCCTCGCGCCCGTCCCGACCGCCCAAGAGGCCGCCGCAAGCCTCTGACGGGCAATCCGCTCTTGCCCGCTCCCATGGGAGCGGGAACATCGGGTCAGGCATGTCAGCCGACCCCCACTACGTCTACGGCCAAGGGCAGAGCTCGCGCTCGAGCTATCCTATCCTGCTGGGGACGGTGACCGTCGAAGTGGTGGGCTACAAAGAGCGCCGCTACCGCCCCAACTGGCGTCGGATCGGCCTGCTGTTCCCGGTCTTCCTGCTCCTGCTGTGGGTCGGGCTTTCCGAAGCGAACTACTTCAAGGAGCGCTTCATGAACGGCATCCCGACGACGCGCCGGGCCGACATGTATCTCTACCTGCCCGACACGGCGGCCAACTCGGTCGCGAACCTCTTCCTCGGCAAGGAGCAGGTTCGCCTGCGTGAGCGGGAGAAGCTGCTGACCGCGAAAGATTCCTACGGACGGTCGGCGCACCTCTACCGCAAAGGCGAATACTTCGTGAGCGTCGCGAAGGAGGCCCTCGCCCGCCAGGATTACGCCGAGTTCTCCCGCTACATCGGGACCGGCGCTCAGCTGAGCCCGGCCAACCTGGAAGCCCAGCGCCTCTGCGCCGATCTCTTCTTCGCGTTCCAGCGCCCGCTCGACGCCTACCAGCTGCTCGAAGAATCCCTCGTCTTCGCCAAGCAGGACCGCGAATACTTCCGCCAATACGTCCAGCGCTGCTTCATGCTGGACCAGGACGCCCGCCTCATCGCCACGGCCACGAAATACCTGGGCGACTCGGCGGTGGCCGAGGACATCCGCGCGGACCTCCGGCTGGCCGCCGCGCAGGCCCACTTCCTTCGCGGAGACTTCGCCGATGCCGCCCGCCTGATCAAGGAACACCGTCTCGACCAGACCGCCGACGGCTACCTCCTCAACTGCCAGCTCCTCTGGGAAAGCGGCGACCGCACGGGTGCGCTCGCCGAACTCGATGCGGCGCTCGCCGTCTTCCCCGCCGGCGTCCGCCTGCTCGAGATGAAGGCCCGCTGGCTCAAGGAAAACGGTGAATTTTCCCGGGCCAAGGACACGCTGGACCTACTCGCCATCAGCCAGCCCGGCCGACCAGGCCCGCTCATCCAGTCGCTCTACCTGCTGCCCGGCGAAGAAGGTCGCGTGCGCCGGGAAGCGTTGACCGAGAAGATCATCGCGACGTTCGGCACCCAGGAGCAGCCGATGCTCGACCTCGCCCGCTTCGGTAATGACACGGCGGACGTCGCGCTCACCGCCCGGCTGGCGAAGCTCGCGCTCGAACGCAAGTTCGGCAATCGCGTGCGCTTCGACCTCGTCCACGTGGAATGCCTGCTCAACGCCGGCCGCGCGCGCGAGACGATCCTGCTTGTCGACGCGTTATATAAGCAGGCCGAGCGCGACCAATGGGTCGCCGAGACGCGCATGGCTTTCGACGCCCTGCGCACGATCGCCTACTTCGCCGACGGCCAGACTGAGATCGGCTCCATCAACCTGCAGAAGCTCCTGCAGCACCGGAAGGTGCCGCCGCAGGTGCTGGTGGCCGCCAGCCGCAAACTGATCGCCGCGCGCCGCTACGACGAGGCCAACGAAGTGCTCATCCAGGCCCACCTGCAGAACGAGACCAACCAGGCCATCCTGATGCAGATCGTGCGACTGAAGCTCGACCATCCGCTGATCTCCGCCGACCTCGAGACCTACCTGCGCCGGCTGATGCTCAACCGCCGCCCTTCGCCGGAAGTCCTCCGGGCCGCCTTGCGACGACTCGGTTCGGACACCTACCTTTTCTCGGCTGACCGCGAGAAGCTGCTGCGCGACGTCGAAGCCAAGATCAAGTAGCCGCTTCTTCGGAGGAAGTCGGCTTGGCTTCGGGAGCCGGGCGTTCCGTCACTTCGAAATAGGTCACCGAACCGAGCTTCGTGCCGTCCGGCAGCCAGAGACCACGGCTGCAGCCACGGTTGACGAACTCTTCGGCCTCGGAGGCGTTGAGCACGCAGGCGGCCATGGCGAGCCCTTCGGCCTCAAGGGCGGAAGTCGCGATGGCTCGCACCGGACCCGGGAGCGATACCGGCTGGCCGGTGCGCGGGTCGACGAGGTTATTGCGGGCCGAGTCGGCCGTCTTGCTGGCCATCGCGAAACGGCAGAGTTTGATCTCGGACTGCGCGCCGACGCCGATGCGCCAGCCGGCGGATTCACCGGGCGGATCGAGGGCGAGGGTCACGCTGCCCGAAGCCATCAGCAGGGCGCGGTGGATACCCCAGCTGCTCTCGAGCATATCGGCCATGCGGTCGAGCGCGTAACCGCGGACGATCGCGCCGAAGTCGACGGCGCAGCCGAACTTGTCGCAGTGCAGCTCGCAGCCCTCGAGACGGAACGCGCCTTCGCGATAGGCGTTCATGACCTGGGTCCAGGCGGCGTCGTCGGGATTGAATCCGAGGTCGCCACGCTTCTTCCAATAACTGAACTGGGCGCCGGCGGTGACGTCGAAGGCCTTGCCGGTCTCGGCGGCGACGTCCTTCGAGAAATTCCAGAGCGCCTGCACGTGCTCCGAGGCGGCGATCATCGCGCCCTCGGGCATATAGTTGATCGACGCGACCGGGCCGCTGTCATGACGGACGTCGGTCTGGAAATCCAGGTCGTCGAGCAGCTGGAACAAGGCCTCGGCGGCGTTGCGGGCGTAGACGCCGTCCTCCGCGGCGATGCGGACCCAGAAACGGGAGCCGAAGGCCTCGTGCGAGAAGTTGTGGATGATGGGGGTGTCTTCCATGGCTTACTTTCCGATGAAAACGCTTTCGTAGCCTTTGGCAACCAACACCCAGTAGCGGTCGCCGCCTTCGCGGAGGGTCACGCTGGAGACCGCATAGCCCGGGACGAAAGGTTCGCTGGCGTCGGTAGCGAGAATCAGGCGAAGGGGGGCTTTGGCCGCCTGCGGGAAGTCACTGAAGCCGACCTTATATTGCCTGAGATAATACGGGAGCGGCCAATAATGCCCTCCCTCCACGGCGACATAGAATTCATCGCCGCAGGCCTTAGCCAGCCTGCCGACACCCGCATTGAACAAACCGAGGTCCGACGTGCGCGTGTGCTCGGCCAAGGAAGGACGGGCGAGCATCGCGACCGCCGCCATACCGACGGCGAGTAAGGCGACGCGCGTGACCCGACCGTCGAGCAGATGCGGCAAGGCGAGCGTCAGCGGCAGCGAGAAGACCAGCAGCAGTAGCCACGGCGTCTTGTAAGGCAAAGCGAAGTGGAAGAGGAAGACGAGGAGCGCGACCAAGCACGGCAGATCGGCCTCATGTCGGCTCCGCCATCCGGCGCGCGAAAGACCGGAGCGGGCGAGGGCGAAGACGGCCAGCCATGCGGCGGCCCAGCCCCAAGGCGCGAGACTTTCGGCGAAGAGAGTGTCCTCCGATCGGCCGCTGGCGACGCCGAGCGAACGCGCCAACTGCAGCCACCAGGTCTTCAGGCCGGGCAGATCCGTGAAGCCGACGGATTGGAACAAGGCCCAGGAAGCGACCAGACCGAAGCCGAAACGCAGCCAGCGGCGATCGGGCACGAAGCGGCGCAGGAGCAACAAGGCCAAGAGAAAGAAGACCAGGTAGGCCGCCGCGGTGACCTTGCAGGCGAGAGCGAAACCGAAAGCCGCGCCGGAAAGCAACCACCAGCGGGAAGTCGGCGGCGACCCTTCGGCACGCATCCATAAGGCGACACCCCAGACGAAGCCCGTCACCAGCAGCATCTCCTGGACGAAGTAATAGCTGAACGGCGTGCACCCGCCGGTGAGCACGATGAAGGCGGCCGTCACATACCGCGGCCCCTTGCCGACGCCCGGCAGGATCAAGGCTGCCGCCGCCATGAGCCCAAGGAAGATCGAGACGATGCTGCGCAGGTAATGCTCCGACATCTCAGTCGGCGCGGTCCCGGTCACCTTGGCGGAGATGAGCAGCGCCGTGGCCAGCGTCGGTCCATGGAACTTGTCCTGATTCGTGCTATAAGCCTTACCCTCGGACAACTCCTTGGCCAAGGACCACTGGACGGCTTCGTCGGCATGCAATGATGCGGGCGGGACGAAGGTGATCGCCGACCAGAACAGAGCGACGGTGACGACGATGGCCAGGCCGAACCGCGAGACCGTGCCTGACTGGTTCGTCGCGTCGACCATCACACGCCGAAATGCTTCTGCAACGCGGTCTTGATGTCGAGCGGCACGAGGGCGGCCGACATCGGACCCTGCGCTTCGCGCCAGGCGTAGACGGTCGTGAGGGCGCCCTTGGCGACGGCGCGTTCGCCGACGGCGGCGGTGAAGCCCCAGACGAGTTTCTTGTCGCCGATCTCGATCGGCGTCAGCGCGACGGTCACGACGTCCTCACGGTAGATCGGGGAAAGGAAGTCGCACTCAACGCGTACCCGGGGAAACCCGGTGAGCTTGGCGCCCTCGGTGCGGAGGAACGGCAGTTTGAGATGACGGAAGAGGGCCTCTTCGGTCGCCTCGACCCAGAAGAAGACCGTCGAGAAATGCACGATGCCCGCGGCGTCCGTGTCGGAGAAGTTGGCGCGGTAATCCGCCGTGAAAGGAGCCATGACTCCATCCAAGCCGTCCGGCCCGCCGGCGCAACCGTCAAGGCGCCTTCCGGCCGCCCTTACGGAGCCAGGAGACCGAGGTCCAGGCGCCGCCGGAGGCCGTCACGCACGCGCGCAAGAAGGCCTGCGGCTCCTGCTGGACGCTGAAGAGGTATAGCCTCGGACCACGGCCTTGCGCGCCCTTGGCGAAGGCGTCCAGCCACTCGCGCTGCCAACGCGTCTGCCCCTTCTGCGCGCCCCCGAACTTATGATAAGAGCTGTCGGACCAGACCATCTTGGGTTCGCCCTTCTTGGCCACGTAGAGACGGACGCCGTCCTGAAAATCCGAGAAGACCACCAAGGCATCATAGGGCTCGGCCAAGAGCCGATCCATCCATGCGCCCAGCGAACCCTTCTCGCAGGCCGTGCGGACCTTCGCCTGCACCAGGCGTCCCGCGGGCGTCAGGGTCTCGACGACGGTCTGAGTCGGCCCTTCGCGGAGGCGGGGCGCCTGACCATGGAAACTGCGGCCGTAGACGACCTTGTCGCCCAAGCCGACGACGCGGGCGCCATCGAAGCGGAAGACGTCCGCGTCCGGAAACTGCTTCCGGATCTCGGCTTCGACGCGCGGCAGGTAGGAACGCATCGACCCTGAGCAATCCAGGTAGACCGCCACGCGCTGCGCGCGGATGAACGCACCCATCACTGGACGGCCGGTGAAGCCCATGCGATTACCCAGCCCTGAGCCCAAGCCGTTGCCACCGAAGGCGCCTTGTCCGCGGCCGAACCCACCCTTCCCTTTGCCTGACGCCAAACCGGCCAGTCCTGCTTCAAGGGTCGGTAGCTTCATTGGCGGCAGCGCCAGCGTCCCGCTCGCTGACTTTGAGACCAGTCGCTTCGCCGGCACCGCGACCTTCGGCTTGCGTTGGACCGGGTGAACGGAGGCCGGCGCGCCCGACTTACCTCCGGCGACGGCGTGCGCGACGAACACCTTAGCCGGCGGCGGACGAGTCGGCGTGCGCAGGACGACCCAGCAGGCGAGCACGACGAGCAAGCCATGGAAGAGCAGCGACGAAGCCAGGCTGCGCCAAGCGCGCGGGCGCGGGCGAGAAGCCACGAGAGGATCGGCCAAAGACATGGCCCGCAGGTTAGCGGGCCATCGTCGGACTCAAGGTCGAGCCCCGTCATCCATCCCTGAGCCTTCGCCCCGGCGAAGTCCTCAGGATGGGGCCTCAGTTACCGGGACGGGGCGGGCCGTCGGGGCGCAGCCAATCAACGAGCGTGAATTTTCCGCCCGAGACGTCGGCGCACTTCTGGAGCACGCGCGTCGCGGGATGGCGGGTGGAGAAAAGATAGAGCACGGGTCCTTTGCCTGAGCGCGCGGCCTCGAAAGAACCGATCCACGAATCTTCCCAGACCTTCTCCGCGACCGTGCGGCTATCGGCGATCTCCGCTTCCGGCAGCGCACGCTGGGCCGCGTCATCGACATAGACCTCACCCTTACCAGCCCGAGCCTGGATGACTGGGTCGTTGAAATCCGAGAAGATGACCAGCGCATCGTAACGCTTCTCGCGACGAAGGATATCGACCCAGGCGCCCACTGAGCCGACTTCGAAATTGCCGGCATAGCGCGAGAGGATCTCTCGGCCCACCGGCGTCATCCGGCTCGTGTCGACCGAGACGCGCGGCCCCGTGACCGGAGGACGATGAGCCAGGCCCATGAGGCCGCTTCCTCGGACGGCAGCACCATCGACCCAGACCTTGATCGCCGGCACGAGGAAAACATCGGCATCGGGGAACTGCTTACGCACCTCCGCCTCGACCGCAGGCAGGGAGTCGGCCATCGAGTTCGAGCAATCAAGATACACGGCGATCCGGGGGCCGGACGTGGTCGCCGCGGGAAGTTCACCCACCTTGGCCGCATGCGCGAAGGCGGAAAGCAAGGCCAGGACGAGGGTCGTGATCAAACGAGAGGGGCTCATTGGGGTGAATCAATCCTAGGCGAAATCAAAATGAAAACAGCAGCAAAACCTTCCGTAAGGCGAAGTCCTCAGTCGGGACCGATGGCCGGAACGCCTCCAAACAGACGCCCCTCAACGACCCGAAGGCCGTGAGGGGCGGAGATCGCCGACGGAATCGTCAGCGCGTCGGAGCGGCACCGCGGTTGCTTCCCGCGCCGGAACCGGCCGGCCGGAAACGGAGCACGCTGTTGGCGCCTGCCGCCGTAGCCGGAGCAGACATCTCGACGGTGAAGAAACCGGGCGACTTCTTATCCGGGGTCACGGCGACGACCTTGGTGCCAGCCGGGAAGCGATTGTCCTGGATGAGCATGCCCGAACGGAGGTCGATCGAACCAGAGACGTCTTCGATCGTCTTGGAGTCCTTCGCGAGGGTGCCGACCGCCTGGATGAGCGGAATAAAGGCGTAAACCGCGTTGAGGGCGTCCTCGGTGAGCGGGACGGAGACGGTCAGCTGCTTGTCGATCACGCGCTTCATGCGCTTCTTCTCCGGATCCTCGGGGTCGAGGACATTCTTGAACGTCGGCATTGCCGTGAGGGTCGCGCCATCCGGGACGCCTCGGCCGCTGACCGGCATGCCGACATAGAGGTCGTCGTAGTTATGCAGGTCGTTGAGGGTATTGGTGCCCTTCTTGCTACTGCCGAATTTCACCATGATCGCTGCTCCCTCGGAGGCCGAGACGCAGCGCTGAAAGATCGTGCCGGGCTTGTTGCCATAGGCACGGGAAGTGCTGATGAGATAGAGACGGGGGCCCTTGTTCTCGCGGGCGCCGGCGAAGGCCTTCTCCCACTCGGCCTCCCACTTACGCTCTTCGGGGAAACGCTTGTCGCCGCCGTTATTGCAGGTGATGCGTCCGCTGGCGAGGGCCGTCAGGGGCTTGCTGAGCGTGAAGCTCACGTTCTCCTTGATCTCGGTCACCGTGGTGCCGGGGGGGATGCCGGAGCCGAGGGCGACCATGCCGACGATCAGGCCGGAGGTGTCCTTGCACTGCACGACGTTCTGACCGGAGCCACCGCCGTTGGCGATCAACGTCACGGAACGGGCGAAGCCGCCGCCCTGATTGGTGCGATCGGAGAAGACGACGGGCGGGTCGGCGCGCATGCCCTTGTCAGGCTTGTAGGCGGAGACGTTGCCGATCGCCTTGGTGCGGATCTGGCGGACGCCGTCCTGGAAGTCAGAGAAGATGATGAGCGCGTCGTAGGTGCGGTCGTCCTTGAGGATATCGACCCAGCCGCCGACGGAGCCCGTCTTGAAATTGGCGGCGTATTTCTTGTAGATGGCGCGCCCTTGGGTCGTGAGTTTGTTCACGTTCGTCTCGGTCGGGACCAGTTCGCCCTTCGCGTTCTTCTTGGAGCCGGCACCGGTCGGACGGTTCAGGTAAGGAGCACCCTTAAACTTATCACCGCCGACGATCTCGTTGTCATGGACGTCGATGAACACACCGTTGCTGAGGTAGACGTCCGCGTCCGGGAACTTGTCGCGGATCTCGGCCTCGACGCGCTCGAGGTAGGGCAGCATGGAGGCCGAGGCGTCGAAATAGACCGCCAGGCGCTGGGAGAAGATGTTCGCGCCCATGACCGGCTTCGCGACGAAGTTCTTGCCGCCGCCGGAGCCCATGCCGCGGCCGGTGCCGATGCCGCCGCCGGAGCCGCCGCCGAAGCCCTTGGAAGAGCCGCCGGCCATCGCGCCGGAGACCATCGACGAGGCCGAAGCGGAGTTCGGCATGTCAGGCAGGGCGATGGAAGCGGAGGCGCTCTTGGAAGTGATGCGGGTGGTCGTCTTGGCCAGCGACTTCACGTTCTTCGGCTTGATCTTGTGCTGGGTGTTCTTGACGCGCTCGCCGCCGGAACCGCCGCCCGCGCCGGTCGCGAACTGGTTAGGGTCCTTCTTGGCGTTGTCCGTGACGGTCGAGACCACGAAGGCGGCCGCGACGAAGATGAGCAAGGCGTGGAAGGCGATCGACACCGAGAGACCGCTGGCGCCGATGCGCTGCCAGAAGGACTTCTTGCCGCGCTTGGTACCAAGGATCTCGTCGGTCTCGATCTCCTTGACGGGGGCCGGAGGGACGTCGCCAGGGGGAGGCGTAGGGGTTTCTTCGCTCATCGTTTAAAGGGGGTAGTTAATCTTCTCCCCTGCCCCGCCTGCTTCAACCCTTTTTGGGCGGCCAGAGGGCTGATAACTGGCTCAAGAAATGGCTTGCGGACGGGCCTGCGTGCCATTCTCCTTCGCCTTCCACTGATTGCAGGGTGGAGCAGCCCGGTTAGCTCGTCAGGCTCATAACCTGAAGGTCGTAGGTTCAAATCCTACCCCTGCACCCAATTTCAAAGCCCTAAGGGGCAGTTAGTTACGGAACTGACAAAAAGGTGCGGATTTCACTTGAACCGGTCAGAATTAAATGCACGGTATCAGGTATTAAATTTGTCCTACGGGACAATGGGGTAAGTAAGATAAAGCAGTAAAAAACAGGCGGCTTGCATAGGGGTATGCAAGCCGCCTCCTTTTTTGGGGGTCACTCCCCCGCCCTGGACACGAAAAAGCCCGGCTCCTTGCGGACCGGGCTTCGTCGTAGGCAGGCGGATCGCTCAGCCGCCGCCGGTCATCTTCGTGATGAGCGCGATGAGCGGGAGGAACATCGCGAGCACGATCGTGCCGACCACGACGGCGAGGAAGACGATGAGGATCGGTTCGATGATGGAAGTCAGCGCGGTCACGGCGTTGTCGACTTCTTCGTCGTAGATGTCGGCGACGCGGTTGAGCATCTCGGGCAGCTGGCCGGTCTCTTCGCCGACCTGGATCATGGACGTCACCATCTGCGGGAAGACGCCGGACTGCTCGAGCGGCACCGACAGCGGCTCACCGTCGCGGACGCGGTCATGGACGCGCTCGAGCGATTTGGCGATGACGACGTTGTCGAGCGTATCGCGCGTGATCGTGATGGACTGCAGGATCGGGACGCCCGAGGCCATCAGCGTGCCGAAGGTGCGGGCGAAGCGGGAGACGGAGACGATCTGCACGAACGTGCCGACCTTCGGCAAGCGGAAGATCATCTTGTCGAAGAGTTCCTTGCCCTTTTCGGAGGCGAGCCAGCTCTTGAGACCGAAGTAGAGGCCGAAGATGGCGATCGGGGTGGCCCACCAGAATTCGGTGAGGAACCGCGAGATACCCACGACGAACTGCGTCAGCGGAGGCATGGTCGTCTTCTGGCTGCTCAGCAGGTTCTGGAACGACGGCACGACCTTCACCATCAGGATGTAGACGATGATGACGGCGACGGACATCACGACGCCCGGGTAGACCATCGCAGACTTGACCTTCTTCTGGATGCGCTCGGCCTTTTCGCGGAACTTCGCGAGACGGTCGAGGACCTTGTCCAGCACGCCGCCCGCCTCGCCGGCGCGCACCATGTTGACGAAGAGCTTGTCGAAGACCTTCGGGTGGGCCTGGAGGGCTTCCGAGAGGTTGTTACCCTGGGAGACGCTCTCGGCGATATTGGCGAGCACGGCCTTGAAGGCGGGGTTACGCTCCTGCTTGGTGATCAGCTCGAGCGCGCGGAGGAGCGGCAGGCCGGCGATGATGAGCGTCGCCAGCTGGCGGGTCATCACGGTCACGTCGTTCTGCGTCACCTTCGAACCGAAGGAGAAGCCGGCCTTGGCCGGGGCGGCGGCCACCGCGGGCTTGGCGCCGGCCGAGTCGGCCACGAGCGTGGTGACCATGAGGCCTTTCGCCATGAGCTTCTGGCGGGCCTGCGCGTCGTCGGCGGCGTCGATCCGGCCGGTGGCCTGGGCCCCGTTGCGGTCGATGGCGGTGTACTTGTAGTCGGGCATGGGAGGTTCGGTTGGGTGTTGAAGTTCAGGTATACTTAAGGACTTCCTCGATCGAGGTGTGACCGTCGAAGATGCAGCGCAGGCCGTCCTCGCGGAGGGGGCGCATGCCGGACTCGACGGCCTTCTGCTTGAGCACGAGCGTCGGGGCCTTCTGGGTGATCAGGGCGCGGAGCTGGTCGTTGATCGTCATCAGCTCGAAGAGGCCTTGGCGGCCCTTGTAGCCGGAGCGGTTGCAGTCCGGGCAGCCCTTGCCGTAATAGAACTTCTTGTTCGCGATCTCGAGGGCGTCGACGTCGAGCATGTTGACGACGTCCTTGTCCGGCTCGTAGGGCGTGCGGCAGGTCTTGCAGATGCGGCGCAGGAGTCGCTGGGCGAGCACGCCTTCGAGCGAGGCGGAGATGAGGAACGGCTCCAGACCCATGTCGATGAGTCGGGTGACGGCGCCCGGGGCGTCGTTGGTGTGCAGCGTGGAAAGCACGACGTGGCCGGTCAACGAAGCCTGCACGGCGATCTGGGCGGTCTCGATGTCACGGATTTCGCCGACCATGATGGTATCCGGATCCTGTCGGAGGAACGAACGCAGCGCCGCGGCGAACGTCAGGCCGACCTGGTGGTTGATCGGGACCTGCATGATGCCTTCGACCTCGTATTCGACGGGATCTTCGGCGGTGAGGATCTTGACGTCCTCGGTGTTCACTTCTTTCAGGGCCGAGTAAAGCGTGGTCGTCTTGCCGGAGCCGGTCGGGCCGGTGACGATGAAGATGCCGTTCGGGCGGCCGACCATGCCGCGGATGCCTTCCTTGATGTCATCCTGCATCGAGAGCGCCTCGAGGCTCAGGTTGACGACCGTCTTGTCGAGGATTCGGAGCACCACGGATTCGCCGAACTGCGTCGGGAGCGTGGATACGCGGAGGTCGATCTGGCGGCCGCTGATGGTCGTCTTGATGCGACCGTCCTGCGGCACGCGGCGCTCGGCGATGTTCAGGGACGAAAGCACCTTGACGCGGGCGATGACGGCCGAGGCGAGGTTCTTCGGCGGCGGGGCCATCTCGTAGAGCGAGCCGTCGATGCGCAGGCGGATGCGGAACTCGTGCTCGAAGGGCTCGAAGTGGATGTCCGAAGCCTTGGCCTTGACACCTTCCTGCAGGACGAGGTCGACGAAGCGGATGATCGGGGCCTGGCTGGCCTGCTTGGTGACGTCCTCGTCGGTGACGGCGGCGGCGTCGACTTCGCCGAACTCGCCGAGGAGGTCCTCCATCGAGGAGGAAGTGGCTTCGCCGTAGACGCGCACCACGCCGGCCTCGACCTGCGCCGGGTCGGCGACGCCGAGCTCGATCTCGCGCTGGAGGATGAAACTCAGCTCGTTGATGACGGAGGAATTGAACGGATCCTTGGCCAGCAAGGTGAGCTTGCCGGCTTCGTCGGCGACAGGCAGCACGACATACTTGTGGGCCTGGGCAGGCTTGAGCAGCTTGATGAGCGCCTCGCCCGGGTCGGCGGGGACGGCGGAGTAATAAGGGGAACCGAGGTGGTCGGCGATGGCCTGCAGGATGGCGCCGCGTTCGGCGAACCCGGAGTCGACGAGGCTGTCGACGAAGGACTTGCCGGTGGTGGCGGTCGATTCCCAGACCTCTTCGGCCTGGGCAGGCGTCACGAGGCGGGCCTCGAGGGCGATATCACGGATCACGTCACTATGGTCGTCGAACATGGAAAAAAGGGGGGGTTAGCGGGAGGAGGAACCGCCGCGCATGCGCTCGCGCATGGCTTCGGGATTGAGGCAGTAGTTGAAGACTTCTTCCTCGGTCACGAGACCCTGGGAGAAGAGGGAAAGCAGGTCGCTGTCGAGGGTGCGCATGCCGCGCGCGCCGCCGGTCTCGATATCGGTCAGCAGCTGGTAGGTCTTGCCCTCGCGGATCTTGGAGGCGACGCCGTCGGTGCGGAGCATGATCTCGAAGGCCGCCACGCGACGGTCGTCGGTGGTATGCAGGAGGCACTGGGAGATGACCGCGGTGAGGGAGGTCGAGAGCTGCGCGCGGATCTGGTCGCGCGCCGAAGCCGGGAAGGCGTCGATGATGCGGTCGATGGTCCGCGTGGCCCCGGAGGTGTGCAGGGTGCCGAGCACGAGGTGGCCCGTCTCGGCGGCGGTGACGGCGGCCTCGATGGTCTCGAGGTCGCGCATTTCCCCGATGAGGATGACGTCGGGATCCTGGCGCAGCGCGGAACGGACGCCTTCGGCGAAGGAAGGCAGGTCCTCGCCGACCTCGCGCTGGGTGATGAGGCACTGCTTGTGGGCGTGCGTGTATTCGATCGGATCCTCGATCGTGATGATGTGTCCCTGCTGGTTCTCGTTGATCCAATTGATCAAGGAGGCGAGCGTCGTGGACTTGCCCGAACCGGTCGGTCCGGTGACGAGGATCAGGCCGCGGGCCCGTTTGAGCAGGTCCTTGACGACGAGCGGCAGGCGCAGCTGCTCGAGCGTGAACATCGCCGAAGGCAGCAGGCGTAGGACCATGCCGTAACCGCCGTGCCCGCGGAAGGCGTTGGCGCGGAGGCGCGTGCGATCGCGGAAGGCGAAGGCGAAATCACAGCCGCCGTCGGCGTCGAGCGCCGCGCGGCGGGCCGGCGGCACGGCGGCGAGGACGAAGGCTTCGGTCTCGGCGGCGGTGAGGGCGGGTCCTTCGACCGCGACGAGCTCGCCGTTGACGCGCAGGCTGGGGGAACGGCCGACGCGGATGTGCAGGTCCGAGGCCCCGTTCTCGAGCATGGCCTCCAACAGCTGGTTCATCGCGTAAGCCATCGGATCAGATCACGTCGTCGGCGACGGTGGCGCCGAGGACTTCCTCGATGGTGGTCATGCCGGAGGCGACCTTGCGCTGGCCGTCCTCGCGCATGGTGCGCATGCCGGCCTCGCGGGCCTTGCGGCGGAGTTCGACGAGGTTGGAGCCGCCGTAGATCATCTCCTGGATCTCCTCGGTGATGACGAAGAGCTCGAAGACGCCGCGACGTCCCTTGTAGCCGCGCTCGCCGCACTTGGGACAGCCGGCTCCCTTCATGGGCGTGGCGTTGGCGAGATCCTGCTCGGACATGCCGATCGAGTAGAGCTCCTTCGAGGTCGGCTTGTAAGGCGCGGCACAGGCCTGGCAGTTGCGACGCACGAGGCGCTGGGCGAGGGCGCCGCGGAGGGCCGCCGACACGAGGAACGGCTTGACGCCGATGTCGACGAGACGGGTGACGGCGGAGACGGAGTCGTTGGTGTGGAGCGTGGAGAACACCATGTGACCGGTGAGGGCCGCGTTGATCGCGATCTCGGCGGTCTCCAGATCTCGGATTTCACCGATCATCACGATGTTCGGCGCCTGACGGAGCATGGCGCGGAGGGCGGCGGCGAAGGTCATGCCGACGTCGCGCTTCACCTGCACCTGGTTGATGCCGGCCATCTGGTATTCGACGGGGTCTTCGACGGTGATGATCTTACGGTCCGGCTTGTTGATGTAGTTCAACGCCGAATAGAGCGTGGTCGACTTACCGGAACCGGTCGGGCCGGTGACGAGGAAGACGCCGTCGGAACCGGAGATGAGGCCCTGGAACTTAGCCTGGTCGTCGGCGAAGAAGCCCAGCTCGGGCAAGCCCAGCTTGAGGCCTTCCTTGTCGAGGATTCGCATGACGATCGATTCGCCGTAGACGGTAGGCAGGACCGAGACGCGCAAGTCGATGTCGCGGCCGCCGGTGCGGGCCTGGATGCGTCCGTCCTGCGGGATGCGCTTCTCGGCGAGGGAGACTTCCGCCATCAGCTTGAGGCGGGAGATGATCGAAGGCTGCAGGCGCTTGGGCGGACCCTTCATCTCCTGCAGCACGCCGTCGATGCGGAAGCGCACACGGAAACGCTTTTCCAGCGGCTCGAGGTGGATGTCCGAAGCCTTGCGGCGGATCGCGTCGACGATGAGCGAGTTGACGTAACGGATGATGGGGGCGTCGTCTTCCTTGACGTCGCCGCCCTGCGGAAGCTCGACGGCCAGGCCGTCGTCGCCCTTCCCGAGGATATCGTTATACGAGGCGCCGCCGCCGATAGGGCCGCCGCCGTAACAACGCGAGATGGCCTCCTTGAGGGCGTCCGGGGGGGCGAGGCGGGGATTGAGCGCGAGCTTGAGGATGCGGGAGATCGAGTCGAGCGTCTCGGTGTCGAGCGGGTCGGAGATGGCGACGAGGAGTTCGGCGCCGTCCATCTGCAACGGTAGGATGTTACGGGCCTCGGCTTGCTCGCGACTGATGAGCTTGAGAACGTCGTCGGACGGGGAGACCTGGGCGACGTCGACGATTTCCATGTCGAACTCCTTGCTCAGTTCCGCGGTGATCTGCGGCCAGGCGACCTTGCCGGTCTCGACGAGCTTGGCGATGGCCAGGGTATCCGGGTTCTGTCCTTCGGGGACCGGGGCGGTCGCCGCGCGGGCCTCGGTCACGTCGGCAGGAGACACCAGCCCCTTGTCCTGAATGAATTGGATGACGTAGTCGTCGGCGGTCGTCACAGTGGGGAAATCCGGAGCGGAAGAATGGGGATAGGGGGATTGCTCCTCAGAGAGGAGAACAACGGGGAAAATGACCCTAAATCGGGGGAACTTTCCCGCAACCGCAAATTAACCAAAGATGGGCCGATTTAGGCGCCCCTCAGCTGCCCGACCCAACGTCTCACCTGCTCGCGCAGGAAGTCGGGCTCCCCGTCGTTCCAAATCACGACATCGGCACGCTTAACCTTTTCCACGAGAGAAAGTTGTGACGCGATACGTGCGGAAATCTCGTCATCGGAGAGCCCTCGGGCACGCAAGCGGGCCCGGCGCACGTCATCCGAACAGGCGACCACCACGACCGCGGTGAAACCCGCCGTGAGGTCCTTCTCAAAAAGCAGCGGGATTTCGACGACGTAATCATGCTGCGGATCGGCCGTGGCCTCCTGCCTTAGCCGGGCGACCTCGGGATGGGTCACCGACTCCAGGAAGGCCCGTTCCGCAGGATCGGCAAAGACCTTCGCACCGATCCACTTACGGTCCGGAACCCCTTGCGAATCCAGACAGGCGGCCCCCCAGCGCTCCCGGAGATGACCGACGCAGACGTGGGATTCCAAGACCTGCCGGGCTAGTCGGTCCGCATCGACGACCCGGAAGCCCAGTTCGGCAAAGCAGGCGGCGGCGGTCGACTTGCCGCAACCGATGCCTCCGGTGAGTCCGATGACCATGCCCTACCCTACCCAGCCGCCCCCCTGAGGGCAAACCTCAAGCGGGGGTCGGGGAGGATTGCAGGCCCGGGCCGGCGTCCGCGGCCGGAGACGGGACCGCGGGAGTGACCTCCGGCTGAGCCGGGGTCGTCGCCGGAGCGGCCACGGGAGTCTGGATCGCGCCGGTCTTGAGGATTTCCATCACATGGACGCCGTCGAGGGTCTCGTGCAGCAGCAAGGCCTCGGCGATCTTCCGATGGGCCTCGGCGTTATCGGCGATCAGCTTCTCGGCACGGGCATACTGCTCGCGGACGATGGCCGAGATGGCCTCATCGATCCGGCGGGCGGTCTCGTCGCTGTGGGTCTGCGTACGCGAGATCTCGCGACCAAGGAAGACGGTGTCGGAATTCTCGCCGAAGGCGATCGGGCCGAGGTCGCTCATGCCCCAGTCGCAGACCATCTGGCGCGCGAAACGGGTGGCCTGCTTGATGTCGCTAGAGGCGCCGTTGGAGATCTCTCCGGAGATGACCTTCTCGCCGACGCGGCCGGCCATGGCCATGCAGATGTAGTCGAGCAGACGCTGACGCGTGTAGCCGAGGAGCTCCTTGGTCGGCATCAGCATCGCCATGCCGAGGGCGCGGCCGCGCGGCAGGATGGTGACCTTATGGAGCGGCAGGGCGCCGTCGTCGATGAGGGCTTGGACGACCGCGTGGCCGGCCTCGTGATAGGCGGTATTGCGCAGGTCGACGGCGTCCATGACGCGGCGACGTTCGCGGCCGTAGGAGATCTTGTCGCGCGCTTCTTCGATGTCGACCATCTCGACCTTCTCGCGATTGCGGCGGCCGGCGTGCAAAGCGCCTTCGTTGAGCAGGTTCGCGAGGTCCGCCCCGGACATGCCGGTGGTGATCCGCGCGACGCGCTGGAGGTCGACGGACGGAGCGAGCTGGAAACGCTTGGCGTGCACGGCGAGCACGGCCTCGCGGCCGCGCAGGTCGGGCAGGTCGACGAACACCTGACGGTCGAAACGACCCGGACGCAGCAGCGCGGCGTCGAGGACGTCCGAACGATTGGTAGCACCGATGACGATGACGCCGGCCTGGCCGTCGAAGCCGTCCATCTCGACGAGCAGGGAGTTCAAGGTCTGCTCACGCTCGTCGTTGCCACCGCCGACGCCGGCGCCGCGCTGGCGGCCGACCGCGTCGATCTCGTCGATGAAGATGATGCAGGGCGCGAGCTTGCGGGCCTGCTCGAAGGTGTCACGGACGCGGGCCGCGCCGACGCCGACGAACATCTCGACGAAGTCGGAACCGCTGATGCTGAGGAAAGGCACGCCGGCTTCGCCGGCGACGGCGCGCGCGAGCAGGGTCTTGCCGGTACCGGGAGGACCGACCATGAGCACGCCCTTCGGGATGCTGGCGCCGATCTTGGTGAAGCGCTTGGGATCCTTGAGGAAGTCGACGATCTCCTTCACCTCTTCCTTCGCCTCGTCGCAGCCGGCGACGTCCTTGAAGGTGGTCGTCTCCTTGTCGTTGGCGTTGAGGCGGGCGCGGGACTTGGCGAACTGCATCGCGCCGCGGTTGGCGTTCTTGAGGAAGCGATACATCATGAACAACACCACGCCGGAGACCAGCAGCGTGGGCAGCACGTTGTAGAGGAACATCGTCCAGCCGGTCTGGGCGGGGATTTCCTTGAAGGCGTCGCGGGCGACGGAAGCGCGGAGCAGTTCGAACTCCTTCTCGGTGAGGCGACCGTCCGCGGTGAAGCGGGACTTGTCGCCGGCATCGGCGCCGGCCACGGCCAGCTCGCCGGAGATCCGGACCCAGCTCTCGGAGCCTGAGGTGGGGTTGGGCTGGAGGGTGAGGTTCTTGATCTTCTTCTCCTGTGCGTAGGAGAGGACCTGGGAGACGTTGAGGACCTGGACGGTGTTGCCGGAAGCAGCGCCCGGAAGATTGAACAGGGCGATGATGGCCACCATGAGGAGCAGCCAGACGAAGACCGGTTTCGTGTTCAGGCGGGGGCCGTTTTTATTATCATCCGGCTGGTCGTTTTGACTCATGGGCAGAGGTTTTAACCTAAGCAGGGCCCAAGCCAAGTCAACCGGAGAGCCCCCTTGGTCGGGCCGCTCAGCCTCGCGGATTCGACCGGCGGCAGCCCCGGCACCCAGAGGATCGCGGAGCCCGCCAGGACGACAGGCAGCGCCTCCCGCGATTCCGCAGGGATTTTACGGTTGATGAGCAGGTCGGAAAGCTTGGCCGAGCCGGGCGCACCCAGCGGCTGATAACGATCGCCGTCCACGCGACCGCGCCAGGTGAGCGGCTCGGACGGTGCGACGACATAGGCTTCCCGGCTGGGCGAAATGTCGCCCTTGGACAGACTGGCCCACGACAGCGCATCGACGTCGACCAGCTCGGCAAGGAGGCCGCACTCGTCGTCGGGCACTCCGCAAGTGAGCCGACGTTCGGCGACGCCGTAGGCCATCGGCTCGCCCGGGATGCTCAGCACGCCGGCCGCGACGCGCACGAGGCGACCACGGACGGCGGCACGGGCATCGCGACCCGCCGCGATCGCCGCGGCCA
>JBILHF010000124.1:0-4015 GCA_044350605.1 Opitutales bacterium
GCGCGCAGGTCGGCCTCCGAAGCGGACCCCTGCCCTTCCCTGCTTCCGAGCAGGCAAGGCACGTCGAGCGCGGCGCACAGCGCGGCGACGAAACGGGCGTCCTCCGCCGATGCTTCGCCGCGCACGCGGTGATCGAAGTGCAGGACGCGCAGACGGGGACGCAGCGCTTCGTCCGCCCAAAGGGCACAGAGCAGATACACCGAATCCGCGCCGCCGGAGACGGCGACGGCGATCGGGCCGGAAGATGTCGGTGCCGACGGCAGCCGCGGCAGCCGCTGAGCGGCCGCACGCAAGGCGTCGGGACTGGGGAAGCTCATCGGCACGCGTTCAGACTAGGACGCGGCGGCTCCCTGCCAATCCAAAGCGGGCCTCAGAAGGACAGCGTGTCCTTGCCGTACCAGCGGCGCAGCGCTTCGGGCACGCGCACCGTGCCGTCGGACTGGAGGTTGTTCTCCAGGATGGCGGCGAGGACGCGCGGCAGGCCGAGGCCCGAACCGTTGAGCGTGTGGACGAACTCGGGCTTTCCGTCCTTCGGGCGGAAACGTATCCCCGCGCGACGGGCCTGGAAGTCCGTGAAACTGGAGCAGCTCGAGACCTCGAGCCAGCGCTTCTGGCCGCCGGCCCAGACTTCGAGGTCATACTGTTTGCTATGCGAGAAACCGATGTCGCCGGCGCAGATCATCAGCACGCGGTAAGGCAGGTCGAGCTTCTGGAGCAGACGCTCGGCGTCGCCGCGTAGGAGCTCGAGCTCTTCGAACGACTTGTCGGGATGGGTCCACTTCACGAGCTCGACCTTGTCGAACTGGTGCAGGCGGTTGAGGCCGCGGACGTGCGCGCCCCAGCTGCCGGCTTCACGGCGGAAGCACGGCGTGTAGCCGACGCGCTTCACGGGGAGCGAAGCCTCGTCGAGGATCTCGTCGCGGAAGAAGTTCGTGACCGGCACCTCGGCGGTCGGGATCAGGTAGAAGTCGTCGGTCTGCGCGTGGTACATCTGCCCTTCCTTGTCGGGCAGCTGGCCGGTCGCGGTGGCCGAGGCGGCGTTGACGAGCAACGGCGCGTGGACCTCGGTGTAGCCGTTGGCGCCGGCCTCCTCGAGGAAGTATTGGATCAGCGCGCGGACGAGGCGGGCCATGTCGCCCACGTAGAACGGGAAGCCCGCGCCGGTGACCTTCACGCCGCGCTCGAAGTCGATCGCCTTGTTGAACCAGGAGATGTCCCAGTGCGGCTTGGCCGACGGGGAGATGAGCTTCGCGTGGTCGCCCCACTCGAGGATGACCTTGTTGTCGGCCTCGGTGCGGCCTTCGGGCACGGAGTCGTGCGGGATGTTCGGGACGGAAAGCGCGACGGCCTTCATCTGCTCCTCGGCCTCGGTGACCTTCTTCTCGAGCTCCTTCACCTTGGCGGAGGCGGCCTTCATCTCGGCCACCTTGGCCTGGAATTCCGGCGAACCCTTCGGCATCGCGGCCATCTCCTTGTTCGCGGCGTTCTGCGCGGAGCGGGCGACCTCGAACTCGGCCACGGCATGGCGGCGGGTTTCGTCCGCGGCCAGCACGGCGTCGAGGTCGACCTGGAACTTCTTCCGGGCGACGCCCTTGCGGACGAGGTCGATGTTTTCGCGGAGGAACTTGGGATCCAGCATGGGCCGACTTTGCCCAATTCACCCGCCCGAGGGCAACGGGGAATTATCGCCCGCGTTGGATTCGTCCGGCCAGGAAACGGGCGATCCAGAGCGCGGTCTCCCGCTCCACGCCGGCGACGCTCAGTTTCAGGTCCTCTCCGCCGTCGACCTTGAACTCGACCTGGAAGCTCGTGTGGTAGCTGTTCCGCCCGCGACGCGTGGCTTCGGTCAGACGGCACGAACGGACGTCATGCCAGGCGGCCGACTTGGTCCGATAGACGCCCAGGGCGCCGGTCCGGATCGAAAACTTGCCGCCCGCCAGCTCGACGACCGTGCGGCCGGCGACGGTCATGATCGTAAAGCCGATGAGCGCGACGGACCCGATGAGGAAAGGAATCCCGAAGAGCGACATCATCCAGTTGAACTTACCTTGGGCGATCTGGGTGCCATAGATACCGCCGAGGGAACCCCCCGCCCAGAACAGCGTGAATGGCACCAGGAAGAAGGCGATGCAGCTGCGGGTCGAAAGGCTGAGCCGGAAACCGTCCATGGTCTCGACGAAGTCCACCCCCTTGGGCGGGGTCATCACCGGCACGATATTGCGGTCCGCGAACGGCACGGCCGTCTGGCAGGCTGCCAACGGGAAAGTCTCCTCGCAGAAACGGCAGACCGCCATGCCTTGGGCGGGTGCGATGTCGGCCGCCTGGATGGGCAACCCGCAGTCCGGACAATGAAGCTGCATGTCCCAACAACTGCAGGAAAAGAAGGCAGGATTCAACCCCCTAACCGATTTGGTTGGCCTCCCTCAACCATCTCACCGCGTGACTCAGCTGCGCATACCCCTGTCCCAGCCCGAAATCAAAGCAGCCCCCGTCGTCGAGCCGGAAGCGTATGACGAAGCCCGGAAGGTTCCGGTATCTTCCCAAGGTGTTTGGTAGGCGCACCAACTCGACGGACCTGAGCCTAGCGCGTTCGATGCGACGCACCCCGCTACGCCAACGGCCCATGGCTCGGCAGACCACCAGCGACCGGGAGTCGACCGACAAGACATCGCGGCTCCAGGTCTTCAAGACGACCCCGACCGACATGACGGCCAAAACCAAAGCAGCGATGACCGGGAAAAGCCATGTCCGCCATAGATCACTGCTCAGGATCAACCCGCCTACGGAGAAACCATAGACCACTATGAAGACCCAGAACAGGGCCGTCTCATCCTCATCATTTCGGGAAAGCTCCAGACGTAAGACCTCCCCGTCCTGACGGATGACGATTTTCGGCGGCGGCTCCGCCATGGGACCTGCAGAGCGAACGGCCCTCGGCAATGCGCGGAGGCAGGCCCGCTGACTGCTGAGCGTTCCGCAGTATTCGCACCAACGATCGCCGAGGCGCAAAGGCGCGCGGGTGAGGTCTTCGCCACAGGATGGGCAGAACATTTCCACACAGGCATGCAAAGTCTGCGTGAAACACAGGCAAGCGAGTACGATGCGGATAAGCCCCGCCGCGCGAACGGCGGGGCCTATTTTGCTATGCTTTCGCTTAGACTCGGCTCGCCTCGTGAGCGAAGACTTCGTCGGGACGGAAGAAACGGCGGACCTCGGCGTCCGCGGCGGCGGGACTGTCGGAGGCGTGGCAAACATTACGCATCATCTCGGTGCCGAAATCGCCACGGATGGTGCCCTTGGGAGCCACTTTGGAATTGGTCGGTCCGAGGAGTTCGCGGACGCGGGAAATGACGTTGTCGCCCACGAGGACGGCGACGATGACCGGACGGGAGGACATGAAGGCCTCGATCTCCGGGTAGAAAGGCTTGTCGGCCACGTGAGCATAGTGCTCGCGAAGCTGGGCAGAGGTCAGACGGGTCATCTTGCTCGCCTGGATGTCGAAACCGGCGGCTTCGAACCGAGCGAGGACCGTTCCGCAGAGGCGGCGCTCCATGCAGTCGGGCTTGAGAATGATGAGGGTCTTTTCCATAAGGAACCCTTCGGACTGAAGGGTCGTAAACTCTTCGCTTTTTGACCCGAAAAGACAAGCCCGAAGCAGACTACCCCCGAAAAGGCCTCAAAAACCCTTGGAAATGAGGCAGATAGCCTGCACCGCCAAGGCCTTACCTTGCCCGATCGAGTCCATTCCCTCGTTGGTCGTGGCCTTGATGCCCACCTGGGAAGGGGTGATCCCGACGATTTCAGCGACCTTGGCCTTAATCGCATCGACGTGCGCCATGACCTTGGGGCGCTCGCCGATGATGACGATGTCGACGTTACCGACCGACCAACCGCCCTGGGCCTTGGCCTCGGCGACGGCCTTGCGGACGATCACGGCGGAATCCAATCCTTTGAGGGATGCGTCGGTGTTCGGGAAGTAATGACCGATGTCACGCAAGCCGGCGGCGCCGAGGAT
>JBILHF010000174.1:0-2706 GCA_044350605.1 Opitutales bacterium
TAGACGCCGCGGCTCTTCATGCCGACGAAGCGGTTCTCGACCATGTCGACGCGGCCGACGCCGTGACGGCCGCCGAGCTTGTTGAGCGTGCGCATGACGCCGAGGGGATCGAGCTTCTTGCCGTTGACGGCGACGCAGTCGCCCTGGCGGAACTCGAGCTCGACGTATTCCGGCTTGTTCGGGGCGTCCTCCGGGGAGACGGAGAGCTTGAACATGGCCTTGTTCGAAGGATGGAAGGCGTCCATCCACGGATCCTCGAGGATGCCGGCTTCGTAGGAGATGTGGAGGAGGTTACGGTCGGACGAGTAAGGCTTCTTGGCGCTGGCTTCGACCGGGATCTTGTTGTCGGCGCAGTAGGCGATCATCTCGGCGCGGCCGGGGAAGTCCTTGCGGAAGGCTTCATTGCGCCAAGGGGCGATGATCTCGAGGTCAGGGGCGAGGGCGGCGCAGGTGAGTTCGAAGCGGACCTGGTCGTTGCCCTTGCCGGTGGCGCCGTGGGCGATGGCGGTGGCGCCTTCCTTGCGGGCGATCTCGACCATGCGCTTGGCGATGAGCGGGCGCGCGATGGAGGTGCCGAGGTAATACTGGCCTTCGTAGATGGCGCTGGCCTGCATCATCGGGAAGATGAAGTCGCGGGCGAACTCGGCCTGGAGGTCGTCGACGTAAAGCTTGGAAGCGCCCGTCTTCATGGCCTTCTGCTTGAGTCCCTTGAGTTCGTCTTCCTGGCCGATGTCGGCGCAGAACGCGATCATCTCGGCGTCATGCTTGTCCTTGATCCAGGAAAGGAGGACGGAGGTGTCGAGGCCGCCGGAGTAGGCCAGGACGATTTTCTTCTTCTTGCTCATGGGTGTGGTATGGGAAAATCAGCCGCGGTGGGCGGCGAGGTGCGCAAGGATGGCCTTCTGCACGTGCAGACGGTTCTCGGCTTGGTCGAAGATGATGCTCTGCTTGCCCTCGAGCACTTCGGCGGAGACTTCCTCGCCGGGGTGAGCCGGGAGGCAGTGCATGAAGTAGGCGGAAGGCTTGGCCAAGGACATCAGCTTCGCGTTGACCTGGTAAGGCTGCATGGTGCGCAGGCGCTCGGCCTTCTCGGCTTCCATGCCCATGCTCACCCAGACGTCGGTGTAGACCATGTCGGCGCCCTTGACGGCGGCGGCGGGGTCGGTCGAGAAGGTGAAGGACTCAGCGAGACCGTCCTTCTTCAGCTGGGCGCGGACCTCGGGACCGGGCTCGTAACCGGCGGGTCCGGCGAGCGCGATCTCGACGCCGAGGGCGGCGCCGCCGAGCACGAACGAGTTGGCCATGTTGCAGGCGGTGTCGCCGAGGAAGGCGACCTTCTTGCCCTTCAGCGAAGCGGCATACTGTTCCGGACGCCCGGGCGCGTAGCGCTCGGCGAGCGTGAACATGTCCGTCATGAACTGGCACGGATGCAGGAAGTCGGACAGCGCGTTGACGACCGGCATCGTGCCGCAGCGGGCGAACTCCTCGAGCAGGCTGTGCTCGTGACAACGGATGACCATGCCGTGGAGGTAGCGGGAAAGGACACGCGCGGTATCGGCGACGGTCTCGCCACGGGAGATCTGCAGGTCGTCGGCGTTGAGCATCACCGGCATGCCACCGAGCTCATGGACGCCGACCTGGAAGGAGACGCGGGTGCGGGTGCTCTTCTTGAAGAACATCAGGCCCCAGGACTGGTGCGCGAGGGCGGCGCCGGCGGACTTGCCGCGTCCGGACTTGAGCGCCGCGGCGGCGGCGAACACCTGGGCCGTTTCGGCTAGGCTCAGGTCGGTCTCCTTCAGGAAATGACGCATCTCGGAAAGCGTTCGAACATAGCCCTGCCGAACGGTTTGGACAGCGGAAAATAGGGGCGGAAAACCGCTCAGGCGGCCTTCCAACCGCCAAGGACCTGACGCAGGATCGCCACGGACTCGGCCAGTTCGGCCGGCGAGGCGTTGAGCGGAGGCAGCAGACGAACCGCCACGCCGCCGGCCGGCGCAGTGAGGATGCCGGCCTCACGGAGGGCGGCGACCACCGGAACAGGGTCGACGTGCAGGATGACGCCGACCATGTAGCCGGCGCCGCGGACTTCCTTCACGAGGTCAGGACGCAGGGCGACGAGCTTGCGCAGCTCGGCATGCCAGGCGACGGAGCGCTCGGCGACCTTGGCGACGAGCTGTTCGGACTCGAGGATCTCGAGCACGGCCAGACCGGCGGTGGCCGCGAGGGGACCGCCGCCGAAAGTGGTGCCGTGCGAACCCGCCAGGAAGAGGTCGTCGTGCGGAGGGGCCATCCAGATCGCGCCGATCGGGAAACCGCCGCCGAGGCCCTTGGCCATGGCGATCGCGTCAGGCTTAACACCGGCGTGCTCATAGGCGAAGAACTTGCCGGTACGGCCGATGCCGCACTGGATCTCATCGATCATGAACAGGACGTTGCGGGCGCGGCAGAGCTGCTCGACGCCACGGAGGAATTCCGGGGTGGCGGGATTGACGCCGCCTTCTCCCTGGATCGATTCGATCAGGACGGCGGCGGTGGTCTGGGCGTCGATGACCTTATCCCAGGCGGCGAGGTCGTTGAGCGGGACGGCGGTGAAACCGGACAGCAACGGACGGAAGCCCTTCTGGATCTTCTCCTGCGGCGTGGCGGACATGCCGCCGAAGGTACGGCCATGGAAAGCCTTCTCAGCGACGATGACGCCGATGCAGG
>JBILHF010000117.1:0-4219 GCA_044350605.1 Opitutales bacterium
CGCCTTCGCCGACCTCGTAGTCGCAGTCGAGGAGTTCGTCCCAGAAGTTGGCGTCGAGGTCGAGGGCGTCCTCTAGCTCATAGAGTCTGATGCCGCTCATCCACTCATTGAGGAGCGTGAAGGCGTCGCGATGCGCGGGGAGGACTTCAGTGAAGGTGTCCCGGATGCCGACCGCGATGAGCGTGAGGCCGTCGACCGTGTCGCCCAGCTGGGGGCCGTCGAAGGGAGGCGTCGGTTCGGAAGACATGCGGAAAGGGATGAGGGGCAGGGGCGGGAGAGCCAGCCAATTGTGCCGATCAGCGTCGGGTGGGGCCGAGTCCGAGCGTCGGGATGATTTCCCGGGCCTCGCGTTCGCCGTAATTGAACAGGATGAAGCCTTGGGTCTCGTGGCGACGGGTGATCTCGATCTGGCGGACGGCCGCATCGGGGGCGAGCGTGGTGCGCGATGACGTGATGCCGATGCCGGGGACCAACCCGGCCGGGCCGGCCCACTGTTTCTGCTGACGGATCCAGCTGTCGTACCCCGTCTCGCTTTCGGTGTAGTCCATCGGGCAGACGAAATCGAGCCAGCCTTGGGCGCACCAGAGTTTCCAGTCCTGCATCACGACGCGGCTGTCCTGGTCCCATTGGCGGAATACCGCCGCGCTGACCTTGATGCCTGGGCGGACCTTGCGGACTTGCTCGCTGGTCGTGCGGACGACGGTGTTGATGTTCTCCTGGCACCACTTGATCCAGGCTTCGCGGCGGACACCTTTGGGTTGCACGTCGGCCGGCCATTTGGCCACGGGGCTGCCGGTGGCCTGTTCGAAACGTACGCGACAGGGCGGGCAGAAGCAGTGACGTCCGTCCGGGTAGCGGATGTAGTCGAAGTGGATGCCGTCGACGGGGTAATTCCGGGCGACCTCGACGAGCGCGTCGCGTTCCAATGCGGCGTTGAGCGGGTTCGAGGGGCAGAGCCAGGGTTCTTCTTCGCCGGTGTCGCTCATCTGCAGGCGGTGTTCGGAGCGGAGCTTGTCGACGAATGCCTTGGGGACGTCGCGTCCGAGGTTCCAGTCCACCTTCCACACGTGGATCTGGAGGCCGTGCTTGCGGCAGGCGGCGAGGCATTCGGCGATCTGATCTCCCTTGGTGGCGATGTCCGGCGCGACGGGCAGCACCGTGCTGGGGTAGTAGGCGACCCCGCCCCAGAGCATGTTGGGAAAGATCGCGGTGAAGCCGTTGTCCTTCAGGTTGAGGATCGCGTCGTCCCAGGTACGGTTCTTGACGCCGTAGGCGCTGTGGCACCAGACGGCGCGGAACTCGCCCGGCTTGGCCGGATGCGCGAGGCAATAGGCTTCCTGAAAGAGACGCATAGCCCGGTCGGCGCTGGCGAGGGATTGGGTGAAATGGCCGGCTTTTTCCTGGGCGAGGGCGTCGGCCTTCGCGGCGATCGCGGCATCGAGTCGGGTCAGCGCCATCGGCGTCGCTCCCGGACGAGAACGCACGAAGGCGCAGGCGGCGGCGAAATCCTTGAATTCGCCGAGCTCATCGAGGCGGCGCAGCTTGACCGCGATGCTGTCGTGCCAGATGGCCGGACGGAGCAGGCCGGCCATTGCGAGCAGGAGCTGGGATTTGTTCTCCTTGTCGTCGTCGAGGAGCACATGCGTCATCAGGACGGTGTTATCCGAGGCGATGATGGCGGGGAAGCCGGAGGGTTTGCCCGCGTCGTCGAACCATTCGGCGACGGTGCGGCTGCGACTGGCGACCGGTTGGTGCGCGATGATGTTCCAAGAGGCCTGGCCGGTGATGGTAGGCGCGCCGACCAGCGAGGCGTCGACCGGTCGAATCGAGGCGAAGCGTCCCTTGGGGTCGGCGAGCAGGTGCTTGCCGGCGCCGATGCCGGCGGCGGCGAGAAGGCGAGGGGGCAGCGAATAGAAGGCCAGGAGTCGGCCATTGTTCCGCAGGTAGCCTTCGATCGCGGTCGTGGCCTCGTCGGTGAGCCGGGTGTTGTTAGGCAGGATGAGCAGCTCCGTCTTGTCGAGCGTGGCCGGGCTGAGTTCGGCTTCGGTGACGCTGGCGTGGCGGAGGCCGCGCGCCGACAACTGACGCGAGAGACGTTCGTCGAAGCGTTCCTTGGCGTCAGGTGTCTTGAGCAGAAGGACGTGGGTGTCGTCGCCCAGCTGCCCGAGTTTGCGGAGGCTGCGGATCTCGAAATAGGCGTCCTTGTCCTCAGCGCGATAGGCGGCGATGCGGATCGTCTTGATCTGCTTCCAGCCGGCGGGGTTGCCCTCGGTCTTGGCCGCGTCCTTGCGGATCTCGACGGTGGTCCATTCCGAGGTCCGCTGCGGGGTGAAGCTGGCGTTGTACCAGCCGCCTGGTGCTTCGAAATAGACATGGAACTGCGCGATCGGCGCGCGGTCGCGGCAACGGACCTCGAGGCGGATGCCCTCGGAGGTGGAAAGGTCCAGGTCGACCTTGTGATCCCAGTAGGTGCGGGCCCGCTTGTTGGTACTGAAGTTACAGTCGAGCCTGAGCACGTGGGCGATGTCGTCCTGCCCGATGCGGGCCGTCGGCGAGCCTTCCACCGCCCGCCAGGCCTTGGCGGCCGCGGCATCGTCCGCGTAATCGCAGGAGACGATGGGCTCGGCGGCGCGCAGCGCGCACGTCGCGAGCAGGGCGAGGAGCAGGCGGCGCATCAGCGGGCGGGGATCCCGGCGAGGAGCTTCTCGAGGCCCTTACCGTAGCGGACGTAGGAGTCAAAACGCTCCTGCGGGGAGGCCTTGGTGCCTTCGCCGAGGTGGACGATGCTGGCGACGTGGGGTTCGATGGAGACCCCGGCCTTGTAGCCACGGGCGATGAGGTCGGTAAGGATCTCGCGGACAAGGGCATCGCCTTCGCCGGCGTAGGTGAAGGCGCTACTCTTGCCGCCCTCCGGATTACGACGGCAATCCTTGATGTGGACGTATTCCACGAAGGGTAGGATCTCGCGGTAGAAGGGCATGGTCTCCTGGCCGTAGGACACCGTGTTGCCGATATCGAAGAGGTAGCGGACGCTGGGATGGTCGACGCTTTCGATGAAGCGGCGGGCGTTGGTGCCGGAAAGGCCGCCCCAGCCTTCGCAGTTCTCGTGCAGGAGCATGATGCCTCCGTCGGCGGCGAGCTTGGCCATCTCCTGGTAGCGGCGGACGCCTTCGTCGCGCCAGATGTCTTCGGAGACGTCGCCGCGGACCCAGCTCATCGTGCGGACGAACTTCGTGCGGGTGCGCTGCATGCGCGGGATGAGGACCTTGAGGTCGGCGAGGTCGGTGGCGAAGTCGCCCGTGATGGGTCGGCTCCAGTTGCCGATGGCGGAGGCGTAGCTGCTGACCCGCATGCCGGCGGCTTCGATCTTGTCGACGGCGTGCTTGAACTCGTCATCGCTTACGGCTGGGCCGGAGAACTGCTTGCCGTTGAGGAGGCGGAGCTCAATGGCCTTCCAGCCCAGTGCCTGGTGCGCGGCGATCTGTCCGACGATGTCGTCAGCGGCTTCGTCGGCCAGTCCGGAGAGAGGGAAGGGGGCGGTGGGCATGGTGCAGAGTGGAGGGCTGAATTGATGGCTGAATCGAGGACTGAATCGAGGGCAGAATTGATGTCCCCATGGGGGTTCGGCTTGCGGGGCGGCGTTTAGAGAAGGATAAGTGGCTTATGAGATTCGCCCCGATCTTGCTCTGCTGGACCGCCCTGTGCCTCGCCGCCGAGCCTGCCCGGAAACTCAAGGTCTTCATCCTCGCCGGACAGTCCAACATGCAGGGGCAGGGCGTCGCTGACCTCGCGGGACGCAATTACAACGAGGGCAAGGGTACGTTGGTGGACGTGATGTCCAAGCCCGAGGCGGGCAAGCGTTACGCTCACTTGAAGCAGCCGGATGGATCATGGACGGTTCGGAACGATGTCTGGGTCCGTTATCAGCGAGAAGGGCAGCCCTTGCAGGTCGGTCCGCTCTCCCTCGGTTTCGGTGCCTACGTGAGTAAGCATCACTTCGGCCCCGAATATCAGTTCGGGCACGTCGTCGGCCAGGCTTACCGCGACCAGGTGCTGCTCATCAAGACCGCCTGGGGAGGTAAGAGCCTGTACCGTGATTTCCGTCCGCCTAGCGCTGGCGGCGAAGTCGGTCCGTATTACGTAAAGATGGTCGCCGAAGTCCGCGAGGCCCTGGCCAATCTGAAGAAGGACTTCCCCGCTTACGACGGCGCGGAGGTCG